>JANPBJ010000144.1:0-72473 GCA_031430375.1 Acidimicrobiia bacterium
TTGCGGGCGCCCCCGCCCCCGGCAGGATCGACCCAGCCGAGCTGCTCGGGCGCGCCGATACCTTCCGCGCTCTCGGCGCGAATCTGTGGGCCGGTGATACCGCCGCCATCGCGTGCAGCCGGGCGCACGCGGATGGTCAGACCGCGGTCGCGGCACGAGCGCTGCTCTGGCTCGACGCCCACACGACCGGCACCGGTGCCGACACTCCCGCGATCGCGAATGCGCGCCTCTCGGCACGCGGGAGCCACCTCACCACGCGCGAACGCGATCTGATCCAGCTGGTCATGGCCGGCCGTACGAATCAGGAGATCGCCGCCGCGCTCTATATCTCTCGCCGCACGGTGGAGAGCCACGTCCACAACATCTTCAAGAAGCTGGGGATCCGCTCCCGGGAGGAACTCGGCAACTCCACCGAGCCGTCCGAATCTCGCTAGACAACCGCGGGCCGCCCGGACCTACTCTCGGAGCCATGACGCAATCACTCTTCGAACGGTTCCTCGAGCTGCATCAACAGGTTTCACCGTTGCTGATGCCGAACCCCTGGGATGTGGGCTCGGCTCGGATCTTCGAATCGCTCGGCTTCACAGCGATCGCGACCACCAGCTCCGGGTTTGCCGGCACCCTCGGTCGGCTCGACGGTGCGCTCACTCGCGACCAGGTCCTCGAACACGCGGCCATGATCGCCGCGGCCGTCACGATCCCGGTCAGCGCGGACCTCGAGAACTGTTTTGCAGATGACCCCACCGGAGTCGCGGACACGGTGCGCCTCGCTACGGCGACCGGCATCGCCGGCTGTTCCGTCGAGGACTATCGCGGCCCCGGTGATGACCCGATCTACGACCGCTCACTCGCGGCTGATCGAGTCCTTGCCGCGGCCGAGGCCGCGCACAGCGGGCCGAACCCGTTGGTGCTCACCGGTCGCGCCGAGAACTATCTCCGCGGCATCCGCGACCTCACTGACACCATCGAACGGTTGCAGTCGTACCAAGAGGCCGGCGCCGACGTGCTGTTCGCGCCAGGAATCACCAGCCTCGATGACCTCCGCACGTTGGTGGCCGCGCTCGATCGGCCGGTCAACGTCCTTCCGTTCCCCGGCACTCCACCCGTCATGGAGCTTGCTGCCATCGGCGTGAAGCGCATCAGCATCGGGAGCGGGTTCTACGGCGCCGCGATCGCGGCCTTCGTGGATGCCGCGATCGATTTCCGCGATCACGGCACGTACGACTACTGGTCAACCGCGCCCGGAGGCTTGGCCACCGCGCACGCGGCATTCGCCGACTGACACCGGTGACCGCGCCTGGCTACGGCACCTTCGCGATCTTGGGCTTGGCACAACGACCGCCGCGCGTGATGTGGACGGTCACGGTGGCAGCCGCAGGATCGTTGCGCAAGACCAGCGTGCTCGAACACGTTCGCACACTCGCGCCGTTGACGGTCGCGGTGTAGCCGTCCGGATACACGCGGCGCGGCAACACGAGGCTCGTCCGATACTTCGGGTCCGCGCGTGAGCCGTCCGGACGGGTGGTGACGTAGGTGAAGTCATAGACGCCGGTCTCCGGATCAAAGGAGGCGCGGGCCGGAGTTCCGTTGACTGCCATTGGGTTCGGACGTACAAGGGCATCGGCGGCAGTCGTCCTCACGTTGTCTCCCGTTGGCGCCACGGTGAGATCGCGCACGAGGTTTTCGTCGTACGCCCAGAAGATCCAGGGCAGCAGACGGCGATCGAACGCATCGGTCAGGCGTCGCAGCGTGGTGGTATCGGACGTGGCTCCGAACTCGGTCGCGAGTAACGCGTCGCCTCGTGCCCCTGCGGCGATCGCGCGGTCCATTGGTGCCGCCTCAGCCTCCATCGATGCTGCGTACGCATGGAACGAGAGTCCACTCTTTGGCGCCCCGATGCCAGAGAGCGACGTGTCGGCCGAGCCGAAGTTGAACAGCACGAACGGTTCAGTGAAGACAAAGTGGTCGCGGTCAACCGTGCGAACCGCTCGGGTCATCCGTTGCGCGAACGGAACAATCAACCTTGCCTCGAGATCGGGGCAACCGGTCACACACGATGACCAATCGGTCCCCGGCCACGGCTCGTTCATGAGGTCGTAGCCCAAAACGTAGGGCTCGGATGCAACCGCCTTCGCGATCGCGCGCAGCGCCGACGCATAGTGCGTCTGCAGCGGTACACCGTCGGGACCCGGCCTGTTCGCCCAGAAGTTGTCGAACGCTCGCTGCAGCGCGGGGTTCGTGAGGTAGTAGGTAGGGAACGGGTCGGGCGGGTTCGCCAAGCCATCGGTGAGCGTGGCCCATTCGGGGAACCCGTTGCCGTGCACCAACGGTCCGAAGCCGTCTTGGTGGAAGTCCAGCTGGGTGAAGATTTGTTCCTTCGCGAGAACGCGCACCGTCTCGGCGATCGAATCGACGTACCCCTGATCGATGACGCCGGGTTCGGGCATCACGGAGCCGAAGACCACGCCGAGTCGAACGGCGTTGAATCCCTCATCGTGGAGAAAGCGGGCGTCATCCGCGCCAAAGCCCGCGGCGGCGGGCGAAATCGGCGGGAACTTCTGGACGAAGTTGACGCCGCGCAGGTTGATCACCCGACCCCAATGGTCGGTGAACCAGCGCCCCGAGTGGCCGAGCTCGGGCCGCGGGCCCACCGGAGGGGCGAAATTCGGACGGGGCACACACGCCGCGGCGAACGCTCCGAGCACGACGACCGCCACCGCGAGGCGAAGGCCGACCATCTGGCGAGAGGATCGCATGGGCGCAGACCGTACGGGATCGCCCGGCAACCGGCAATGCTCCTGGTTCTGGCACTTGCTGGCACTTGCTGGTACTTGCCTGATTTGGAAGGATGCGCGAGAGTCACAATTCCGCGGTGGGCGGATTCGACTGAGGACGGAGATGTCAAGATGGCTCGTACTGGGATTGGCACGCGGCTAGCAATCGTCGTTGGTCTGCTGGTCGGCACCGTTCCCATCGTCGGGACCGCAACTCCGGCGGCCGCGCTGCCGAACACCTCGACGCCGAGCCTCTCACTGGTGCGCACCATCCGCACCACGCCGTTCGTCGGCACCAGTTCGTCAACCCGCGACGGTGAGGGTTCCGCGTTCGTGCCGAACGACCCCGCGCACCCGAACATCGGTGGCACCGACTCACTCTGGCTCGCCGAGGACAACGGCGACTCGATATGGGAGATCAATCCGTACACGGGCGCGCTGAAGTCGAGCATCCAGGACCCGGTGCTTGAAGCGACCAAGCAGTACAGCAGTGGTACCGGAACGGGAAGTGGAAGCGCGGCCGGATCCAACCGTGACGCCGATCTCGAAGCGATCGCGTACGACAAGATCAACGACACCCTCTACGTCTTCAACGGGAAGTGCTGTTCGAGCTCGATTCTCCCAACCTCGTTCCGGCTGAAGCGCGGCGCAGGCAGCACCTTTCATCCCGAGGCATGGCAGCCGCTTCCGAGCGGGACCGACTACACCGCGTCCGCGTGGCATCCCGGCGATCGCAAGGTCTATGTGGGTGTGGGCAGCGCGATCCGTACCTATGACTTCGCGACCAACGCATCGGGCTCGACCTTCGGCGTGTCCGGCCTGTCCGGCATCTACGGCATGAGCTTCTCCGACGACGGCAACGACCTGTTCGTCGCGCGTTCCTCCGTCAGGTTGTCGAGAGTGAACTGGAACACCAAGGCCCTCGTCACCGGTTGGACGTTCACCCTCACGTCCTTCGGCATGAGAGACAGCCGCGCCGTCGAGTTGATCAATGACCAGTTCTACGTTTACGACGGATACGACGGTCGGTCCACCGGCGATCCACTCCGCTACGCCGTGTTCGTTTTCGACGTGTGCTGCGGATCTGGTCTCCCGCCAGTGGCTTCGTTCTCCACGAGCCAGCTCGCGAGCCCGCCATTCACCATCCAGTTCACGGATACCTCGACCAACTCCCCGAACGGCTGGACCTGGGACTTCGACAACAACGGCACCGTCGACAGCACCGCGCAGCACCCCACCCACACGTTCGCCGCGGCCGGCGACTTCAGCGTGAGACACACCGCATCCAACTCCGGGGGCACCAGCCCGCCGGTCACGCAGACGGTGCACGTGAACGCTCCGTCACCACCCGTCGCGAACTTCACCTCGGCCCCGGCCGCCAGCCCGCCACTGTCGATCGCGTTCACCGACACCTCCACGAACGCCCCGACCAGCTGGGCCTGGGACTTCGACAACGACACCATCACCGACAGCACCCTCCAGAATCCTGCGCACACGTTCCCAAGCGCGGGCAGCTATCCGGTCACCCTCACCGTCGACAACGGCTTCGGCACCAACAGCATCACCAAGAGCGTCGTCGTCACCTCGGTGCCTCCCACCACATCCTTCAACGCCGTTGCCGACACCTACGCAACACTCGATAGCCCGACCACGGTGTACGGCAACCAGACCGCGATGCACGGGAAGCTCACCGGCACCAACGAGAAGCGCCCCTACGTGAAGTTCAACGTCGCCGGATTGCAGGGGCATGCGGTGACCTCCGCCAAGCTCCGGCTGTTCGTGGCCGACGCGAGTCCGAGCGGTGGCGACTGGTATTCGGTCAACCCGAACTGGATCGAGACCGGCGCGGGCGCCCTCACCTGGAACACCGCGCCGCTGATCACGGGCACCAAGCTCGGCACGATCGGGATTTGCACTGCGGGCACGTGGGTCGAGGTCGACGTGACCACGGCAGTGACCGCCGAAGGCCTGGTGAGCTTCGCCATGAAGACCACCGCCAGTGACACCGTCTACTTCGCGAGCCGCGAGACCGTCACCGCACCACAGCTCATTCTGACAGTCTCGTAACCGCACACAAACTGACAAACGTTGGAGCGTGAGCGGCGCTGCGCTCTCACGCGTGGGATCGCGCCAATGCCGGTCAGCGCCCGGCGAAGGCTCGATCGGCGGCAACGGCGGCTTCGAGCTTGGCAATACGGGCGCCCCGCACCTGAGTGACTTGGCCCGCATAGGTGGCCCCCGGGAGCGCGGCCCACACCGTGGCTGCGGCCTGGGCGGCATCGTCGAGCTCCTCCGGTGCCACCACTACATCGAAATAGCCCGCGTCACGCGCACCCGCCGGTCCGTACATCCGTGCGCCGACGACCGCGGTCTGGAAATGACGCTTGCTCAGCCGCTCTTCCGCGAACTCGATCGCCCAGCGCGGGAGCACCATGCCGATCTGCGTTTCGATGAGCCCGATGCGAAACGCACCGTCGGCCCCAATGCGTTCGTCCGCCGCGAGACACAACAAGGCGCCCGCGGCCACCGCGTGCCCGGGACACGCCACCACCACGGGCAACCCGGACGCATAGATGCGTGTGAACAGCGCGCCACCCTGAGACACCAGCTCCACCATTCCCTTGGCGTCGCCGGACTTCATCACGGAGAGGTCGAACCCGCCGGTCAGGAACCCCGGCTTGCCGGTGATGCACAATGCGCCGACCGCCGCGTCCGCTTCGGCAAGGGTCAGGCACCGGTCGAGCGCGGTGAGCACTTCGACCGACAATGCGTTCGCCTTCCCATGGTTCAGCCGCGCCCACGCGACGTTGTCGCGTACCTCGTAGCCAACGAACTCACTGCCGCTCTCCGTCATCTCAAGTCCTCATTGCTCGTGTCGGTGGAGGTGCCACGATACGCGGCGCCGTAGGTCAGCCGCCCGACAGTGCCGCCATGATGGTGATCACGTCGGCATCCGAAACGGCAGTCTCGAGGTCACGCACCGACTCGTCGTTGACGAAGACCTTCATGTGGCGCCGCAACTGATTCTGCTCGTCCACCATTCGAAATCGCAGTCCAGGGAACTGCCTGTCCACGTGGAACAAGACCTCGGCGACCGTATGACCATCGGCGTCGAGTACGGCTCGTTGGTCCGTATACGAGCGCAACGGAGTCGGGATCCGGACCAACATTACGACCTCACGAAAGCGGAACGCCGGGCTCGACGGCGTAGATCTCCGGCAGGTGCGCGACCAACGCGCCCCACGAGGCACCTTCGTCGCGGCTCGACCACACCTCTCCGCCCGTCGTCCCGAAATACACGCCGGCTGGGTCTCCGTCGTCCACTGTCATGGCCTGGCGTTTCACCGTGAGCCAGCCGCGCTCGGGAAGACCACGCTCGAGGCGTGTCCACGACTCCCCACCGTCGCGGGTGATGTAGACGGCTGGCCGACCATCCGGGCTCGTACGCGGCCAGACATCGGTGCCATCCATCGGGAATACCCAGGCGATGTCGGGATCGCGCGGATGCAACTCGATCGGGAATCCGATGTCACCGATGGCGTTCGGCATGTTGTCACCGATGCGCGTCCAGGTGTGCTCCGGCCGATCGAGGCGATAGATCCCACAATGATTCTGCTGATACAGCCGGTCCGGCCGCAATGGATGCATACGAATGCAGTGCGGGTCGTGGAAGAAGTTGGGACCCACCTCCGGCGTAAAGACCGTCGCGAGTCCGTCGTTGCGGGGCGTCCACTCGCCGCCGCGGTCGGTGCTCTCGAACACACCACCCGCCGACATGCCGAGGTACAGATGAGCGGGATCGCGTGGGTCGACGATCAGCGAATGGAGCAACGATCCGTCTGGTGTGTTCTCCTCGGGCCACTCGGCCCAAGTGGTCCACTCCGGGTGGTCATTCCAGCCCGAAACCGGTGCCCAGGTGTCGCCACCGTCTTCGCTGCGAAACAGACCTTGCGGCGATCCGCCCGCGTACCAAACGCCCGGCTCGCTCGCGTGCCCTGGGGTCAGCCAGAAGACCGTACGCAGACTCCTCGCCAACGCTTCGTCCGTGGTGAATGCGGGTGGACGAGCAGCTTCGGTCCAGGTGGCCCCGAGGTCATGAGAGCGAAACACTGTCGGTCCGAGATGCCCGGTGCTCACCCCCGCCACGAGGGTTCGCTGATCACGAGGATCCAACACCACGTGCGTGACGATGTGACCGAGGAATGCCGGCTCCGAAATCCACCAATCGTCTCGGGCAGCATTCGCCGCCAACATCCAGAGGCCCTTCCGGGTTCCAACCAGGAGACGGGGAGCAACCTCCGATGGTCGGGCACGGGAACTTCCGGAGAGCGGCGACCACTCGTTCACGGGATCGATCCTAGAACTGCGGCGGGCGAGCTCAACACATAGTCGGCCTGATCGGGCGCGCGCGTGCGCTGCCAGAACTCGAGGAGCGAAAACGGCCAGTTCTGCGTGACCCGTCCCGACGCGTTCTTGTACCACGTGTTCACGCTCGCCGCGCCCCAGGCCATCTGCGAGTTGGCGGCGTCGACGGCATCGTTGTAACGGTCATGCACCTCGGCGCGCACGTGCATCGCGCCCGCCCCGCTCGCCAACAGCATGTGCACGCTCTCGGTGATGTAGCGCGCCTCGCACTCGGAGAAGTAGATGATGCTGCCGTTGATGACGATGTTCGTATTCGGGCCATACATGAGAAACAGGTTCGGAAACTCCGGAATGGTCATCCCGAGGTACGCGCGTGCCTCACCGTCCCAGGTTTCGTGGAGGTCCACGCCGCCGATTCCGTGCACCGCCATCGGCGTCAGAAAGCTCGACGCTTGGAAACCGGTGCCGTAGATGATGACGTCGAACGCATGGTCAGTACCATCGGCCATCCGCACCCCGGTCGCAGTGATCGCGCCAATCGAGCCGACATCGAGCGAGACCGTCTCACGCGTGAACGTACGCGCCCAGATCCCGTTGTCGCGCACGAACCGTTTCGCGAACGGCGGGTACTTCGGCAGCACTTTGTCGAACAGCTCCGCGTCGAAGAACTGGGTCCGGTAGTAAGCGGTGAAGACTTCGCGCACCATGTCGTTCATGAAGCTGACCGACTCGGTCGACTCCCAACTCTCGTCCACTGCGGCCATCGGCACCAGCACCTCGTGCGAACGCCAGAAGATCCACACACGGTCCCAATGCGCAAATGTGGGGACGTGATCGAGCAGCCAGCGCATGCCGTCGGGCAGGTCGTCGTGATAGTTCGGTGTCTCCAACAACCATGGCGGTGTGCGCTGGAAGACCGTGAGCGACGCGGCAGTCTCGGCCACCGCGGGAATGAACTGCGCCGCGCTCGCCCCCGTGCCAATGATCGCCACTCGTTTACCCGCAAGTGCCACCGAAGCATCCCAGCGCGCCGAGTGAAAGGACTCGCCGCCGAAATCGGCTACGCCAGGGATGTCCGGCATCTTGGGCCGGTTCAACTGGCCAACGGCGCTCACCAGCGCGTGAGCCTCGACCGTCTCGGTCGTCCCATCGGGCCCTCGAACGTCGATGCGCCACAGTTGGAGTTCGTCGCTCCATGTGGCATCAACGACTTCGGTCTCGAAACGGACGTGGTCGCGGATCCCGAACTCGTCGGCACAGGCGCGGAAGTAGTCGAGCAAGACGCCTTGGGTCGAGAAGTGCTGCGGCCATTCGCTCGTCTGCGCGAAGGAGTAGCTGTAGAAGTGGTTCGGTACGTCGACCCGACACCCCGGGTACCGGTTCTCCAGCCAGGTCCCGCCCACATCTGCGTTCTTCTCGAATATCACGTACGGCACACCCGCTTGATCCAGTCGGTGCGCGGTCGCGATGCCCGACATGCCCGCGCCCACGATCGCCACGCGGAACTCGCGGCCCGGCGCGACATCGGCGGCGCGCCAGTCCGGTGCACGCAGGTCCACACCATCGAGCGCGAGCTCTTCGGTCATCAGTTCTACATAGTCGTCTTCGATCGCCCGACCGGCGAAGAACTCCAGCATTCGCCGGAGCGCGGCGGGGTCCGGCGCGCGGGCCGGTACGCACCCCGCGTCGCGGTACCGACCGAGCGCCTCGGCCGCTAGTTGCCGGGCGGTGGCGGCCATCTCGGGCGTGATGCCCGCGGTGGGATCGAACGACTCGGACGCGCTCGGCGCCAGATCGGCCCGCAAAATTGAAAGGTCACCTGTGAGGCCGGCCACCGCGGCCAAGAGCGGCGGGGTTTCAACCTCCGCGATTGCCGCCAGAATTGCCTCATTGGACTCAGTGATCGCTACCGGTGACGGGTTCAGACGCATAGTAAAACGAGTCTCACACGCGCCGGTCCCGGCGGTCGCCCCGATGAGCCCCGTGACTCATGAACCAACCACCAACGCCGGGCCGTCCATACGGTCGATGGTCGTGAAGGATTCCACTGGTGCCCGAGTCAAATTCGTGAACGTGCGCGCGGGGTGGCCGAGCGCCACCAACGCGGCCAAAGCATGGCCCGTCGGCGCGCCGAGCAGCTCCAGCGCTTCGGACTCCCGGCGGATCGCCATGGTGGTGATCACCCCGCCGAGATCGTGGTCACGCGCCGCGAGGAGAATGCTCCAGGCGAACGGGTACACCGACGCGGCTCCGGCGAAGGTATACCGCCCCAGGTCCCGGTCGACCGCGGCCAGCGCCCCCAGGTCCACGAGAATCGCGAGAAGAACGGGGACCCGGTCGAGCTGTTCAGCAAAGCCGTCGGAAGCGGCGCTCTGCTGCACCGCCGCCGCACCTTCGATCGCCGCGGCTTCAACTTCGCGATCCGCCAGCGGCGACCACGGCGTGAGTCCGGCTGCGCGTTGGGCCAGGTACTCATACCAACCGTCGAGGTACAGGTCGCGCAGGCCGGCACGAATATCGGGATCCTTTACGACGACGACCTGCCAGCCTTGGCGGTTGCCACCGCTCGGCGCGAACCGTGCGGCGTCGAGCACGGCGGCAATCGCCACATCGTCGACCGGCGAATCGGTGAAATCACGAATCGCGCCAGTAGTGGTGAGGGCGGAAATCAGTTCCATCCGCTCACGCTACGACGGGTTGCCCGCCATCAACGGCCTCGGTGACGTCGGCGAGGCACACAACATGACGGCGCGGCCCGGCCCGTCGTAGCCTCCGCGGATGGATGCAAGCCTGCGAGTTCGACGCGACGCGGTCATCAGAGACCACATGGACTCAGAGAACCGTTTGGATTTCGAGGCGACGCTCGCCACGTTCGACCATCCTCGGTACGAACTCATCGCCACCGGGCAGGTCTTCGATGGCGCGGAGGACGTCATGGGCTATTACATGGCGAGCCGGGCGGCATTCCCCGATCAACGCAACGAGATCCACACGATGCGCCACGCCGACGATGCAGTGATCGTCGAGTTCGATCTGCTCGGCACGCACTCCGGAGAATTCCTCGGCGTCGCCCCCACCGGCAAGACCTTCCGGGCGCGCATGGCCGCGATCTTCGAGTTCGCGGATGATCGGATCGTGTGCGAACGGATCTACTTCGATTCGGGCACGATCTTGCGCCAACTCGGCATCACCTGACGCCGCGCCTTCTCCCTATGGTCACTGCGTCCGCTCAACGTCGATCGCTGGCACCGTTCCTACCTCGTCTCACGATCGAGTGGGCTCGGGATCGCAGTGGCCCATCGTGGAAAATGGTGGACGGCTCGCTCCTCTTCGTGGACATCTCGGGTTTCACCAAGATGTCGGAGCGCCTCGCTCGTCACGGAAACCTCGGCGCGGAGGAAGTGACCGACGCAGTAGAGATCTGCTTCGGCGCGCTACTGGCGCTTGCGTACACCGCGGGCGGGAGCCTGCTCAAATTCGGTGGGGACGCGCTCCTCATTCTGTTCACGGGCGAGGACCACCCGACCCGCGCCGCAACCTCGGCGTTGACCATGCACGAACGGCTTCGCCATGTGGGCAAGATCGAGACCAGTGCCGGCCGGGTCACGCTGCGCATGTCGGCTGGTGTGCACACCGGGACGTTCGGCTGTTTCCTCGTGGGCGAAACCCACAAGGAGCTGATCCTCGCGGGACCCGACGTGAGCACGGTGACCCAAATGGAGGGCGCAGCCCGCGCCGGCCAGACCCTCGTGAGTGATGCGACCGCCGCCGCGATCGACGCACGCCTGATCGGCCCGCGTCAGGGCCCGGGTCATCGGCTTCGCCGAGTGGCCGTCCGCCTCCCCGAAGACCCGGCACCGCGCTCACTGAATGCGGACCAGCTCGACCTCGACGAATACCTCCCGGTCGCGATCCGTCAGCACGTGCTCGCCGGTGGCGGCGACCCCGAGCACCGTCAGGTGTGCATCGCCTTCTGCCATTTCGATGGGACCGACGAACTGCTGCGTACTGCCGGTCCCGAGGCCGTGGCCATCGCGCTCGACGGGCTCCTCCGCATTGTGCAACGGGAGGTGGATCGAGCGGGCGTCACCTTCCTCGCCACCGACGTGGACCAGGACGGCGGCAAGATCATCCTCGCGTCGGGCGTACCCGCGTCGACCGGCCAGGATGTCGACAACCTCCTGGCCGCCGTCCGCCGGATCGCCGATACCGACCTCCCCCTTCCCCTACGGATCGGCGTTCATCGCGGTGCCGTGTTCGCGGGTGAGGTGGGACCCACGTATCGACGCACGTTCACGGTGATGGGCGACACCGTGAACCTGACCGCACGGTTGATGGCCCGCGCCGCGCCGGGCGAAATCGTGGCCAGCCCCGAGATTCTGAACCGGGCTCGCACCCATTTCGACACCACTCCACTCGAACCGTTCATGGTGAAAGGCAAGCGGCGGCCGGTTGAGGCATCCACCCTCGGCACAACGCAACGCCGAGAAACGCGGACCGCCGTGGTCCTTCCCCTCGTGGGCCGCGCCGCGGAGCTCGCCACGTTTCACGAGTACCTCGACGCCGTGCGCCACGGCAAGGGTCGCGCTATCGAACTCGTTGGCCCGGCCGGGATCGGCAAGTCCCGCCTCATCGAGGAACTCCGCCGCCTCGCGATCGATCTCCCGGTACTCGGCATCGCGTGTGATCCGTATGAAGCAACGAGCCCGTACGCGGCGGTCTGGTGGTTACTCCACGATGTGCTCGCCCAGCCCCCTACCGCGGAGAGCGAGGTCGTGGCCGATGCTCTCGCCCAAGCAGTGGCGTGGCACACACCGGAACTTGAACCCTGGCTTCCGTTCCTGGGCGTGCCGCTCGACCTCGACCTCCCGCCCACGCCGGAAGTTGCGGCGATCGCGCCCGAGTTCGTGCCGGACAAAGTCCGCGAAGTCACGGCCACCTTCCTCAACGCGGTCCTCCCACCGTCGGTCGTGGTCATCATCGAAGACGCGCACTGGATCGACGACGCATCGAGCCTCGTGCTCGATCAGATCATCCGGGCCATCCCCGAGCGACCCGCGTTGGTGTGTCTCACCCGCCGCGTGGATGCCGCCGGATATCACCTGGTTGACCGCAGCCACACCCGGTCGATGCTCCTCGAACCACTCAGCACCGAAGACGCAACCCGCGCGCTGATCGCCGCGACCGACGACTCCCCACTCCGCGCTGAAGACATTGCCCTTCTCGCCGAGCGCGCGGCCGGCAATCCCCTCTTCCTCGAGGAGCTGCTCGAAACCCTGCGCCACGGCGGGGACGTTTCTGAGCTCCCCGATTCGGTCGACGCGCTCGTGACCGCGCAGATCGATCGTCTCCACCCAGAACTGCGAGCGTTGGTACGAGTGGCGTCCGTCCTGGGTCAGAGCTTTTTGCTGGACGAACTGGCTGCGCTCATTACCGACGACCTCCCGCCCCCCGACCACGACGTATGGGAAGAACTGAAGGGGATTCTGACCTTCACGGGACCCGGGGCACTGCGGTTTCGCCACGCCCTCGTACGCGACGCCGCGTATCACGAGCTGCCGTTCCGACGTCGCCGCGAGCTACACGCGCGGGCCGGTGATGCAATCGCCGGGCCCCTCGGCGACCACCCCGAGTCCGAAGCCGAACTGCTCTCGCTCCACTACTTCCACGCGCAGCGCTACGACGACGCCTGGCGGTTCGCCCGGGTGGCAGCCGGACGGGCAATCGCGAAATACGCGAACATCGAAGCCGCCGAACTGCTCGAACGCGCCATCAATGCGGCGCGTCGTGGCGCTGACGTGGTCGCCCTCGACCTCGCCCAGGCGTGGGACGAGCTCGGCGAAGCGCGCGAGCGCGCCGGCATCTACGACGCAGCGCTCGTGGCGTTTCGCGCCAGCCGTCGGCTGCACGGTCCCGATCCCGTTGCCGCCGCGCGAATCCTGCTCAAAGAAGCCTGGATCGCCGAGCGCACCGGGCGAACGTCCGAGGGAGTCCGCGCGGTTCGGCGCGGACTCAAGATCCTTGCGGCCGAGGAAACGGGCCCGGCGATTCGCGTGCGCGTCCAGCTTCGCGCTTGGTACGCCACGATCCGCCAAGCCCAAGGCCGATCCCAAGAAGCGGTGACCGAATGTCTCGCCGTGATCGACACCGCGGTCGCGATCGGTGACCGTCGAACGGAGGCCCAAGCCCGCTCGATGTTGGACTGGGCCCACGTGTCGTTGGGGCAACCCGAACTGGCGATCCACTCGGAACGAGCGCTGGAGCTCTATGCCGAGATCGGCGACCTCGCCGGACAGGCCGTAGTGCTCAACAATCTCGGTGGCTTCGCATACTTCGATGGCCGATGGGACGACGCCGTGGAGCTCTACGAACGCGCCCAAGGACTACGTATCCGCACCGGTAACGCGGTCGATGCCGCACTCGGTGCGTTGAACATCGGCGAGGTCTTGATCGATCAGGGCCGCATCGACGAGGCTCACGATCTCATCACCGACGTGGATCGCGTGTGGCGTGCCGCCGACTACCGCGGGGGCGCGGCCATGGCTCAGATGCACCTGGCCCGCATTGCCGCAGCACGGGGCCTGCACCACGATGCGCGGGAGCGCTTCGCTCGCGCCCGGGCCGAGCTGCTGGACATCGGAGCCGACTCTGATGTCATCGAGGTCGACGTTCGCACGGCCGAGTTTCTTCTCGGCACCGGCGATCCCGAAGGTGCGCTGGAACTGGCAGGCGAGACACTTCAGCGTGACCTCGCGCTCGGCGGCGTGGTGGATCACGGTCCGTTGTTACGTATCCGAGCCCAGGCGCTGTTGGCTGCCAACGATGTCGAAGGAGCCCGCCAGTCGATCACCGGGAGCCTCGAAGAGGCGCGTACCCGCACGACATCGTTCGAAGTTGCGCGGTCGCTCATGGTGCTCGCCGAGGTGGATCTCGCGTTGGGCGACACCGAAGCGGCCCGGCGTCATCGCGCGGAAGCGACCGAACGCTTGGACCAACTCGGCGTGCTGAGGGTGCGCCAGTAAGCAGCGAGTTTGTCCATATTCCACCAACCCAGCGGTACGTCCAGCGGTGGACGGAACCACTGTGCCTCAGTCGAAGTTGGTGTTGAGCAGCGGGGCGGTACACAGCTCGATCTGGAGTCCATCGGGGTCTCGCACGTAGACCGAGTTCTCTACACCGAGGTCTGGACCTCGGTACTCGACCCCGGCCGCTGAGAGCCGCACTTTGAGCGCGACGAACTCCGCCGGCGCCATCGAGATCGCAACGTGTTGAACACCGCCCAGCGTCTCGTGGAACTCAGGATGCTCGAAGCCCGGAAAGTCGAAGAACGCGAGGAGATTGCCGTTGCCGATGTCGAAGAAGAGATGTGCGCTCGACGGGTAGTCGCGGTTCTCGAAGATCTCCACCACGGGAAACCCGAGCAGGTCTTGGTAGAACGCGATCGTCGCCAGCACGTCCGAGCAGATAAACGCCGCATGATGCACGCCCCGACCGGTACTCGCCGGGCGATCCGAGACCGCCATCACAAGATGGTCCCAAGCTTCGGCGCGGGTGGCGTAGTCGTCAGGCATCGCGGAGAACAATACTTCGACCCCGGACTGCCACACCCGGCGAAACCGACACCGGGCGACACCTTGGGAAACCGCGGTGCGCCAGTAGCGTGGCCCGAATGGCCGGATGGAACTTTGCCCACGTGTGGGATGCGATCGCCGACGCGGCGCCGGGCCGGGTAGCCATCGTGTGTGGAACGGCCGAACGAACCTTCGGGGAGTTTGAAGATCGAGCGGCCCGGCTTGCCGGACACTTGGCCGCGCTCGGGGTGGGCTCCGGCGACAAGGTCGCGATCGACCTCGTGAACCGACCCGAATACCTCGAGACGTTCTACGCGGCCTTGAAGCTCGGCGCGATCCCGGTGAACGTCAACTTTCGGTACGGCGTTGAAGAGACTCGTTACTTGCTGGCCGACTCGCAAGCACGAGTGGTGATCACGGAGACCCAGTTCCTCGCCACGGTGAAGGATGCAGTTCGTCAACTGCCCACATCACCCGCGGTCATCGAACTCGGCGCCGGGTATGACACGGCAGTGAGCGGCGCCCGATTGGAGAGCAACCGCACTCCCGATGGTGACGATCTGATCTTCCTCTACACCGGGGGCACGACCGGCATGCCCAAGGGTGTGATGTGGCGCAACGACGACCTCTACGCCGCCCTCTGGCAGATGGGTCGGCCGGGTACCGAACCGCCGGATCCGTTGGCGACAATCCATGCTGGCAAACGCGCCGGCACCACGCTTCCCGCGTGTCCTCTCATGCATGGTACGGGCCTGTTCATCACCCTCTCGACTCTCGCGGGCGGCGGCACCGTCGTCCTCATCGACGAGATGGGTTTGGACGCTCACCGAATCTGGGACGAGATCGACCATCACCAGGTCGCAGTCTTGACCATCGTGGGCGATGTCTTCGCTCGCCCGCTCTTGCTCGCGCTCGATGCCGGCCGCAGCCGCTGGTCGCTCGAGTCGTTGCGCGCCATCACGTCGAGTGGCGTCACGTGGAGCCCCGACGTGAAGCGCGCGCTGCTCACCCATCTCCCCACCATCACCCTGCTCGACTCACTCGGCGCTTCCGAAGGGTTGATGTCGCGGTCCTCGGCGCGCGCCGAGGACCGCGAAATCGCCCCGGCGCGCTTCGCCGTGAACAAGCGTGTCCAGGTCCTCACCGACGATGGGCGCGAAGTGGTACCCGGAAGCGAAGAAGTGGGGATGGTGGGCGTCGGCGGGCGTATACCGCTCGGCTACTTCAACGATCCCGAGAAGACGGCCAAGACCTTCCGCGTCGTGAACGGCACGCGGTATTCGATCCCGGGCGACTACGCAACGGTCGAACCCGACGGCACCATTCGGCTCCTCGGCCGCGGCTCGGCCACGGTCAACACCGGCGGCGAGAAGGTGTACCCCGAAGAAGTCGAGCTCACGCTGCGCGAACACGCGGCGGTCGACGATTGCGTGGTCGTTGGCATCCCCGACGTTCGATTTGGTGAGATGGTGGTGGCCATGGTGGTCGCGAGCGCGCCGGTCGACGAAGATGCACTGCGCGCCCACTGCAAGACCCGCGGCCTGTCGGGCTACAAGATCCCCAAGCGGATCGTGCTGCTTTCAGACATGCACCGCGCGCCGAATGGCAAGGCCGACTACAAGCTGTTGCGTGGCCTGGCTGCCACCGAACTAGGAGTGACACTCTCATGAACACCCACCGAATCAATTCCCGCAAGGACGCTTGAACATGGCAGATCATTTTGTGATCGATGGTTCCAACCTCGCGACCGAAGGCCGCACCGAGCCCAGCCTGGCGCAACTCCGGGATTCGGTTGCTGCCTTTCGCGGCGAACATCCGGGCGCGATGGTGACCGTGGTCGTCGACGCGAGTTTCGAGCATCGGATCGACCCCGCCGAACGGGTGGCGTTCTCGAAACTCGAAATCGCCAACGAGGTCGTGTCACCGCCGGCCGGAGCGGTCGGGCGCGGCGATGGTTTCCTGCTGCAAATCGCGAACCGCACGAGCGCGACCGTGGTGTCGAACGACTCCTTTCAAGAGTTTCACGCTGAGTACGACTGGCTGTTCGAGCCGGGTCGGTTGATCGGCGGCAAGCCCGTACCGGCGGTTGGCTGGATCTTCTCGCTGCGACGGCCCGTGCGCGGCATTGTGAGCCGCAAGACCACACAAAAGGCGAAGAAGGACAAAGGTCCCGAAGAGAAAGTCCGCGAAGCGATCGCGGAAGCCACCGCCGACGTGATGACCACGAGCAGCAGCGGTGGTCGGCGGCGCCGGCGAGGCGGTCGCGGCAGTACGCCCGCGGTCGAAACCGCCGAGCCCGAAGCGGTCAACGAGCCCGCGCCCTTCCTCCAGTTCGTGATCGATCACCGGCTCGGGACCGATGTTGAGGGTGAGGTAGACGCCTTCTCGTCCCACGGTGCCTTCGTGGTAGTCGACGGCGTGCGCTGCTACGTGCCGATCGCCGCGATGGGCGAGCCCCGACCAACCCGCGCGCGTGATGTGCTCACCCGCGGCGAGACCCGCACATTCGTGGTGCAGGCCGTCGACGCGCCACGCCGCGGCATCGAACTCGCACTCCCCGGCTTCGCGAAGGTGGCAGGCGCGCCAAGCGAGGAAACGGTGCAGGCTGAAGTCAAGCGCAGCCGCCCGAAGAAGTCGACGGCCGACTACGTGCCGAAGCAGCGTTCGTCGAAGAAGGGCGCCGCCGCCCATGAGCCAGGCAAGAAGGCCACGGGGAAGAAGGTCACCGGCAAGAAGGACTCTGGGAAGCAGGACGCCAAGACGTCTGAGAAGGCCGAACCGAGTCTCAAGGCCGCCGCGACCAAGAAGTCGTCGGGTCAGAAGACTCGCGTCGCCAAGAAGACCGCGATCGGCAAGACCCCCGCGACCAAGCAGCCCGTGACCAAGAAGCCCGCGACCAAGAAGCCCGCGACCAAGAAGCCCGTGACCAAAGCCCCCGCGAAGTCCGCGGCGAAGTCGGTCCGCGCCAAGAAGTCCATGATCCGCAACACCGAGACCAAGAAATCCCCGGTCGCAAAGACCGCTCCGACCAGGAAGGCGCCCAAGAAGACCGCCGTACCCAAGACCACGCCGGCCAAGAAGACCCCGACGCCCAAGACCGTGCCGGCCAAGAAGCCCGTGACCAAGACCCCGACGAAGAAATCCGCGGCCAAGAAGCCCGCGACCAAGAAGACACCCTCCAAGAGCCCAGTGAAACGGTCACGTACATCATGAGTGACGACATCCCGTCCATCACCGTTGGCGACGTCGACGAACTCGCCGATCCAGTACTGCTCGATGTGCGGGAGCTCGATGAGTACGAAGCCGGTCACGCGCCGGGCGTGATCTCGCATCCGCTCGCGACCATCCCTGACGTATGGGCCAGCCTCCCCTCCCATCGCACGATCCTGTGCATCTGTCGCGTCGGTGGCCGTTCCGCGCAGGCCACTGCATTTCTGCGAGAACAGGGCCTCGACGCCATCAATCTCGAAGGCGGGATGCAGGCATGGGCCGCGTTCGGTCTCGACGTCGTACGTGACGACGGTACCCACGGCGCGGTCATCTGACGCCGCGCATGGAACGCCCCCCGCTGGACGGACCACTCACCGGCATCCGCGTCCTCGATCTTTCACGCGTCCTCTCCGGGCCAATCGCCGGAAGGAACCTTTCCGACCTCGGCGCGGATGTCATCAAGCTCGAACCGCCGGAAGGCGACCTCGTCCGCTTCGCTCAGCCCAAGGTCGGTTCGATCTCGCTGTACTACGCGCAGCAGAACACCGGGAAACGCAATATCTCGCTCGACCTTCATCACCCTGATGCCGCGGCGATCGTCTTGGATCTCGCCGCGCACGTGGATGTGGTCATCGAGAACTTCCGGCCGGGCGTGATTGACCGTCTCGGCATCGGATGGCCGGAGCTCTCCGCTCGCAATCCGCGCCTGATCCTGGCGTCGATCAGTGGTTACGGACAGACCGGAAGTTGGGCAAACCGGCGCGCCTATGCAGTTGTCATCCATGCCGAGATGGGGCTTATCGAAGCGGGGGGACGGTTCCGGGCCGACGCCGCGGGTGACTCCACGGGCGGGGTCCCGCTCCAAGACTCGATGAGCCATGCCGACGTGTACGCCGGGCTTCACCTCACAGCTGCGGTCAACGCGGCGCTCTTCCAACGGGAGCGCACTGGGCGCGGCCAGTGGGTAGATGTCGACATGGCCGAAGCCCTCCTCCACGCCAACGACTTCACGCATTGGGATTTGTCGTCCGTGGACGTTGGTGACTACCGCCCTGCGATGTCGCCGCCGTACACGCCCATCCTGCGCACGGGCGCGGGACCGCAGATTGTGATCGCCGGCGACCCAGCAGGACCCGGTTTGTTGGAGTTGTATTCCGCGGCGATGAACCGCGCAGACATCCTCGACGATCCGCGCTTCGCGCTCTCCGTGCGCCGCGCCAACCGCGCCGCGTTGATCGAGATCATCGAAGCCTGGACGCTCACGTTCACCGATCTCGACCTGCTCGAGCGCGTCCTCGGCGACCACGGTTTCCCGATGGGCGTCGTGCGTACCACGGCCGCAGCCGCAACGAGCGAGTGGGCTCACGAACGTGGTGCAGTCGTGGAGGTCGACGACCGCGTTGGCGGCACGGTGTCGATCCCGCAATCACCCTGGCGATTCTCTGGCGCCACCACCGGGTCTCGCGGAGTCCCTGCCTATCGCGGCGAACACAACCGGGAAGTTCTGCGCGAGCTGCTCGGCACCGACGACTCCACGTTGGAGCGGTGGGAAACCGACGGCGTGTTGTCGTCACGGGTACCCGACTCCCGCCTCCCCAAGATTGAGTAAATCACTCCACCCGCGCCGACATTCCGCGCGTATCTCCATACTCTGATGTCCGAGCCCGGGGCGGGTGACGAGCGCGAGGGGACTCGGGCTGATCTGCATCCCATGGATGGGAACTCAACCAAAGGATGGTGGCGATCCGCATGCAACTCTCCCGCCCTGCGCTCGTGTGGGTCCTGATAACGCTGGCCGCGACCGGCGTCATTCGCACTGCTGGTGCCGCGCCCACAACCGAAGCCACCGTCGCGGTAAGCACCGACCCCACCGGCGCGCACGTGAAGCTCGGCCGGACCGGGAACTGGACCGAAGTCCGCCCCCGTCGCGGAACGGATCCCAGCACCGGGTGTCTCCGCCGCTGGATTCCTTCGGGCGCGTACGAACTGCGCAAGACCTCGGCGGGCGACTATCGCCAGGTTCCGATGAACGACCCGAGACCAGGCAGCGACTACTCGCCGTATTCCGTGTGGTGCAACGACGAGTACATCGGCACGGTGTGGATCCGACCCCAGCAGTTCGGCGTGGATCCGCGCGCCATCGCCCAGGAGCTCGTCCGCGACCTCCCCTATCCGGCGGCGACGGTCGGCGCGGTCCCGCAGGCGCGCGGCCTCACCGGTCTCGATACCCAGTTCTGGGTCGACGGCTACACGGCCGCGCCGGTCCAGGACACGGTCACGCAGTTCGGCCTGACGGTGGACGTGGAGGCGACTCCGACGTCGGTGAGTTGGGACTTCGGTGACGGGACAGTCGCGAAAGGCCTCGGCCCCGGCACGGCGCCGCCGGCACCGTCGAACGTGGTGCACATGTTCGAGACTCGTGCCCGGCCCGCGTTCTCCGTGCGGGCGTTGATCATCCTCTCCGTGCGGTGGCGACTGAACGGAGGGAGCTGGCAGACCATCGACCCGGTGATCCGCACCGCGGTCCGCTCCTATCCCGTCGTGGAGTCGCGCGCCGCGTTGGTTCCATAGACCGTGGGGCAACGCCGTAGGCCCTTCGCGGCAACCGGCCGGTAACGTGGACCGATGTCGAGCTTCAACCGCGCCGATGCGCTCGCCCGCCTCAACTCCGATGATTTCGATGTTCTCATCATCGGTGGTGGGATCACCGGATGCGGAGTGGCACTCGACGCGGCCAGCCGCGGCTTGAAGGTTGCGCTCGTCGAACGCGACGACTTCGCGAGCGGAACGTCGTCCAAGTCTTCCAAACTCGTCCACGGCGGGCTGCGCTACCTCCAACAACGCGAGATCCGTTTGGTCTACGACGCACTCCACGAGCGGCAACGAGCGCTGAAGAACGCACCCCACCTCGTTCGGATTCTGCCGTTCCTCATCCCGGTCCTGAGTAAGGACGGCCTCATCAACCCGAAGATCGCCCGTGCGCTCGGGTACGCAATGTGGCTGTACGACATCACGGGCGGGGCGCGGATCGGCAAGTTACACAAACGCATCAACACGGAGGAAGCACTCGCCCACATGCCCACGCTGCGCGCCACGAATGTTGCTGCGGCATACCTCTACTACGACGCGCAGACCGACGATGCTCGCTACACCCTCACGCTTGCCCGTACCGCGGCAAGCCATGGTGCGGTACTCGCAAACCACGCGGGGGTCACGGGGTTACGCAAAGACACGAGCGGTCGCGTAAACGGCGCGACCATCAGCGCCGATGGCCGTACCTTCGACGTCAGCGCGCACACCGTGGTGAACGCAGCCGGGGTGTTCTCCGACGACGTGCGGGAGATGGACGAAGGGACCCACCCCCATTCCATTCGTCCCGCGAAGGGCATTCACATCACCATCCCGTGGGAAAAGGTCCGTAACGACATCGCCGCCATCGTGCCCGTACCCAAGGACCGCCGTTCGATCTTCGTGGTGCCGTGGGGCGACTTCACGTACATCGGCACGACTGACACCGACTACGACGGTCCGATCGACGATCCTCAGTGCACGCCCGAGGATGTGAAGTACCTCCTCGACGCGATGAACCGGGCGATGGCCGAGCCCCTCACCATCGACGACGTGGTGGGGACGTGGGCCGGACTGCGGCCACTCGTCACCGGTGGAACCGTCGGCCAGAAGACCGCAGATCTCTCGCGCCGCCACAAGGTCGCGGTGTCGAGCGCGGGCGTGATCACCGTCACGGGCGGCAAGCTCACCACCTACCGGAAAATGGCCGAAGACACTGCCGACGCCGTGGTGAGGTCGCTCGGCCGCAAAGCCTCGTGTCGGACCAAGAAGTTACCCCTCCTCGGCGCGCAGGACCCCGCACCTGACGACGAGCACCTGGCTCTGCGATTCGGCAGCTTGGCCACCGAGGTTCTCACCCTCGCCGCGACCGACGCCGACCTAGCCGCTCCGTTGGTAGGGGGCCTTCCGTACCTCCGGGCCGAGGCGATCTACGCGGTGCGCGAGGAAATGGCCACCACCCTCGACGACGTGTTGTCGCGCCGCACCCGCGCCCGACTCCTCGGGCGCGACGCCACCGCCGCGGCCGCGGAGTCCGTCGCCCGACTCATCGCTCCCGAACTCGGCTGGGACGAGGCCAGGATCACCTCCGAGGTCGACTCCTACCGAGCCGCCCTCGAGCACGAGCGCACCAGCGCCGGTCTCCCCGACTCGGTGCTCCCGCTCTAACGCCCCACCCCCTCCGCAGCGCTTGTCGAGTCAGCGGCGCCCAGCGCACACAAACCGACAAACGCACCGGGGGAACGCGTCGCGTAGCGTGTGCGACCGTGACTGTTTCTGGAGTTCCGACCACCCCCATTCCTCTCAGCGTCCCGGCCGACGAGGCGCGTGAGCATCTCGGCGGCGTGCGCGTCGCCGTTGATGCTGCGTTGCTCCAACGCCTCGAAGCAACGGGAGCCGAGGTGCTCGTCGCGCCTGATGTGACCGCGGAAGCAAGCCGTGATTGGTGGCCCCTCGCCATGATCTGGGCGGTCGACGGCGAAGTTCCGGCCCGGGCCGGCGCCGTCGTCCGGCCCACCAACTCAGGTCAGGTCAGCGCGGTGC
The DNA here is from genome assembly GCA_031430375.1 of Acidimicrobiia bacterium. Lineage (GTDB taxonomy): Bacteria > Actinomycetota > Acidimicrobiia > IMCC26256 > JAENVU01 > JAENVU01. Next base: position 22,532 of record JANPBJ010000144.1, read on the forward strand.
TCGCGGCGTGCAACGCGGCCAAGGTGCCGGTCACTCCTGCAGCGGGACGGAGCGGCGTGTGCGGGGCGAGCATTCCCATCCACGGCGGGGTCGTGCTCGATCTCACCGCCATGAGCGGGATCGTCGGCATTGACCACGAGTCGATGGTGCTCGATGTCTTGCCGGGAACGTTCGGCACCTGGCTGGAGAAGACCCTCCAAGCCGAACACGGCGTGACCGTCGGCCACTGGCCCCAGTCGATCGACCTGTCGACTGTGGGCGGGTGGCTCGCGTGTCGCGGTGCCGGTCAAATGAGCACTCGGTACGGAAAGATCGAGGACATGGTCGTGGGGCTCGATGTCGTCCTCGCCGACGGCCGCCAGATCACCACCGGTGGCGTGCCGCGGGCCGCGGTCGGGCCCGACCTCAATCAGATCTTCGTCGGCTCCGAAGGCACACTTGGTGTCATCACCGGCGCGCGCATCAAGTTGCACCGCATCCCGCCCACCCAGAAGCGCGCGGCGTATGCGTTCGAGAGTTTCGCCGAGGCAAACGATGCCTGCCGTCGGATCATCCATCGCGGTGCGCGCCCTGCGGTGCTCCGCGTCTACGACAACATCGAGTCGGATCGGACCTACAAGAGCGGGCCCGACGATCACCTCCTCCTCGTTCTCGACGAAGGTGACCAACTCATCGTCGACGCCACCATGACGGTCATCGCCGAAGAGTGCAAGGACGCGAAGCTCGCTGACGTGGCGTTCGTGGATCAGTGGCTCGGACACCGCAACGACACGAGCGCTCTCCAGGCATTGATCAGCCGCGACTACGTGGTGGACACGATGGAGATCTCCGCACCGTGGGCTCGGTGCGACGAGATTTACCACGCCGCGACCGCCGCGATTCTCGCCGTCGCCGGAACCCTCACCGCGAGCGCACACCAAAGCCACTCGTATCCCGATGGCGCGTGCATCTATTTCACGTTCGCGGGTCAACCAGCCCGTGACGAACGAGAGGCGTACTACCGCTCGGCATGGGAGGCCGGGACCACCGCGGTGCTGACCCACGGCGGCGCGCTGAGTCACCACCACGGCGTGGGCCTCAACCGCTCCCGCTTCGTGCGGGACGCCCTCGGGCCCGCCTTCGATGTCCTCGTTGCCACAAAACAGGCGCTCGACCCGAACGGCATCCTCAACCCCGGAAAACTCGGCCTCCCCGACCCGTGGGCAGCGAGCTCGGTGTGGCCCGCCTAATGGATCTCTTGGTCATCGACATCGGAACATCGTCGATCCGGGCGGCGATCGTGCGCGACGACGCCACCGTTGCACACGAGCAACACCATGACTTCTTGCCTGACTCTCCCCAGCCCGGGATGGTGGAGTTCGACCCAGCCGCAATGGCGACCGTCGTCCTCGAAGCCGCGCACGCCGCGCTCGCCGCGCACAGGGCCCCCGTGGCCGCCGTCGGTATTACCAATCAGAGGGGTTCCACGGTGGTGTGGGATCGCGCCACGGGGGAACCGATCGGCCCCGCGCAAGGGTGGCAAGACCTCCGCACGATTTTTGCCTGCCTCACCCATCGCGGCGCAGGGTTTCGCTTCGCACCCAACGCGTCGGCGACCAAGCTCGAAGACCTCCTCAATACGTTCGACCCAGAACGTTCGCGAGATCTCTGCTTCGGCACCGTCGACTCGTGGATCGCCTGGACCCTCTCCGAGGGGGCGCTCCACGTGATCGATGCCAGCAATGCCGCGGTCACTGCTCTCCTGCGCGCCGACGGCACGGGATGGTACGAGCCCGCTCTGGTTGCCTTGCGGATTCCGGAGCGGATGCTGCCCGCCATCGTGGATACGTCGGGCCTCATCGGCACCGCAACGGCGCTCCCCGGTTCGCCACCGATCACGGCGCTCATCGGCGACCAGCAGGCCTCGTTGGTGGGTCAGGCATGCGTGACCGCGGGCCCGGCCAAGATCACCTTCGGTACCGGCGGCATGCTCGATCTGGTGGTGGGTCCGAGCCGACCCAGCTTCGAAACTCGGGGTGAGGGCGGAACGTTCCCCATCGTCACCATGCGTCGTGATGGCGTGGACACGTGGGGCCTTGAAGCGATCATGCTCTCGGCCGGCACCAACGTGGAGTGGTTGCGCGATGACCTGGGAATCCTCACGTCGTCGGAGCAGAGCCACGAGGTTGCTCAGCGGTGCGCCGACACCGGTGGTGTGATGTACGTCCCCGCGTTGATGGGCCTCGGGACGCCGCAGTGGGACTACGGCGCACGCGGCACATTGCTCGGCCTCACCCGTGGGAGCGGTCGCCCACAGATTGTGCGCGCCGTGCTCGAGGGCGTGGCGCAATCCGGTGCCGACCTCGTGGAGTCCGCCGAGATGGACGCGCACACCACGATCAATGTCTTGCGCGTCGACGGCGGGATGTCGCGTAACCCCACGTTCGTTCAGGCACTCGCCGACGCGGCACAGAAGCCGGTGGAGATCTCGCCGGTCTGTGAAGCGACCACGCTCGGCGCCGGGTTCATGGCCGGGCTGGCGGTGGGCGCGTGGCCCAACCTCGACGCCCTCGCGCACACGTGGTCGCCGATCGCGCGCTACGAACCCGGCCCACCCACCGACCGCGATCGTTGGCGCGAGGCGGTGCGCCGTGCATCACGCTGGCTCGAAGACCTGTCCGCCGTCGACTTCTAAGGTTCCCGTCCCCATTACTTGGATGCGGGCACGCCCTACGAGCACCTCGCCGTGGACGAGATCGGGGGTTTCCCACTCGAGGTCGAAGCCAACCGGGATGCGCTCACCCACCGCTTCGGCGGGATCGTCCACCCGCAGACCGAACGCTTCGAGGCCAAAGCTCCAATGTTCGCCGGGCGTTTCGCACACGAACTCGACCCACAGGCCGTCGGCGCGAAACTCGAGCACTGAACTGCGCGCGCGGGGCACTTCTGCGTCGCGCACCACGATCAGGCCATCTCCGAGCGCGGCACCCGAGAACTGCGCGTCGAACCGCACGAGACCCGCGTCGGGAACCTCGAGTTCGACCGCACCGCGCAGCCCGTCCCCATCAAGATCGGCCGCGAACTCGAGCCGGTACATCACGAGATCATCACTGAATCAGTGCGTAGTACGGCTCCGCGGGATCCCACGGGACGGCGTCGGGTACACCGTCGACCAATGAAAACGCCTCGTAGAGGTCGAGGCCGTCACGAGGCACCGTCCAATCCAACTCATCCGCGACCCCCGCCGCCAGTGCGAACGGGCGCAGGAACGTGAAGTACACAAACGCGCCCGCGTCGATCTTTTCCTAGCGCGTCATGCCTGCGATGAGCCGGTACAGCGCCGACTGAGCCAGCTTCGTGGTGGCGGCAATGTCACTCAACTCTGAGAGAGGGATCGGTGTCAACACTCCCCCGGTGCTGTCGTAGATCCCGAACGCCGAGAGCCGCGAGAAGTAATCGACCGGGTCCGTGGTGGACGTGCCCCAGTCGTTCGCGGTCACCGCCACGTCATCGAGGACGAACGCACATGTGAGATTCGAGTGCGGCAGATCGGCACACACTTCAACGCTCCAGGGGAAGTAGCCGACGCCGAACTCGTTGAAGTCGCGTACCAACACCGTGCGACCGTCGGCCAGCGGATACGGACCACTGTCCTGATACCCGGCGCGAGTATCGAAGTACAACAAGAACAGGAACGATGTGAGCAACGCGTTTGTCTTGGCGATCTGGCGACGAGTGGCGGCGTCGACCACAGGTGCTGCTCCCGCCACCAGCTCCTCGATGACGTCGACCCCGTATCGCGCAACGACGAGCCCCGCGTCGTAGGCCTGGTATTCACCATCGCCGCGGAACGCGAGCGCGGCCGGAGCCCAGAACTCGAAGATCGCGCCGAGCCGTTCGAGGTCGTCGTCGCGGTCGATCATCCCGAACGGCTCCAGCGCCTGGCGGATCACCAGCGGGAGATTCGCAATCGACCACAGATGCACCGCATCGATCTGATTCCCGGGCCGTCGACCCAGCGCGCCTAGCTCCTCGGGCGGGCGCGCCGCCGCGATCACCTTCATCATGTCTGGGTACCGGCGGTACGCCTCGACACAGGACACCAAGATGTAGGCCGTCACCGGGATCAATGCCGACTCCAACGCGGTGCGTTGGGCGGTCATCGCGCCGGAGATGCGACCGTGGAACCGCAGCCAATCATTGACGGCTTCCCGCTTCACCGTCAGCTCCCGGCCCGCAGGATGCCCACTGCGGCGGCGCAATCGAGTTCCACCGGGTCGCCGTCGCCCGGGACCGCTCCCGTGAACGTGGTCGCCATGATGCACGGGACCTGATACTCGCGGCTCACGATGCCGATATGACTCGACGGCGTGCCCGACATGCACACCACGGCGGTGAGCTCATCGAAGATCGGCGCGAGAAAGGTTGCGCCCGCATCCTGCACGCCGGCAATCACGCCGCCGGCGCCCGTGTCCATCAACGCGAGTACATCGTCGGGTGTGTGCAGCATCTGCCAGGTTCCGCGCACTGCCGCCGCGGTGAACACCGTGGTCCCGGTTCCGAGTTCGTCAGTCATGACCCCGAACCTACCGCGCCTCCTAGATTGACTCCCCGTGGACGAACCTCCCGGAGACGAACGGCCTTCCAAGGATCGGGGCGAGGGACGGCCGGTGTTACTCCAACTCCGCCTGCGGGGGAAGATCCTCGACCCGGCCTCTCCCGCCAGCGCCGCGCTCGTTGGCAGCGGGCACGCGAGCACCCGCGGCCAACACCTCATCTTGTCCCCGGCGGGCCGGGCCGTGGCAGAAACGGAGTTCCGGTTCGACCTCGATGACCCCGCAGGCTTCCATGGCGCCACGCGCGCCGCGTACGAGCAGTTTCTCCCCCGCAACGTGGAAGTCATCCGCGTCTGCAACGACTGGCAGGTACGCGCCGGCGGTGCGCCGAACGACCATCGCGACGCCGCGTACGACTGGGGCCTCATCGACCGCCTCGCCACCATCGACGACCGGATCGGACCCGTCATCCGACGCCTCGGCAAGGCGGTCGCCCACTTCGACGGGTACCGCCCCCGGCTGCGCTCCGCTCGCACCAGGGTGGAGGACGGCGATCGGGAATGGTTCACCTCACCCCGGATCGACTCGTATCACACCGTCTGGATGGAACTCCACGAGCATCTGCTGGTGGCATTGGGCCTTGAGCGGTCTGCGGAAAGCGCCGAGACCTCCTGAGCATGCAACAACGTTGGTTCGACTGTGACGGCCGCTTCGTCCACACCGTGGACTGGGAGCCCGAGACCGTTGACCCCGCCGCGGCCCCCGTGGTTCTGATCCACGGACTCGGCGGCAGCACGATCAGTTGGGAACTCGTGGGCCAGCACCTCAGCGATCGGCTGCGGACGCGGGTGACCGCGCTCGACCTTCCCGGGTTTGGCAAGACACGCTGTCCCGAACTGCCCACCGGCTTCGAGGCTCACCGCCATGTGGTCAAGACGCTGCTCACCGAACGTGGCCCCGCGATCGTGGCGGGCAACTCGATGGGCGGGGCAATCACTGTCTCCCTCGCGCAGCGCCACCCGGAGCTCGTGCGCGCCATGGTGTTGGTCAACGCGGCCTACCCACGCCCGTCGGGCAACTTCGACCAGCTCACTCGTACGGCCAAGTTCGCGGCGCTCACGTTTCCCAAGGCTGCAACTCCCGTGGTCAACGCGCGCGCTCGGAGGCTCGGGCCGGTCGGGATGGTGGACGCGACAATGCTGTTCGTCCTCTCCGACCCCAAACGACTCGACGGGGACCTGCGCGACCGGCTCATCGAACTCGCCGCGCTGCGCCAGTCGTACCCCGAGGCCGCGGTCGCCTACGCGCAGAGCGGCGGCACATTGTTCCGGTATCTCGCGTTCCGCATGCGATCGGATCTCAACACTGTGACGGTACCCACACTCGTCGTGCACGGCACCCGGGACCGTTTGGTTCCTGTGTCGTTCGCGCGCGCGGTCGCGCAGCGGCGAAGTGACTGGACGTACCACGAACTCAACGACTGCGGCCACGCACCGCAACTCGAGTGGCCGGCGCGCTTCGTCGACGTCGTCAGCGGGTGGACGGAGCAGGCGCTTCGAGATCCAGCAACGCTCGCTTGAGCGCGATCCCGTTCTGCCGGGTCTCCCCGTACCCGCCGCCGTACCCACCAATTCCGTTGGCCGCAACGACGCGATGACACGGGATCACGAACGGCACCGGATTGCGGGCCATCGTGGTTCCCACGGCGCGGGCCGCGCCGGGTCGCCCCGCCATCACCGCGAGTTCGCCGTACGTCACGGTCTCGCCGTAGGGCACCTCCATGCGCAACGTGTCCAAGACATGGCGTTGGAACTCGGAAAGTCGTGAAGCGCCCAGGTCCACCGGCATCTCGAACACCTGGCGCCGACCGCAGAAGAAGTCATCGATCTGACGCGCGACGGCCCGGTCTCGACGCGGCGCGTTCACAAACTCTTCGTCGTCGGCCGGCGCTTCGATCCCCGTCGTTCCCGGCTCCACGCGCGGCAGCGTGATGCGTTCAACTCCGCCGGGACCAACGACCACCACGATGTCGCCGAACGGGATCGTCTGACGCCACCAACGCGCTGCTTTCAAGGCGAGATCGCGGTCACGACGAGATCGATGTCATAAGGAGATCAACAGCGGGCCGGTTAGATCAGACCGAGTGCCGTGATCTCGTCGCGTTCCGAGACGAGTTCTGCCGTGGTCACCGCAAGTTTCTCCTGCGCGAAGTCGTCATGACCCAGCCCTTCCACCACGTTCCAGCCGCCGTTGCCATCAGCGGCAACCGGGAAGCCGTACTGGAGACCCTCGGGCGTTCCGTACTCTCCCCGACTCGCGACGGCGAGGCTCGCCCAGCCACCGGACGGCGGAACCGTGTGCACGCTGTTCACGGAGTCGATGGCGGCGTTGGCCGCCGACGCGGCCGACGACAAGCCACGCGCTTCGATAATCGCCGCGCCTCGCTTCTGCACGGTCTCGATAAACGGCCCGCGCAACCAGTCGGGATCATCGATGACGGCCGCTGCCGGCTTGCCGCCGATCTGGGCATTCGCAAAGTCGGGGTACTGGGTCGCGGAATGGTTTCCCCAGATCGTCACGTTGGTGACATCACTCACCGGGACGCCGGCCTTCTGCGCGAGCTGGGTCTGGGCGCGGTTCTGATCGAGGCGGGTCATCGCGAACCAACGCTCGGCCGGGATGTCGGGCGCGTTGCTCCGTGCGATGAGGCAGTTGGTGTTGCACGGGTTGCCGACTACCAGCACGCGCACGTCCGACGCCGCGTGCGCGTTGATCGCCTCGCCCTGAGGCTTGAAGATCCCACCATTCACCTTGAGGAGATCGCCGCGCTCCATGCCGGCCTTGCGTGGGATCGATCCCACGAGCAGCGCCCAACTCGTACCGTCAAACGCGGTCGTGAGATCCGAGGTGGTCTCAATCCCGGCGAGGAGGGGAAACGCGCAATCGTCGAGTTCCATAGCCACCCCACCGAGGGCCTGCATCGCGGGCTCGATCTCGAGGAGGCGCAGGACCACTGGCTGGTCCGGACCGAGAAGCTGGCCGGACGCGATCCGGAAGAGGATGGCGTACCCGATCTGCCCGGCCGCGCCCGTGACAGTGACATGAACTGGAATCTTGGACATAGGTCGAACTTAGTGAGGAAACCTCGCCTCGGGGGCACCGGACTCGTGTGCCTCAGGGTTTGGTGCTGTCCGGCACGTCACTGAGTAACGCTTCTCTTGCTTCGCGGAGCTCCGCGATGCGTTCGGCCGCCGCATCGGACTGGCCGCCGTGGTCGGGATGCGCCAGGCGGAGCAACCGGCGGAACCGCCGCTGAATATCGGTCCGATCGAGCACGCCACCCGCTCCCAGGCCGAGCACCTCCATGGCCCATCGGCGTTCGGCGGGCACTCCGACCCACGGCGACCCATCGAAGGTGCTGTAGGCATCGGCCACCGGTCCCATCCCGGCTGCCGGCGGGGCCAGTATCGGGATGCCTTCCATCAACCGCCGCACGATGAAGGGTTCCGGGATCACACCGGGCTGCGCGACCGCAGCCTCGATCGCGCGCACCGCGCGGCGCCGCACACTGGAGCCGAGCGATCCCGCCGCCAGGATCGCACCCAACACCTGCGGACCAGGCGCGCCGTGCACATCGAGCTCCACGATGAACCGACCCTCTTCTTCCAACAGCCGGTGGCGTGAGCGGTCGAGGCCGTGGACGTCGGTCTGGAGCCGGTGGCGCAGCGCGATGCTCGGCACCGTGATCCCATGGCGCGCCACCTCGTGGAGCAACCGAGGGAGGTCGTCGAGCTGTTCGCCCGCGAAGGACCCGACGTGTTCGGCCACCACCGCCGCGAGCAGCCCGGCGCCGTGCGCGGCACCCGTCATCGGCAGGTACTGATCGCCGAGCGCGACCCGACGCGTCGGCATGTGCCGACGGGTGTGGCGGATCAACAACTCGGCGAGAATCACCCTTGGCTCACCTCCGAAAAGGGTTCGGCGCGGCGCGAACTCACGGATGAGCGACCGGCGTCACGGTTACAGACGGTCGACGATGGCCTGCGCGAACGCGGAGCACTTCACCTCGGTGGCACCATCCATCTGGCGGGCGAAGTCGTACGTCACGACCTTGTCGCCGATGGTTGCTTCCAGCGCGCGCACGATGTCATCCGCGGCGGCTTGCCAGCCCAGGTGTTCGAACATCATCACACCGGAGAGCAGCACCGATCCGGGATTGACCTTGTCCTGACCTGCGTACTTCGGTGCCGTGCCGTGGGTGGCCTCGAAGATCCCGTGACCCGTCACATAGTTGATGTTGCCTCCGGGTGCGATCCCGATGCCGCCCACTTGCGCGGCCAGCGCGTCGGAGAGATAGTCGCCGTTCAAGTTGGTGGTGGCGATCACGTCGAACTCGTCCGGCCGCGTCAACACCTGTTGCAGCGTGATGTCGGCGATGGAGTCCTTGACGAGCACCTTGTCGCCCGGATCGCCACCGCAGTCGTCCCAACCCACGGCCACATCGGAGAACTCGTCGCGCGTGAGCTCGTAGCCCCAGTTCATGAACGCACCTTCGGTGAACTTCTGAATGTTGCCCTTGTGGACGATGGTCACCGACTTCCGCTGATGCGACACCGCGTATTCGATCGCGGCGCGCACAAGGCGCTTCGAACCCGTTTCGGAAATCGGCTTGATCCCCACACCGGAGTCGGGCCGAATGGTCCACCCCATCTCGTCGTGAAGCATCTCGATCAGACGCTTCGCTTCGGGCGTCCCCTCTTCCACTTCAAGGCCCGCGTAGATGTCTTCGGTGTTCTCCCGAAAGATCACCATGTCGACCTTCTCGGGGTGCTTCACCGGCGACGGCACTCCCGTGAACCACCGCACCGGACGCAAACACACGTAGAGGTCAAGGATCTGGCGCAGCGCCACGTTGAGCGAGCGGATCCCACCACCGATCGGCGTGGTCAGTGGTCCCTTGATACCGATGAGGTACTCGCGGAACGCGTCGACGGTTTCATCGGGCAACCAATTCCCGGTTTGGTCGAACGCCTTCTGGCCTGCGAGCACTTCCATCCATCCGATGGTGTTGCCGTGTTTCGCCGCGGCGGCATCGAGCACGAGCTTGGCGGCGGGCCAAATATCCACGCCGGTGCCATCACCTTCGATGAACGGGATGATCGGTTCGGTACCCACGTTGAGCGAGCCGTCGGCGTTCTGGGTGATCTTCTCGGGCATCGGGTTCCTTCGGGTTCGGGGGCAGTTGCGGGACGTGTCGCTCAGGCCGTGAGGCCAACGACGAGGAGCGTGAGTGCGAAGACCACGACGAGCGCGCCCGTCATGAGCCATAGCGTCGCGCCTGCGAAGGGGTTGGGGCGATCCGGGCCGAACTCCGAGGAGAGCCCGCAGGATTCGCACCGGGTTTCGGGGTCGTGCGGGAGTCCGCACAAGGAACACAGAGTGGAGTTCATAGGGCGTTGCGCTCGGCGATCTCGACCAGGTTGCGGAACAGCATCGCGATCGTGGTCGGTCCAATGCCGCCCACGCGGGGCGTGATCCAGCCCGCCACTTCCTCGCACGCCACGTCCACGTCGGGCAACAACGTTCGGCCCTTGTACCGGACACCGGCACCGACGACGACGCAGCCGGGCGTGAGGTGCTCCGGCTGGATGATTCCGGGCACGCCCGCCGCCGCGATCACGATGTCCGCGGCACGCGTGTATTTCGCCCAGTCGGCGACACCGGTGTGCACGACCGTGACCGCGGCGTTCGCGGTCGGACGCTTCTGCGAGAGCAACAACGCGAGCGGTCGACCGATGGTGAGGCCGCGGCCCAAGATGCAGACGCCCCGGCCCGCTACGGGGATGTCGTAGTGCGCGAGCAGCGCCTCGATCCCGCCCGGTGTGCATGGAACCGGGCCGGGCATCGAGAGGGCGATCCGGCCGAGGTTGACCGGGTGCATCCCGTCCACGTCTTTGTCGGGATCCAGCGTGAACAGTGCGGACTCAAAATCGATATGGGGCGGCGGAGGGTACTGGAACAACACCGCGTCGATCGCGGGATCGGCGTTGAGCGCGGCTACGGCCGCGAGCACGTCGGCTTGGGTCGCATCCGCGGCCAGGTGAACATCGGCGGAGTGGCAACCGAGTTCCGCGGCCTTGGCGTGTTTCATACCCACGTACCTCGCGCTCGCGTCGTCTTGACCCACGAGCAGCGTGGCGAGACCGGGAGTGAACCCGCGATCCACGAGCGAAACGATGCGCGGCTTGAGATCTGCGAACACTGCATCGGCCACCGGCGCGCCGGGCATCAATATCGTCACGAGCGCCTCGCTTCGGTCACAGTTCTCTCCTAGGGGAGGAAGTGGCGTTCGCCGGTGAGGACCATCGCGAGGCCGAGTTCATCGGCACGCGCCGTCACTTCGTCGTCCCGCATCGCGCCACCCGGTTGCAACACCACGGCCACGCCGGCAGCCGCGGCCGCTTCCACGCCATCGGGGAACGGATAGAACGCGTCCGACGCGCCCGCGCCGCCCACCGCGCGGCCGTTGGCCTTCTTCGCCGCGATCTCACCCGATTCCACGCGATTCTGTTGACCCGCCCCGATGCCCACCGCCTGACCGTCCTTGACGAGCACGATCGCGTTGGACTTCACGTGGCCACAAATACGCCACGCGAGCTCGGCATCGGTCCATTGCTCCGCAGTCGGCGCCACCTTGGTGACCACTCGCCAGTCGTCCCGACCGGCGGCAAAATGGGCCGCGTCCTGCACCAGGAAACCGCCGGTGATCTGGCGAAACTCGCGAGGCTCGCCCGTGGGAAGCGGTGCCTCGAGCAGGCGCGTGTTCTTGCGTTTCGCGCGCAGCGCGTCGAGCGCACCGGGTGAATAGCTCGGCGCGATCACCACGTCGGCCTGGGGACCACTGGCCATGAGCGCGGCGGTGGCGTCGTCGATCGGCCGGTTGAAGGCCACGATCCCGCCGAACGCGGAGCGCTCATCGCACTCCAGCGCACGCTGGTAGGCGGTCGCCAGATCATCGGCCACCGCGACCCCACACGGGTTCGCATGTTTGATGATGGCGCAGACCGCACGATCACCGAGGTCGTGCGCGAGTTTCCACGCCGCCTCGGTGTCGTAGATGTTGAGGTAGCTGAGTGCGAGGCCGCCGTGCTGGACCACGCCGTCCCACCAGCTGGTCGTGCCGACGCGGCGGTAGCGCGCGCCCTGCTGGTGCGGGTTCTCGCCGTACCGCAGGGTCTCGTCGGTACGCGTGAGCGGGAGCACGAGGTGCCGGGGAAGTGCATCGCCGTCCTGGAGCCACTCCACGATCGCGGCGTCATACGCTGCGGTGTGGGCGAACGCTTCCAACGCCAGCGTGCGGCGCGTGCGGTCGGTGAGCTTTCCATCGGTGCGCAACTCAGTCAGGACCAACTCGTACTGGTCCGGGCTCGTCACGATCCCCACGTGCGCGTGGTTCTTGGCCGCGGCGCGGGTCATCGCCGGCCCACCGATATCGATGAGCTCGATCGACGGGTTGGTCTCGAACGGGTACAGATTCGAGACCACGAGATCGAACGGCTCGATGCCGTACTCGGCCATGTCGGCCTGGTGGCTCGGGCTCGTCGGATCCGCGAGGAGACCGCCGTGCACTTTGGGGTGCAGCGTGACCACCCGGTGGTCCAAGATCGCCGGCACCCCCGTGATCTCTGCAACGTCGGTGACCGGGATACCCGCGGCTGCAATCGCCGTCGCGGTCCCGCCACTCGACACCAACTCGGAGCCGAGATCATGCAGCGCGCGGGCGAACTCCACGATCCCCGTCTTGTCGTAGACCGACAACAGCGCGCGCATCAGTGCTCCTTCTCAGTCTCTTCCTGCGCGATGAGTTCGCTCAGGACCGCGGGATAGATGCGACGTTCCACATCCTTGATTCGTTCGTGCAGGGTCTCAACGGTGTCGTCGGCCAATACCGGCACCGATTCCTGGGCCAACATCGGGCCGTCGTCCACGTCGAGCCGGGCGTAATGGACCGTACATCCCGTGACCTTGACACCGGCTTCGAATGCCGCTTCCACGGCGTGCCATCCCTTGAACGCGGGGAGCAGGGCGGGGTGGGTATTGACGATCCGGTCTGGGAACGCATCGTGGATTGGCTTCTCGAGGATGGTCCCGAAGCCGGCCATGGCAATCAGGTCCACCTCGTAGCGGGCCAACACGTCGACGACCTCATGGGTATAGGCCACGCGGTCGAAGGCGGCTCCGTAGCTCGATCGCAACACCACCTCGGCCGGCACCCCCGCAGTTTCGGCTCGGCCGGTAGCGGCACACTCACGGTCGACGATCACCACCACGATGGGCAGATCCGCGTCCAGCAGGGCCTGGAGAATCGTCCCGCTGCCCGACGCCAACACTCCAATCCGCATTGCCCGCCAACCTACCCGCGGCCGCCGGTTCAGCCACAGGTCGGACCCACCCGAACTTGCGCCACAAATCCACCTCAGCGGTGGGAAAGTGGCGCAAGTTCGGCTAGAGGGAGGCGACCACCTTGGTCATGAGGTCGCCCGCTTCGGTGGGGTTGAGGCCCACCGAGACGCCCGCGTCGCGCAGGGCGTCCATCTTGGCCGCGGCGGTGCCCTTGCCGCCCGAGACGATCGCACCCGCGTGCCCCATCTTCTTGCCTGGCGGCGCGGTCACCCCGGCCACGTAGGCCACCACCGGCTTCGTCATCGAGCTCTTGATGAATGCCGCGGCTTCTTCCTCGGCCGACCCACCGATCTCGCCGATCATCATCACGGCCAGGGTCTCGGGGTCTGCCTCGAATGCCCGCAGGCAGTCGATGAAGCTCGTGCCCGGCACCGGGTCGCCGCCGATCCCCACGCATGTGGTGACGCCAATGTCCTGCTGCTTGAGTTCGTGGAGCGCTTGGTAGGTGAGCGTGCCCGACCGGCTCACAATCCCCACCGGCCCGCCCGCCTTGGCAATGTGACCCGCGGTGATCCCGATGTTGGCCTTACCGGGGCTGATGATCCCCGGACAGTTCGGACCGAGAAGCGAAACATTTGGGTAGTCGCGCTTCAACGCGTTGAAGAACCACGCCTCGTCGTGCGCGGGTACACCCTCGGTGATGACCACGATGAACTCCACGCCACCCGCCGCAGCATCCATCACCGCATCGCGCACACCCGGGGCGGGAATGAAAACGCACGACGCCGTTGCGCCGGTGGCCGCCACGGCCTCACCCACGTTCGCGAAGATCGGGATGCCGTCAACATCGGTGCCGGCCTTCTTCGGATTGGTTCCCGCCACCACCTGCGTCCCGTATTCACGGTTGAGGAGTCCGTAGAACCGACCCTGCGAACCGGTGAGTCCTTGGTAGACGACCTTCGTCGTCTCGTCCACGAAAATACTCACTTCATTTCCCTCCTGGTCCTTCGGCCCGGGCCGGGCGGCCCCCACTCGGCGACCGCGAAATCGGTAGATCAGGTAACAACGCCGCGTTCACGGTTTCCCTCCCGCGAGTGCAACCACCCGGCGCGCCGCATCCAACATGGTGGGTTCGATTTGCAGCCGCTCGGAGAGGTGCGGTTCGAGAATCGCCCGTCCTTCATCCGCGTTGGTTCCGTCGAGACGGATCACGATCGGCGCATCGATCTTCACTCGGGCGAGCGCCTGCACAATTCCGTTCGCCACCTCTTCACCCTTGGTAATGCCACCGAAGATGTTGATGAAGATCGAGCGGACGTTGGGATCGTTGTTGATCACATCGAGCGCACCGGCCATCACCTCGGCATTCGCGCCGCCCCCGATATCGAGGAAGTTCGCAGGGGTGCCACCCACTTGCGTGACGATGTCGACGGTGCTCATCGCGAGCCCCGCACCATTGGCGATGATGCCGACGGCGCCGTCGAGGCCGATGTACTGCAGACCTTTGTCGTGCGCCGACTGTTCGCGAGCGTCACGGACCTGGGTGGCGTCGTACTCCGCGTAGTCGGCGTGGCGGAACACCGAGTTGTCATCCAAGCTCACCTTCGCGTCGAGCGCGTGCACGCGACCGTCCGGCGTGAGGATCAGTGGATTGATCTCCACGAGATCGGCGTCGCCTTCGGTGTAGGCGGTGTAGAGCTTCATCAGAATGTCGACGGTGCCGTCGACTGCGGCGGGATTCAGCGCGGCAGCTTCCACCCACGCCCGACACGCAACCTCGGTGAGACCCTCGACCGGGTTGATGTGGATCTTGGCAATCGCGTCCGGGCTGGTGACGGCCACTTCCTCGATCTCCACCCCCCCTTGCGCAGAGAGCATTCCGAGGTACTGCTTCGCGGAGCGGTCGAGCGTGAACGACGCGTAGTACTCCTCGGCGATGTCGCTCGCCACCTCGATCCACACGACCTTCACCACATGGCCCTTGATGTCCATTCCAATGATGTTGCCCGCGTGCTCTCGCACTTCAACCGCGTTGGCGGCGAGCTTGATACCGCCCGCCTTCCCGCGCCCACCCACTTGGACCTGCGCCTTGACCACCACCGGATAACCGACGGTGTCGGCCGCGCGCACCGCGCCGTCAACTGTGGTGACTGCCTCGCCCGCGGAGACGGGAATGCCGTACCGCGCGAAGAACTGCTTGCCTTGATATTCGTACAGGTCCACTGGACTCCTCAGGGACTTCCCGCCGTTGCCGGCGGGCGGGACGGATCACTCGGCCGGTAGGGCCTCCCGCGCGTCGAGCGCGGTCTCGAGCCACTCGTGAATCGAGACGAGGGTGGTACCGGGAGTGAACAGCTCGGCGACGCCGAGCGCTTTGAGCTTGGGAATGTCGGCATCGGGGATGATCCCGCCGCCGAACACCACAACTTCGTTGAGACCGCGTTCCGCCAGCAGCGAAAGCACGCGCGGGAACAACGTCATGTGCGCGCCGGAGAGCAATGACAGGCCCACGGCATCGGCGTCTTCTTGGAGTGCCGTTTCGGCGATCTGTTCCGGGGTCTGGTGTAAACCCGTGTAAATGACCTCAAACCCACCATCGCGCAGGGCTCGGGCGATCACTTTCGCGCCGCGATCATGACCATCGAGGCCGGGTTTGGCGATGACCACTCGGTAACGGCGCTGCATGCGCCCCGAACCCTAGCGATCAGCCCTGGAACCCGGCCAAACGCGGGCGGTATTCAGGTCCCGGCTGCCGCACCGGCTCTGGCCCGGCTCCGGCCCGGCTGGACTCCCGCCCCGCTGCCTGAGTACACCTCCACTGTGGCCAACGAAGCACGCACGCGCCGGACCGACCGTCAATCTGATCTCCGGCTCCTTCTGGGCGCATCCGTCGCTGTACTCATCGGTGGCCTTGTGGTAGCCGCAGCGATCTTGGCGGTCACCTCCGACGGAGCGCTCCCCGACATTCGCAAGCCCCAGCCGTTCGGCAGCGCGGTCGACGTCGCCAAGAAGGTGCGTGAAGGCGGGCCGGTCAACATTGCCGGCCTCTCCGGCGACGACGGCTTCTGGATCACGAGCGAGGGCGGATCACCCGTGGCCCTGCTGGTGCAACAACCCGGACCACCACGGTGCACCCTGCGGTGGCGCGGCTCGTTGGACACGTTCACATGCGACAACCGGCCGGTGAAGGTCGCCGACCTCGCGCGGTTCCGGAGCTTCACGTCTCGCACCGGGACCACGAAGGGCCTCTACATGGTGGAGCTCAAGAAGGTCCTCCCCGCACCAGCAGCAGCGGGTTCGGCCGGCGGCTGACAGCCTCCGCAACCCTCATCGGGCGCTCAACCACACGGCAAGCGCCCTCCCGAGGCGACCAGCCGGGGTGCCCGCAGCAAGCGCAAGGAGCTCGACCTCGTTCGCGGCCGTCGCCACCCGGGTCAACATGCGGACTTTGCTGGACGAGACCAGCCCCTCGTCAAACGCCCCGTCGATCATCGGTAGACCCACGAGGGCTGTTCCGATCCGCAACCACTCGCGGGCCGTGCACACCTCAACATCGAGCGCCTCGCCCACCCAATGCGCGCACGTGGGCGCATCATCGGCGGTCCACTCGCCCGACGCGTCGAGCGCCGCGACCAATGTGACCATGGGGTGAGACCATCGATCTCGGACACCCCCGCCACGCGTCCGCGGACGCGTCAGAGCTTCTGAAGCGGTGCCCAGGCGAGGAGGAGCGTCTTCTCGCCCACGTCACGGAAGCGGACGGTCGCTTCGGCCTTGTCGCCTTCGCCGCGCATATTGATAATCACACCTTCGCCGAACTTCTCATGGCCAACATCGTCACCGATCCGCAGACCGATCTGTTCGGCCCCGCGTGCACCGGACGGCTCGCGCGGCACCGACGCGGCCGCGGCCACCGCCGATCGGTGTTCACCCATCCCGTGCCCGCGCGACGGTGCCCGCCCCTGCGCACGCACCAAGGCCTCAGGGATCTCCGCCAGGAACCGGCTCGGCGGGTAGTAGTCGGTGGAGCCAAAGAGCTGGCGGCTCCAGGCGTGGGTGAGGTACAGCCGCTTCTCCGCCCGAGTGATGCCCACGTAACACAGCCGCCGTTCCTCTTCGAGCTCTTCGGGATCACCGAGTGACCGTGAGTGCGGAAAGATTCCGTCTTCCATACCGGTGAGGAACACCACCGGATATTCGAGACCCTTGGCGGTATGCAGCGTCATCAACGTGACCACCGATTCCTCGGCGGTCACCTCGTCCAGGTCCGTGACGAGCGAGATCCCCTCGAGGAACGCTTGGACCCGCGCCAGCCCGCGCGGCGGGTCGGTGCCTTCTTCCACACCGGCAATACCGGCGAGGCCCGAAACATCACCGGCATCGAGGCGCTCGTCGAAGTCGCGCGCGACCCCCACGAGTTCGCCGAGGTTCTCGATGCGGCCCACTGACTCGATGGTGCGCTCGGCCTCGAGCTCGGCAAGGTAGCCGGTGCGATCGAGCATGGTCTCGAGCACTCCGCTCACGCCGCGTTCGGCCGCGGCCGTTTCGAGCTCGGTCATGACTTCGAGCAGGTCCTTCACGCCACCGAGGGCGCGCCCGGTGACTCCGGCTGCCGCGGCTTCACGCAGTGCGTCACGGAAGACAACGTTGGCCCCCTGGGCGTACGCCTCCACCTTGCGGACCGACGTGTCGCCCACGCCGCGCTTGGGAATGTTGACGATCCGTTTCCAACCGACTTCGTCATCGGGATTCGAAAGGCTCCGCAAGTAGGCGAGGGCGTCTTTGATCTCGCGCCGGTCATAGAACTTGGTCCCGCCCACGATCCGGTACGGCACACCAGACCGAACGAACGACTCTTCGACCACGCGGCTCTGCGCGTTGGTGCGATAGAAGACCGCGACGTCGCCGTAGCGGATCTGCTCCACGTCCACGAGCCGATCGATCTCCGACACGATGAACGAAGCCTCGTCGCGTTCGTCTTCCGCGTGGTAGCGGGTGATGAGTTCGCCACCAACCTGTTCCGTCCAGAGATGCTTGGGTCGGCGCGCTGCATTGTTCGCGATGACCGCGTTCGCGGCGTCGAGAATCGTGGCGGTCGATCGGTAGTTCTGGTCCAACACGATGATCGACGCTTCGGGGAACTCCTCCTCGAACCGCATCAAGTTCCGGTGATCTGCCCCTCGGAATTTGTAGACACTCTGGTCACTGTCGCCCACGACCATCACGTTGCGATGTTCTTGTGACAGCAGTCGGACGATCTCCCACTGGGCGATGTTCGTGTCTTGGAACTCGTCCACCAGAATGTGCGAGAAGCGGTGCCGCCAGCGGTGCAGTGCATCCGGGTGTTCGCGGAACAGCTTCACCACGAGCAGCAGCAAGTCATCGAAGTCGGCAGCCGACGCTTCCGCGAGGCGGCGTTGGTACTCCACATAGACCTCGGCCACCCGGAGGTCCGGTGGCGTCACCGCCTTGGCCAACGCCTCATCGGCTCCGACAAGGTCGTTCTTCAACGCCGAGATCGAGTGGTGCAACCGCCGCGGTGGGAACCGTTTCGGATCGAGGTTGAGGTCACGGCGGACGTAATCGACGAGCCGCACCGCATCGGACTGGTCATAGATCGAGAACGACGACCGGTAGCCGAGGAGACCGGCCTCACGCCGCAGAATCCGTGAACACGCCGAGTGGAACGTGGCGACCCACATACGACGCGCCACCGGACCGACGAGAGTGGCGACACGATCCTTCATCTCCCCTGCGGCCTTGTTCGTGAACGTGATCGCCAGGATCTCGAACGGCGAGACGCCGCGTTCACCCACGAGGTACGCCACTCGATGGGTCAAGAGACGCGTCTTGCCCGAGCCCGCCCCGGCGACCACGAGCACCGGGCCATCGGGTGCCGAAACCGCGTCACGCTGTACCGGGTTCAGGCCGTCGAGGAGTTGCGACCCCGTCATTTCGTGGCCTCGTGGCGTCGCCTCACTCATCATGGTGATCGTACAGATGTTCGAGTCAGTATTCTGTGCCCAAGTCAGGGTCGATGCGAACTTCCTGAGTCCGCTCGTCGACCGCAGCCTTGCGGAACGCTCGCAACAGCCTCGTACCGTCCTCGTTCAGTGTGACCGTGAACGCTCCCGTGGCTTCGTCGATCTCGAGCGAGAAGTACGGCTCCCAGTCGGAGTCGAGCGCGAGCGCGTCGGCATCAGCCTCCGGTGGGAGACGACGGTATCGGCGGCGCTCCTGGTCGAAGAGCCAAACGCTGTGGGCAGACTCAATCCGTTCCACGAAGCAGATCACGCTACCGGGTCAGATCAATCGCGCAAGGGTCGCCGCCACCATCGCCTCACGTGCGCCGCCGTCACGTCCGTGAGCCTCTCACTGCGGAGCGCGGTCAGGACCCTGACCGTCAGCGGTTCAGGTGACCGAGAAGGCGTTCGGCAGGAACGCAAGCCCACCCGTCAGTGGTCCTGCACCGGACCCATTGTCCACAATGAACGGCATTCGCGCGCCGAGTTCGGCATTCGCAGCCACGGTGACCGCCACATCAACCTGAGCGTCGCTGACGAATGTGAGCCCAGTGACCTCGACGCCCTCACCCATCAACACCAGGGACCCAGGATGCAGCGACGACCCATGCATCGAGATCGTGCCAGAAGTCCCCCGTGCGATCGTTGTCGGCGTTGCGAACAGGAGGAACGGAACCGGGTTCGACCGCTGGTACAGGTCAGCCACGGTGCCGTTGGTATCCGATGGGGTCACGTCGCTTGCGAAAGACGTAAAGACGATGTATCGACCATCCCCGCTGATCGCGCCAGGCGTGGAACCCGCGACCGCCGGATCCAAGTTCGATGGTTCGCCCATTCGCGATGTGGTGCCCGCTAGCGCCGTCGATCCGGCGGTACGGTCACGCAAGTATGAGTTCGACAGTGCCGTGCCAACCAGAGTGGACAAGTTCGAAGCGCCGCTTTGAAACAGCACGAACCGACCGTTGTCGCTCAGCCCCGTGACAAAGCTGTAGTCGTCTGAATCCTCGCCGGTCGTGCCCACGCTGATCCGCTGGATCGTGCCACCGGCGGCCGGAGCGGCATACACGTCCGAAGTGTCGTTGGTATCGGGAGTCGCAACCAGGTTGCCCGCATCAGAATCAAATGCAACGACTGCGCCGTTCCCGCTGATCGCGACATTCGTGGAATCGAGGTCGCCTTCGTCGCCGCCGGCCAATGCCGTGATGCGCGTGGTCGTCACCGCCGTGCGATCACGTACAAACACATCCGTATAGACGCCGCTGTCGTTGATATCAAAGTTCGATGCGTTGGAAACGAACGCCACGTAGCGGCCGTCGTCACTGATTGATCCGCCAAAGGACTCCAGATCGCCCTCGGTCCCGTCGGTAGCAACGCTGACTCGCGTGGTGGTCCCGGCCAACGTGTCCCGGAGGTACACGTCGGTACTGAAGTTCTGGTCGACCAAACCGATGAGGTTTTCGGAATCCGAAGCAAACACGATAAACCGGCCATCCGGGGTCATCGCCTGCAGGTACGAGCCGCCGTCGCCCTGACCACCATTGTTCCGGCGGCTCACCCGCGCGGTCGTCCCGAGCTGGCGATCGCGCACGAACACATCAGTGGAGAGGTTCGTGTCGCCGATGATCAGATCCTCCGAGTCGCTCATGAAGGCGACGAAGCGGCCGGTCGCGGAGACCAGACCTTGGTAGCCACCCAGCGCGCTTTGGGCATCGGCATCCGTGATGGAAATGCGCTCAGTGGTCTTGGCTTGATTGTCACGGAGAAACACGTCGGTCGCACCGTTCGTGTCGTTGGCGACCAGATCGGTGGAGTCCGAGGAGAAGACCACGTATCGGCCGTCGGGCGACAGATCCGTGGCGACCGGTGTACCACCGGCCGACTGATTGCCTGCAGTGGAAACGTTCACCCGGCCGACCCATGCGCAACCACTCGTCGCAAGTACGACGGCAAGCGCGAGGCCTCCTATACGAACCCGTCCCATGTATCCCACTCCCAAAGCCAGACCCAGAAACGGACAATGATAGTCAAACAGGACGGCGACTCAGGACGCGGGCCCTGCCGCCGGGTGGCTCACTCCCACTCGCCACTTCACGAGTGCTCGATCGGTAAACCCTCGGCTTCGCCTCCGGTTTTCCTCACTCCCACTCGATTGTCCCGGGCGGCTTGGAGGTGATGTCGTAGGCCACGCGGTTCACGCCGGGAACCTCGTTGATGATACGCGAGGAGATGCGCTCGAGGACATCGTAAGGAATGCGGGCCCAATCGGCGGTCATGGCATCGTCGCTCGTCACTGCCCTCAGAATGATCGGATAGGCATACGTGCGATCGTCGCCTTGCACTCCGACGGTCCGCACCACGGGCAGCACGGCGAAGCTCTGCCAGATCTCCCGGTAGAGACCGGCGCGGCGGATCTCCTCGGTCACGATTGCATCAGCCTCTTGCAGAATGGCAACCCGCTCCGGCGTGATCGCACCGATGATGCGCACCCCGAGGCCGGGGCCCGGGAAGGGCTGACGCCACACGATCTCTTCGGGAAGTCCGAGCTCCTCACCAACCGCGCGCACCTCGTCCTTGAACAGGTGCCGCAACGGCTCGACGAGGTCGAACTCCATGTCGTCAGGCAAGCCGCCCACATTGTGGTGGCTCTTGATCACGGCGTTCTCGCCGCCGCCGGACTCGACGATGTCGGGGTAGAGCGTTCCCTGCACGAGGAACCCCGCCGCGTCGTAGTCACGCGCCACTTCTTCAAAGACACGGATGAACAACTCGCCGATGATCTTGCGTTTGCGCTCCGGCTCCACGATGTCATTGAGTGCGCCGAGGAACCGGTCGCCCGCCTTTACATGCACCAAGTCAATCTGGAATTGACGACGAAACGTCTCTTCCACCTGCTCGGCTTCTCCCTTGCGGGACAGCCCGGTATCAACAAACACGCACGTGAGCTGATCGCCCACCGCCTTATGCACCAACGCGGCGGCGACTGCCGAATCCACGCCGCCCGACAGGCCGCACAACACCCGTGCCGTCCCAACCTGCGCGCGAATCTCGGCGACGGCTTCTTCAATGATCGACACGTTGGTCCATGTGGGCCGACACTCGGCCACATCAAAGAGGAACGACTTCAACATGTCTTGACCGTGCTCGGTGTGCGCAACCTCCGGATGGAACTGCACGCCGTAGATGCGGCGTTCCCGATCGCCGAACGCGGCCGCGGGCGTGTCGCCAGTGGACGCGAACACGCTCGCGCCGGTGGGCGGGTTGGTGATCGTGTCGAAGTGGCTCATCCACACCACCTGCTCGGTGGGCATCTCGCGGAACAAAGGCGCCGCGCTCGAGATCGACAACTCGGTGCGGCCGTACTCGCCGCGTCCCGTCTTTGCCACGGTCCCGCCGAGGTCGCGGGCGAGGAGCTGCGCCCCGTAACAGATACCGAGGAGCGGCAGACCGGATTCGTACAACGCGGGATCAACCGATGGTGCGCCGTCGACGTGCACCGAGGCCGGCCCACCCGAGAGGATGATCGCCTTGGGGCTCCGAGCAAGCATCTCGGCAAACGGCATCGTGCGGGGCACGATCTCGGAGTACACGTGCGCCTCGCGCACCCGGCGGGCGATCAGTTGTGCGTACTGCGCCCCGAGGTCAACCACCAACACGAGGTCGCGTTCACCGGAGGTCACCATCCCGGAGGTTGGCCCACTCAGGTCGCGCTCGTTCGCTTCGCTCAACTACCGACCCATTCCGATTCCCTGGGAACGTTGGAGGCTTTTGCCTTCGGTCTGGAGCGAGGGCGCCACCATCACTTCGGCCTTCTGGAACTCCTTCACCGTCTCGTAGCCGGTGGTGGCCATCGACGTGCGCAGCGCGCCGAACAGGTTCAGCGTGCCGTCGTTGTCGTGAGCCGGGCCGGTGAGGATTTCCTCGAGCGTGCCTTTCTGGCCGGCGTAGACGCGTGCGCCACGGGGCAACGACGGGTGGAAGGTCGCCATGCCCCAGTGGTAACCACGGCCCGGTGCCTCATACGCGCTGGCGAGCGGCGACCCAATCATCACGGAGTCGGCACCACACGCAATGGCCTTGGCCACATCGCCACCAGTGCGCATCCCGCCGTCGGCAATGACCTGCACGTACACACCGGTCTCGTCGAGGTGACGGATACGCGCGCCCGCAGCGTCGGCAATAGCCGTGGCCTGGGGAACCCCGATGCCGAGCACACCGCGAGAAGTACACGCGTGACCCGGGCCAACGCCGACGAGCACGCCGACGGCTCCGGTCCGCATGAGGTGCAGCGCGGTGCTGTACGACGCGCAGCCGCCCACGATCACCGGGATCTCGTACTCACGGATGAACTTCTTGAGGTTGAGCGGTTGGCGCGCCGGATCCTTGGAGACATGCTCTGCGGAAACGACAGTGCCCTGGATGATGAGGAGGTCGAGCTCGGCTTCGAGCACCAGCGCGGAGAACTGCTCCACGCGTTGCGGTGTGAGCGACGCACAGGCGCGGACGCCGGCGTCCTTGATCTCACGAATCCGCTTCCCGATCAGCTCGTCCTTGATCGGCTCCTGGTACAGCTCCTGCATGCGGCGGGTGGCCTTGTCCGGGTCGAGCGACGCAATCTCGTCGAACACCGAATCGGTGTCGTCGTAGCGGGTCCAGAGGCCTTCGAGGTTGAGGCACGCCAGCCCGCCGATACGCCCAACTTCGATCGCCGTCTTGGGCGACACCACGCCGTCCATCGCGGAGGCAATGAGCGGGAGTTCGAAGTGGAACGCGTCGACATCCCAAGAGATATCAACATCTTCCGGGTCGCGTGTTCTCCGGCTGGGCACGATCGCGATGTCATCAAATCCGTAGGCCCTGCGCCCTGATTTGCCGATCCCGATTTCGACTTCCACCTGTCTGGCTCCCGTCGCTTCACTCCACCGAATGTTTCAGCCTAGTGGGCTACCAGCTCCAGCAGTCGGGTCAGGATCCTGGCGGTGGCACCCCAGACGGTCTCGCCCGGCAGCTCGAAAAACGTCATCGATCGGTAGGCCCCCCAGAGATCCCACATCTCCTCGCGGTAGGTGTCGGGATGGAGAAGCTCCGAGATCGGGACGCCAAATGCGGCCACGACCTCCATGGGATGCGGCACGAGGGTGGGCGGGCTCGCGAGGAACCCGACGAACGGGGTGATCGCAAACGCGGAGGCGACCGTGGCGATCGTGTCCAGCTCCGCCACGATCTCCACGGCCTCGGGTTCGAGTCCCACTTCCTCATGGGCTTCGCGCAGCGCCGCGGCTACCAGGCTCGCATCGGTTGGATCGCGCTTGCCGCCCGGGAACGCGATCTCGCCTTGATGCGACGGCATGGTGTCGGGCCGCTTGGTGAGTACCACGTGGGTCTCGCCATCGAGTTCGTAGAGCGCAATCAGGACCGCGGCGGCACGCGACCCCGCTACGTCGAGCTCCGGTTGGCGCGGCGGCCGGGCGCGGCCGAGCCGAGCACGCACCTCGGCGAGCGGAATCCGGCAGTCGGCGGCGCCGAGCTCGGACCACACCGGAGGATTTCCCACACGGGTGCCCGGCGGCCGCGGAATGACCTGTTTGCCACCCCTGTGCGCCATCACGCCACCCTACCGACGACGATTCGGTCCACGGCCAAGCGGGCGCGCCAATAGGAAACAAGCGCCTCCTGAACGTCGAGGCTGCGTGGCGCGCCCGTGGCCCGAGCGGCCCGTGAACGCAGTGAACAAGAGCGGGAAATCGGTTCGGGACTTCGACGACGCCCGGACCAACGCGTGCCGGCAAGCGCGAACATGCCGACCGCTTGCTTCGCCACGCTCATGCTCACCTCGGATCGGCCGCGGCATTGGCGACGACTGACCCAGAAGGAAGTTACGCCCTGCTCTACGACGCCGCTCGGAAGGCCTTGATCGCAGTCCTCGAAAATGAAGGGCTCCGACCGACCAGCGCCGGTGGTCACCTCGCCGTGTACCACGCCGCTCGCGCCCAGTTGGATCCACCATTGGGGACCACGCTGTGGCCGTTCGACCGCATGCGCCGCCAGCGGCGTGATGCCGAGTTTCCGGCCGCGGATGCGCCCGCGCTGACCCCTGAAGATGTGCGCGATGACATCGCGAAGAGCGCGGCGATCGTGGCGCTCGCGGAACGGGCCCTCGATCAGATGTCGCCGTTCTGAGAGCAGGCCCAGGCGCGACGAAGGACGAGCGTCGCGTGCTCGCGGCGCCCGCCCTTCGTCAAAGCTGGTACTGGTCTACGTGAGCGACATGTTTGGTTCGCCGCTCGCGTTCTTGCCGGTACCCCGGCTACACGTACCGCCGCGCACCGCGCCACCGTTGTAGGCCTGGCGGAGGCAGTTGCGCAGCGCCATCTGACCCCAATAGTTCGGGTGGATGCTCTCCTGCAGCTGGTACGGACCGATCACCGTGCTCACGGTTCGTATCTGGTTCTGCCACTCCGTCACGTCCGGCGCGTTCGCCTGGGTCCAGTTGGCCACACCCCGCTCTTCGAGCAGACCGACGGTGTTCTCACAGAGCCGACGGCCGTTGAACGCGGCCGCGTTGTTCTGGATCACGTAGTTGGTCACGCCGGATTGGATCGCGCCGTTGGTGAGCGCCTGGTTCATCTTCACCACCGCAGTGTTGTTCGCCCAGTCGGCGTCTTTGTTCCAGACACCACAACCACCCGTGTTCTGCCGGGTCCAACCGCTCTCGCTGTACCGGAAGCCGGAACCCAGCGGGATCGGTGATACGTAGGTCTGCACCATGATCTTGTACTGGGAGTCCGAGTACCCAGCGTTCGTCATCGCTTGGTGAATGTTGCTGATCGCACCCGCGACTTCGGTGGTGCGTGCGGTCACCGATGCCGCGGTGAACCGAGAACTCACGCTGGAATCGTCGTAGCAATAGTTCTTCCACCACGACGGCGAGGTCAACCAGTTGGTCACACACGATTGCACGATGTCGGCGAAGCCGTAGTTGTTCGCGCCGATGAGCAGCGGAATCGCTTTCACGTTGTGGGTGGTCGCGAAGTCCTGGAGGACCTTGGCCTGACCCTGGTACCCGCCGGAGTTGTAGAAGTCGAGCCCAGGCTTGAAGTCACCCGAGCCCGGCGTCTGGGTATAGGTGCGAGCACCGGAGCACGCGATGTTCAGCGAGTTCACGCCGCCACCGATGTGCACCATGGCCGCGGTCGATCGGTGACAACCCGGGATCGCTTCCGCGGTGTGGGTCGCGTTGTCCTTGTAGGCCGCCGATCCACCCGCGTCGATGAGCGACGAACCGTTGTTGGTGTTCCCCGCCCAGCGGCCGGCCTCACCGGAGATGGCTGAGTCGCCCACCGAAACGATCCATGGGACGCCAACCCCGGGACCATCGGCGTGCGCAACCCCCGGTGACGCCGCGACGAGCCCGGTCGCGGCGATCGCCCCAACCGCTGCGAGCGCGCGAACGCGTGTGAATGCCTTCCTCATGTGCCCCCCTCAGGCGCGAGCGAGCTGCCCGCATGCTCGGGAGTTTGGCGACTGACTTCGGCCAATACAAGCATTCGCGCCAAGTTGCACACCATGTGCAGCCGGTATCGATCGCGGCCATATTCGACACCAGAAACCAACGGCGGGGCATACTTCCGCCCGTTCATCGACGGGGATCGCGCCACATGGGGGACCGCATGACCGACTGGAACTTCGCAACGTGCTGGGAGGCGCTCGCCGATGCGCAGCCCGAGAAGCTCGCGCTCGCGCAGGGTGACCGACACCGCACGTGGGGCGAATGGGACGACCGCGCCGCGCGGCTCGCCGCCGCGTTCACCAGCCTCGGTCTCGAGTCCGGTGGCAAGGTCGCGAGCTACCTCTACAACTCCATCGAATATATGGAGGGTGTGTACGCCACGTGGAAGTGCCGCAGCGCGCCGGTCAACGTGAACTACCGCTACATGGAAACCGAGCTCCGCTACCTCCTCGAGAACTCCGACACCGAGATCCTCCTCTTTCATGGCGTGCTCGGAGATCAAGTCGCGAAGGTCTGGCGCGAAGTCCCCACCCTCAAGGCAATCGTCCAGGTGGACGACGGCCACCCGCTCGTGGACGGTGCGCACCGCTACGAAGACCTCATCGCCGCGCACGTTCCCGCCGCGCGCATCGAGAAGTCCGGTGACGACCTGTACATCCTCTACACCGGCGGCACCACCGGCATGCCGAAGGGTGTGATGTGGCGCAACGAGGATCTGTTCAACACCCTCGTGCCGACGGTATGGGGATTGCTCGGTCAGAACGCCGCCACCAGTCCCGAGGACACGCCCGGCGTGGCTGCTGCCATCGCAGCGGCCGGCCGGACGCCGGTGCATCTCCCGGCGTCGCCGCTCATGCATGGCACCGGCTTCATGTCGTCCTTGCAGGCGTTGACTTCCGGCGGTGCGATCGTCACGTTGGAGTCGCGCACCTTCGACGCGCACGAGCTGTGGAAAGCGGTGGAACGCGAGAAGGTGACGCAGATGGCGATCGTCGGCGACGCATTCGGCAAGCCGATGGCGCGTGCCCTCGAAGAGGCCGAGCTCGACAACGCGCCGTACGACCTGTCGTCGCTCGGGCTCATGATCAGCTCCGGCGTGATGTGGACCGCTGAGGTGAAGGAAGCCCTGATGGCACGGGGTTCCTTCCTCTGTCTCGACTCGCTCGGATCGAGCGAAGGGGTGGGCTTCGCGTCGCAGGTGAGTGCACCGGGCGCCGTGGCGACCACCGCCAAGTTCCAGATCGGCGAGTTCGCGAAGGTCCTCACCGAGGCCGGTGTGCCGGTGGTGCCGGGATCGGGCGAGCGCGGCCTGCTCGCGCTCGGCGGCCCGATTCCCCTCGGGTACTACAAGGATCCGGAGAAGACGGCGGACACCTTCAAAGAGTTCGACGGTGCTCGCTATTCGATTCCGGGCGACTGGGCCACCGTGGCCGCCGACGGCACCATCGAGCTCCTCGGGCGCGGCAGTGTTTCCATCAACTCGGGCGGCGAGAAGATCTTCCCCGAAGAGGTAGAGGAAGCCGTGAAGCTGCACCCATCGGTGCAGGACGCAATCGTCGTGGGCGTGCCCGACGAGAAGTTCGGCGAGGCCATCACCGCGCTGGTGTCACTGCAGGCCGGCAAGACCGCGACCCCCGAAGCGATCATCGAAGCGGTGCAAGCGAACCTGAGCCGGTTCAAGGCCCCGCGTCACGTGCTCATCATCGACGAGATCAAGCGCGGCCCCAACGGCAAAGCCGACTACGCCTGGGCCAAACAGATCGCGGTCGACCGCGTCAGCTGATCAGTTCCCAGTAGTGAGGTTGCACTTTCCCGTATCGGCATCGCCTATCCGGGAGAGTACGCCGGCGGCGACCGACCAATACCTCGGGCTGCGCCGCAACAGCCTCGTTTCCGACACACCCGTCACAAGACTGGACATGCCAGCGGGCTCGGCGCCGTCGTTCTGCGACTTATACGCCTCGACCGCAGTTTCGACCGTGCTCCGCTCACTCAGGCAGGCCTGGACCTTGGCGTCCTTCTCTGTCCCACCTACGGCGAAGACCACCACGGCGGCGAGGATGCCGAGGATCACGATCACCACGAGCAGCTCCACGAGGGTGAAGCCCTTCTCCAGCAGCGACTTGTCGGCAGTGCGAGAACGAATGAGCTTGAGCACGGGTATCGGTGTCCTTGTGTCCCCGCCCCGGATCTCCCGAGGCGCTCCCAGCAACCCGGTAAACACCGGGTCGACACCGCGAACCTATAGGGGCCTCCCCAGTCTTGGGTAGGCCGAAAACCCCGATCCGGGCGATTTGAGTCGGTCGACCCACCCGCACCGGTCACCCTCCGCGCGAGGAGATACGAGGGTTCGCAGATTCGCCCCCGGACGGCGAGAATGGCGCCTATGACCACCACCCCGGTCGACATCACCGGCATCGAGCAGTACCTCACCGTGCTCGCGCTCCACAACGCGACCGACCTCCATCTCACCGCGGGCGCGCCACCGCTCCTGCGCATCGACGGGAAGCTCACCCCAGTCGACCAACCACCCCTCCACGCCGATGAAGTCGCAGAACTCGTCCTCGGACTGCTCGACCCGGAACTCGTCGCCCGCTTCCACGACGAGAAGGAGATCGACTTCTCATTCTCCTGGCGCGACGAGATCCGTTTCCGCGCCAACGTGTTCCGCCAACAAGGCACCGTGGCGCTCGCGCTGCGCGCCATCCCGTTCGAGATTCCCAACTTCGACGAGCTGGGCCTCCCCCCGATCATGGAGTACTTCGCGGGGTTACCCCAAGGTCTGCTGCTCGTGACCGGTCCTACCGGCTCGGGCAAGTCCACCACCCAGGCGTCGGTCATCGATTTCATCAACCGCAACCGTGAGTGCCACATCCTCACCATCGAAGACCCGATCGAATACGTGCATCACCACATCCGGTCTGCCGTCAACCAGCGCGAGGTCGGGGTCGATACCGATTCGTTCGAGCGCGCATTGCGTTCCGCGTTACGCGAAGACCCCGATGTGGTCCTCGTCGGTGAGATGCGCGATGCCGAGACCATGCAGTTCGCGCTCACCATCGCCGAGACCGGCCACTTGGTGTTCGCCACACTGCACACCAACGACGCCGCCACCGCGCTCGACCGCATCGTGGATGTGTTCCCGGCCGACCGTCAGGCGCAGATCCGGGTGCAGCTCTCCGCCGCGCTGGTGGGAGTGGTGAGCCA
Organism: Acidimicrobiia bacterium; assembly: GCA_031430375.1. GTDB lineage: Bacteria > Actinomycetota > Acidimicrobiia > IMCC26256 > JAENVU01 > JAENVU01. The sequence goes on from JANPBJ010000144.1 coordinate 52,207, forward strand.
ACGGTTGATCCCCCGCATCGGAGGCGGGATGATCGCCGCCTTCGAAATCATCGTGGCCACCAATCCGATTCGGAACCTCATCCGCGACGGCAAGACCCACCAGATCCGCAATGTGGTCGCCACCAACATGCGCGACGGCATGCAAACCATGGAAGCTGCGCTGAATGCGCTGGTGGAGTCCGGCACCGTGAGCTACGACGACGCCGTAGACCGCAGCGTGCACCCTCGCGAGATCAAGCGACCCACGTGGGGCGCCGCCACCACGGGCTGAACGCGGAGGAACAAGGTCCCGGCCTCAGCCGGTGAGGGTGCTGTTGCCCTGGAAGATGCCGTACATGGCAGAGACGAGCGCGACGGCCACGAACCCCACGATGGCGCCCATCACGATGATGACCGCGGGCTCGGCCAAGGCAGTGAGGCGAGCCAGCTTGTAGTCGAGTTCCTTGGCGAAGAAATCGGCCGCGGAGGTGAGCTGTTGATCAAGCGTTCCCGTTTCCTCGCCCACGCGCATCATCTGGGTGGCCGCCGGCGGGAAGAGACCGGTCTCCACAATGGGGCGGGCCATCCCTTCTCCTTCGAGCATCGCATCGCGAACGTTGCCGAGCGCTTCCGCGTAGACCCGGTTGTTCGATCCCTCGATCGCCGCCTGCATCGCCTCGGGAAGTGGGACTCCCGCCTGCATCATCGCCGAGATGATCCGACAGAACCGCTCGATGACCGTGTACTGCGCGACCTCGCCGATGACCGGCAGCCGGAGCAACATCCGGTCCCGCCACATCTGGCCACTTTCGCTGCGATTCAACCGCGCCGCTACCACCACGATGACCACGAACCCGAGCGCGAGCGCCCACCACCAGTTCTCGAAGAATCGGGCGATGTCGAGCAACACCTTCGTGACGGTCGGGAGTTCCGCGTCGAACTCCTTGAAGAAATCCGTGAACTTCGGCAAAACGTAGGCCACCAGCACCACCACGGTGACGATCGACATGAGAAAGATCACGAGCGGGTAGGTGAGCGCGGAGCGAATCTTCTGGCGCGCCTCGATGTCACGTTCCATGTAGCTCGAGAGCTGATCGAGCACGGTGTCGAGGCGACCGGTGATCTCCGCCGAGCGCAGGATGCCCAGGTAGTAGGGCGGGAACACATCGCTATGCCGGGAAAGCGCCTCCGAGAACGGGACGCCCACTTGGATCAGCTCGGTGGCCTCGGTGAGGATCTCCTGCATCCGCGCGTTCGTGGCGGACTCGCGCACCGTCTCGAGTGCTTCGATCAGTGGGATACCGGCGCGCACGAACGCGGCGACCTGACGAGAGAAATGCATCACGTCGGTGCGTGGGACTTTGCGTTTGGTGATCTCGATCTGATTGAACTTGCGGCGCTGCCGGATCCTCTTGACGTTGAGCTCGCGGGCCAGTAACTCGTTACGCAAGCTGTCGAGACTGATCGCATCGGCCTTGGCCCGGACCTTCTCGCCTTCCGGGGTCACCGCAACGTAGGTAAAGGTGGGCACCCTCAGATCACCACTCAGACCACGTACAACGTACGGAGCACTTCGGCGAGTGTGGTGACGTCTTGTTCCACCAGCCGGAGCGCCTCAGTTTGGAGCGGCACCATGCCTTCGGAGATCGCCAGGTCACGCAGCTGCTGATACGTAGGTTGCGTCACCACGAGCTGCTTCATCGCGTCGCTCACGCACAGCAGCTCGTATACGCCGATCCGGCCTTGGTAGCCGGTCTCGGAGCAGAACACACACCCCGTGCTCTGGAAGAACTCGCGCTTGGGAGGCATTCCGGCGTTGTCCCAGATGGCGAACTCTTCGGCCGTGGGTTCGTAGGCCACCTTGCACTCCGGACACAGCCGGCGCACCAGCCGCTGGCCCACCACGCCGAGCACGGAGGACGAAATCAGGAACGACTCGATCCCCATGTCGAGGAAGCGGTGGAGCGCGGCCACGGAGTCGGTGGCATGCAGGGATGAGAGCACCAGGTGACCTGTGAGCGCGGCCTGCACCGCGATACGCGCGGTCTCCACATCGCGGATCTCTCCGACGAGAATCGCATCCGGATCCTGGCGCAAGATCGACCGTAAGCCTCCGGCGAACGTGATGCCCGCGGCTTCGTTGATCTGGATCTGATTGACGGTGGGGAACACGTACTCGACCGGGTCCTCCAAGGTCATCACGTTGATCTCCTCGCGGTTGATCCGCGTGAGTGATGCGTACAACGTGGTGGTCTTGCCCGACCCGGTGGGGCCCGCGCAGATCACCATGCCGTAGGGCGAGCGCGTGAGGCCTTCGAACACCGTGAGTGTCTCCGCGGGCATGCCAAGGTCGCGCAGGCTGAACAACGCTCGGCGCTTGTCGAGGATGCGCATCACACACTTCTCGCCGTTCACCACCGACGTGGTGGAGACGCGCACGTCGAGCGGAACGCTATCGACTTCAATCTCGATCTGACCGTCTTGGGGTCGCCGGCGTTCAACGATGTTCATGTTTGCCATGACCTTGATGCGGCTCACCAACGCCGGGCCCATACTGGACGGCAAGCGCTGGACCTCGTGCAGCGCGCCATCGATCCGGTTGCGGACCCGCACGCAGTCACCCATCGGTTCGATGTGAATGTCGGACGCGCCGTCACTCACTGCTTGTGACAACAGCATGTTGACGACCTGAACAATGGGCGCCTTCTCATCGACCTGCGCCGTCGAGTTCTGGTCCGGCTGGCCGGCGCGGCGCTGCACCTCGCGCGCCTCGAACACCCGCACGTGCTCATCAACATTCCCGCTGGTCCGGTACGCGACCTCGATGGCACGCTGGATTTCACTCACGCCACCAACGAATAACTTGGCCGGTTGGCGCAGCGCATCGCGCAGCCGTTCCGCGATCGCGGTATCGGTGGGATCTGCGACCACCACATCGAAGCCGAACTCCGAGCGCCGCAAGACGATCGCGCCCCAGGCCTTCGCCTTCGCCTCCGCCAACAACCCGACCACGGTCGGATCAGGGAGGCTGTGGCGAAGGTCTACGACCTCGAGGCCAAACTGTTCGGCCAGCACTCCTGCCAGCTCGCGCTCAGTGAGTGCCCGTTTCGAAACCAGAAACTCACCGAGGCGGAGTCCGGAGGCCGGCTGACGCTCGAGCGCGCCCGCGAGTTGCGCTTCGGTCAACATCTCGGCGCGCACGAGCAGCGCACCCAACTTGCGGACCGCATGGCTCTGCTCCAGCGGTGGCTGGTCGCCCTCACTCACAGTGGCGGAGCGGTCCGAGACCACCGGTCCGCTCGCGGCCCCGTTCTGAGGCACGAGGTCATCGTTGACGGGCGCGGCTGAAGCGCTATTGGCCTCACCTGCCCCATCCTTCCGGGACTTCAACAAGCCCACGGTGCTCTTCCCTTTCGCCCGGCCCTCGTGCGGCCCATCGGCCCCACGTTTGCAAATCGCCCCGGGATGGTACGGGTCAATCGACCCAGTGCGCCATTCCCGCTCGTAACATCCAGGTTCCGGGCGCGAAAAAGCGGCGCCCGAAGACGCCGCTCCTTCAACCCTCTGCTGTCAGAAAACCGGCAGTTACTTCTTCTTCTTGGTGGGCGTGTTCTCGATCTTGGCGAGAATGTCACGGCCCGCGAGAATCAAAAGATCCTCGCCGTCGATCGTGATCTCGGTGCCGCCGTACTTGGAGTACACCACGGTGTCACCAGCGGCGATATCGAGCGGGATGATGTCGCCCGACGTGTCGGAGCGACGGCCCGGGCCTACCGCAAGGACTTCGCCCTGCTGGGGCTTCTCCTTGGCGGTGTCCGGGATCACCAGCCCGCTAACAGTGGTTTCCTCCGCCTCAGCGGTGCGGACGACGATGCGATCCTCCAGCGGTACCAGCTTCATCGGGTTCCTCCTCGACCGGCCCACTCGGGACCGGCGGTGTGTCGACATTCGGGGGGTCGTCGGGGCTCAATGCCCACGAACGGTCTTAGCACTCGGGGTATGGGAGTGCTAAATGAAGGTAGCACTCGACCTCCATGACTGCAAAATCGCAGCCCCGGCGTCAAGGAAGCCGGGTCGGCAGCGGCAACGATGGAAACGCCCCGTCATGAAGCGAGGTGGGCCCATCAGCGCGCAAACGCCACCATGCGGTGGCGGCGATCATGGCCGCGTTGTCGGTGCAGAGTTCCGGCGGGGGGATCAAGACCCGGCGGCCGGTCTCCTGTCCGAGCCCGGCCACCGAGGCCCGCAGCGCCGAGTTGGCTGCGACCCCACCGCCGATCACAAGGGTGCGGGCGTCGATCGAATCTGCCGCCGCATCCAGCTTGCTGGTGAGCACATCGACTACTGCAGCTTGAAACGACGCGGCGAGATCGGCAACATCGGCCGCCGCGGCCACCGCCTCGGGATTGCGCCGCACGTAATGGAGCACCGCGGTCTTGAGCCCCGAGAAGGAGAACGACAGGCCGTCGCCGGCCATCGGGCGCGGAAAACGAATCGCGGTTGGGTTGCCGGTACGGGCGAGCCGGTCGATGACCGGACCGCCCGGATAGCCGAGCCCGAGTAGCCGAGCGACCTTGTCGAACGCTTCACCGGCGGCGTCGTCGACGGTCTGACCAAGGATGCGGTAGTGGGCATCACCGTGGACCGCCACGAGCATCGTGTGGCCACCCGAGACGAGAAGCACCGCGAGGGGCAGGGCGACATCGGGATCTTGGAGCCACGCGGCATGCAAATGGCCTTCGAGATGGTTCACGCCCACGTAGGGAACGTTGCACGCGAGCGCAAGCGCTTTCCCGGCGCTCACTCCCACCAGCAGCGCGCCCGCGAGCCCGGGACCGCGGCACGCGGCGACCGCGTCGAGATCGGCGAACTCCACGCCCGCCTCCACCAACGCGTCGCCGATCACACCGTTCACGCGCTCGAGGTGCGCGCGGCTCGCGATCTCCGGGACCACTCCCCCGAACGGCGCGTGCAGTACCACCTGGCTCGACACCACGCTCGACCGGATGATGCGGCCGTCAACCACGACCGCGGCCGCGGTCTCGTCACAACTCGTCTCGATTCCGAGGATGATCACGCGCCACCCACCGCATGCGACCCGCGCCGCGCCAATCCATCGAGCAGTTCGCCATACTCCGGCGTATCGATGTCCCGCACCCACATCACCACCGCGTCTTCGACCGGATTCGAGTAGTAGTCCTTGCGCGCGCCTTCCGGCTGCAACCCGAAACGCCGGTACAGGCCCTGCGCGCCGCGCGCGCTCAACCGCACCTCGAGCGTGAGCGCGGTGAAGTTGCGATCGATCGCCTCACGGGTGAGCGCGAGGAGCAGCCGCGTGGCGATGTGACGACGATGCCACCGCGGGTCGACCGCGATCGTGGTCACATGAGCCTCATCCGGCGCGAGCATGATCCCCGCATATCCCACGACCGTACGCGAGGCGCGGGCCACCAGATAGATACGCGACGCGGGAAGACCAAGCTCCGAGAGGAACAGCGCCTGCGTCCACGGCTTCGGATACACCTGCTGCTCGATCGCCATCACACCGCGTAGGTGGCGCCGCCGCAACGGCGCGAGAGAAACCGCCAGTGCGTCGAGGTTCGACGAGAGTTCAGGCGTTGTGTTCACAGCGGGGTCCACGCGATCTCGGCATCGCTGTGACGCAGGTACATCGGCGCCACATCGGTGGGGAGTTGAAACTCCTCCCGCTCGAACCGAGCGCAGCCGAGCTCGACCAACGCGGTCACGCTCGGAGCGGCCGCGGAAGCGCCGAGGATTTGCACTCGATCAAGGCCGGCAAACGCGTCGGGATACACCAACGCTCCGTTGCCCACGAGCAGCACTTCGGCTCCGGACGCCAAGATGTCGGCGGCCAGGGCTGCGGGCGAACCCACTGCATAGTCACCATCACGTTGCAACCCGCCCGGCACCGGCCAATACCGCGCCGAGAACACTTCTGTGCGGCGGGCATCGAGGGCCGCGACGATGTGGCGACGAGTGGACCGCCACGGGTACGCGACGAGATCCAGGCTCGGGACTCCTACCACAGGAATCCCTAACGCCTGGGCGATCACCCGCGCTGTGGTGATGCCGACCCGCAGGCCGGTGTACAAGCCCGGCCCGATCCCTACGGCAACGAACGCGAGCTGATCCAGCTCCAACGCGAGCTCGCTCGCCAAATATTCGATCGCCGGTACAAGTTGTTCGCAATGGCGGCGGCCGCCGTCGAGGCGAACCTCGCCGAGCACCCGACCGTTGCGACCAAACGCCACGCCGACTTGGTTCGTCGCGGTATCGATGGCCAGTGTCAGCACGATGGCTCGCCACCGGTTGAACCCGCCGCGTCGACGGCCGCTGCATCGACCGCAGCCACGATCAGGGCCCCGAGCGAGTCCATGGATTCCGACCAACGCGTACCCACGCCTACCAGCACCAGAAGGCGCGTGTCGTCATCCGCGGCATCGGGAGGGAGGAGCTCGAGAGTGACCTCCAGCCGATCCGGCGGCAACAGGCTGCGCACTCCCTCGCCCCACTCGATGACGGTCACGGCACCATCGAAGAGCTCGTCGAGACCGAGGTCGATCGCTTCCTGCTCGCGGTCGAGCCGGTACACGTCGAGATGACGGAACGGCACGAGATTTTCATACTCGCGCACCAGCGCAAACGTCGGGCTCACGATCTGTTCCGTCACCCCGAGGCCCCGGCCCACACCTTGTGCGAACACCGTTTTGCCGGTGCCGAGATCTCCCGTGAGCACGACCACATCGCCGGGGTGAAGCTGCGCGGCGACGGCGGCGCCAATCGCGCGCGTCATGGCTGGACTCACCGAGATCACGTCCATCACGCGCTCGTGGCGACGTCCGCCAGCGTGCGGCGAATGATCACGAAATCGGCGCGGGCTTGGGCAAGCGCCGCTCCACCATTGCGCAGCACTGCAGACGGGTGGAGCACCGGGATGAGCGCCGCGTCGTCGCGGTATGGGTGCACCTGGCCGCGGAGTTTCGTGATGCCGGTCTTGGTATCGAGCAACAGCTTCGTGGCAAAGTTGCCAAGCGTGACGACAACCCTGGGCACGATGAAGTCGAGCTGCGCCTCGAGGTACGGCCGACAGGTTTCGATCTCGACCGGCTGCGGATCGCGATTTCCCGGCGGACGACACTTCACGACATTGGCGATGTACACGTGGTCACGCGTCAGACCGATGCCCTCGATCAGTGAAGTCAACAAGCGTCCCGCGCGGCCCACGAAGGGTTCCCCGGTGCGGTCCTCATCCGCCCCCGGCCCTTCACCCACGAACATCAAGTCCGCGTGGGGATCACCGACGCCGAAGACGACCTGGGTCCGAGTCTCGGCCAGAGGACAACGCGTACACGCCACCGCGTGATCACGGAGCGCGGAAAAATCCGCAAATCCTGAGGCGATTGGCTCGTGAGACACACCGAAGGCTACCGAGAATCCGTTCGCTTTGGGCTATTCAGTAACCGGTGGTCTGGTCCCGCGGCTCGGATATCTCGGAGACAGACAGCTGCACGGACTGGGCGAAATCGACGATGAAATCGTGCAGCAGGGCGCTGCGCTCGAACATCAGCATGTGGCCGCCGCCTTCGATCACCTCGAGTCGAGATCCCGGAATCCGTCGAGCCATCCGGCGGGATTCAGCCAGTGGTGTGATCAGATCCGCAGTCCCACAGATGACCAGCGTCGGTCGATCAATGTCGCCGAGCCGCGACGTGAGGTCCAACCCGGCGAGCGCCGAGACGGCTTCGCGACGAGTGGTCGGCGCGGTGCCCAGGATCATTTGACGGGTCGCTTCGATATGCCTTGGCTCGGGGTCCCGGCCGAAGCCAAGGCGGGTCAGCACCAGTCCAAGATCGCGGGCCCGCAGCGCCGAGGCACCGTCGGGGAGTCGCTCGGCCACCCAGGTACTCACGTTCGCGATGCGCGTTTTCCCCGACAAGATGCTCCGGGCCAAGCTCGAGAGCAGCACGATCCCCGCGACGCGCTCACGCGCGTCGTCCGGAAACTGCGAGCAGAACGACAGCACCGCGACCCCTCCCATCGAGTGGCCCACGATGACCACATCCTCAAGGTCGAGCGCTTCGATCACGCTGCGCAGATCCGCGCCCAAGTTGTCGACGGTATGCCCGGCATGACCAACCGTGGATGCACCATGGCCGCGATGGTCGAACGCAACGACACGAAACCCGGCATCGGCGAGCGACCGGAGTTGCTTCGCCCAGGTCTGTACCGACAAGACCACTCCGTGCGAGAGCACGATCACGGGGCCCTGGCCCCGCTCTACGACGTAGAGCTCTCCACCGTCGTGGCTGGGAATCCGCCACGACGCATCGAACTCGGCCACCAGATCTTCGGCGCCGTCGGGATCCTCGGCCTTCCGAAGTCGCGCCGCGACGAGCCGCTCTGCCGCAACACCGGCGCCCACGGCCGCGCCGACTGCACCAACCAGGAGGCCGGCGCGTTTCCAGGCGCTCACTCGGAATACGCCCGGGGCACACGGGGTCCAATCCCGCACACGATCTCATACCCAATCGTTCCCAGCCGGCGTGCCCAATCCTCCGCGGTCACGCGGGTGCCGGAGTCCTCGCCGATCAGCGTCACGATGTCACCAACGTCGACCGGAAGGTCGCCCACATCCACCATCAGCTGGTCCATGGTGATCGTCCCCGCGATCGGACAGCGCGTGCCGCGGATGATGACCTCAGCCCCCGTGGCCCCGAGGTTGCGGGCCACGCCGTCGGCGTATCCGATGGGAACGGTGACGATGGTCGAATCGTGCGAGAGTTCGTAACGCAGCCCGTAGGAAATTCGGTCGCCGGCCCGCAGCGCCTTCACGTGGGACACCCGCGAACGCAATGCGAGCGCAGGAATGAGGCCAAGGTCGTCACCAATTCCCGGCGCCGGTGTGATGCCATAGAGCGCGATACCGACCCGCACCATGTGGAGGCGCGCACCGGGAAAGCCGATCGCGCCGGCCGAGTTCGCCGCGTGAACAACTCGAGGTTCGACTCCGATGCCAGCGAGTTCGGCCCGCACCGCCGCGAACTGGTCGAGTTGATATTCCGTGTACTCGGAATCGGGTTCGTCGGCTACAGCGAAGTGCGTACACAGCCCGTCGAGGAGCAGTTCGGAATGTTCAACCACGCGTCTCGCCAGGCGGGTCACCTGGTCAACCGCGGCGCCGACACGATGCATCCCCGTGTCGACCTTGAGGTGGACGCCAAGCGCTTCGGCTCCGGAGTCGGCCACTGCCTTGGCCAAGGCGTCGATCCCCGACTCGGTGTAGACCACCGGCGTCAACCGGCGAGCGACGACCTCGAATGCGGCCTCCGGCATGGGCTCAGACAGCACGAGGATCGGCGCGTCAATACCCGCGTCGCGCAACGCGACACCCTCTTCGACCAGCGCAACGCCGAGGGCCGCCGCGCCGGCCGCCACCGCGACTTTCGCGACGGGAACTGCACCATGCCCGTAGCCATCGGCTTTGACCACGGCCATGACGGCGGCCGGCTCCACCATGCCGCGCAGCACGTCAACGTTGTGGCGAATGGCATCGAGATCGATCTCGACCCACGTGGGGCGGTACGCGCTCACGTGCTCCGCGCGAGAAAGCGCACGAGATCGCCGCGCGCCACGATCCCAACCGCACGGCCGGCATCGAGGACGACCACGTGCGTGACGTCGGCCTCGTGCATCAGCGTGGCCGCGTCTTCGATGGATGCGTCCGCGCCGAGACTCGGGAACTCCGACTCCATCACTTCACCGACAGTGGACGCGACCGCCTTGCGGAGTTCCTCGTCGTACCGGCGCACGTGGCTCGGGAGCGTGAAGTCCACGCCGAGAATCGCGATCGTGGTGGGTACATGGAGCCGGGCCTCGGTGGAGAGGAGGTCCTCGTCGCGTAACAGCCCGATCACCGCGCCAGCATCGTCGACCACCGGCGCCGCGCCGATTCCGCGATCGGCCAGCACATCGGCTGCCTCCGCGAGCGTCTGATCGGCTCGCAATACCACGACATCGGGTGTCATCACCGAGCGCAACAAAGTGGATGTGGGCATTCAGGCCTCCTGGCCGTTGCGATTCATGATCTCGTTCAATACACCAGCCGCAGCAACGGGTAGGTCACTCGCCACCAACCCAGTATGCCCGGCTCGATCCGCCGCTCGGCCATGCACAAAGGCTCCAGCCGCGGCCGCTTCGAACCCATCTATCCCTTGCGCGCAGAACGCGCCGATCATTCCGCTCAATACGTCACCGCTTCCCGCGGTGGCCAGTGCCGGTCCTCCGGTTGGATTCAGCGCCACCCGTCCGTCGGGTGCCGCGACCACAGTGGTGGGGCCCTTCAGCAACACCACGGCGTTCGTCACAACCGCCAGCGCACGCGCCGCCGCGATCCGATCCTCGCCGGGCGGCGCGCCGGTGAGCCGAGCGAACTCGCCGTCGTGCGGCGTCAGGACCGTGGCCGCGGTGCGGTGGCGCAGGTTGTCCAACTCGCCGGTCATCGCGGTGAGACCGTCGGCATCGAGCACGAGCGGGATCGTGGTGGTAGCGACGAGCGAGCGAACCGCGGCGGCCGTTTCGGGCGCTCGACCAAGGCCGGGTCCCAGGACCAGCGCGCCGAAGCGCCCGCAAGCGAGGGCGGCCTGGAGCGTCGCGACACCGTGTTCCGCGAGCACACCGGCGCCATCGTCGGGCAACGCGACCGTGATCACTTCGCTCCCGGACGCGAGCTCTGCTGAGCGCCCCGGCAACGCCGCCCAGACGATGCCGGCACCGAGGCGCAGCGCCGCGTGCGCCACGAGCATCGGCGCGCCCGTCATCCCATCGCTTCCGCCCACCACGAGAACGCCGGACCGCCACTTGTGCGCGGTCACCTCACGACGAGGGATCCAATGCGCAACGTCGTGCGGCTCAACGATGACGGTTCGCCACGCCTCGGATCCCAGATCGATCCCGATATCGGCCATCGTCACTGCGCCGGAGTGCGCCCGGCCCGGGTGAAACCAAAGCCCCGGCTTCGGCGCAGCGAACGTCACGGTGTGATCGGCGTGAACAGCTGGTCCGCGCACCGCGCCGGTGAGGCCATCGACCCCCGATGGGATATCGACTGCGATCACCAGCGCGCCCGCGACGCGCGCCGAAGCAATGAGTCCGACGAACTCGGCCGCGTTCCCTTCGAGGGTGTCGCGCAGCCCGGTTCCGAACATGGCGTCCACCACGAGGTGCGCACGGGCGATCGCGCGCCGGGCGCGTCCGTCGATGCCGTCGGCCATATTGAGCACGACCACGTGCGCGCCCCACGCGCGCAGCGCGGCACCGGCGACTCGACCATCGTTCCCGTTGTTGCCCCTCCCCGCGATCACCGCGATCCGGCGCCCGTAGGTCCCACCGAGCACGGCGCGGACCCGCCACGCCACGGCGCGGCCCGCCCGTTCGATGAGTGCGCCCTCGGGCGTCCCTGCCGCAGTCGTTCGCGCGTCAGCGGAAGCCATCTCGGCCGGTGTCAGGACCGGGATCACGCGTCGATCACCGCGATTGCGACGGCCATGGCCATGAAATCCGAATGGGTGAGGGTGAGCCGCCAACTCGTCACCCCACGATCAGCTGCCAGTTCAGCTGCCCGTCCGTGGAGCGCAAGTTCCGGCTGGCCCGAGGCGAGGCGCACCACTTCCACATCGCGCAACGGGAACTTCCACAGGCCGAGGCCAAGTGCTTTCATGACCGCTTCCTTCGCACCGAATCGCGCTGCCAAGCGGGGTGCGGGTTCAACGAATCGCGCCGCGTACTCGCGTTCTTCATCCGAGAACAACCGGGCCGCGAGCGTGGGCCGGCGAGCGAGCGCAAGGCGGAATCGCGGAATCTCAACGAGGTCGGAACCAACGCCAAATACCGAGCCGCCGGTCACCATCGGCCAGTCACGACCGCCAGCGATCCGCGAGCGACGCGATCGGTTGGGTCAGGAGGTCGACCACCGGAATCTCGGCGAGCAACGCATCATCGATGTGGGGCTCGGTCTCGGTCACCGCGCCGCGCAGTGCCGTGTAACGGTGGCGATACCCGGAGAGCACACCACGCGCCACATTGGCAGAGATCCGGTCCGGGAGCTCGAGGTGCAGCAGCGTGAGTCCGACCGTCTGCGTGCCCTTCACTTCGGGAACGATCGCCACGATGCGACCATCAACGCGCCCCCGCGTCACGAACACTTGACGTTCAGCCGCGACCGACTGCTTCGTGCCGCGCAAACGCGGGTCAGTCTCGGCGCGCGACCGCATCTCCACGGCAATACCGCCGCGGTCCAGGAGACTGATCGTGGCGTCATCCGACTCGGGATCACCCACGATCCGGTAACGGGTAAACCCAACCACGCGCGCCACGGCCGGATCCAGGTCCACCAGCGTGCGCAGGATCTTGTACGTGAGACCGTCACGCGGCGAGCCGGCGCTCAGGACGGCCTGCACCAGGGGGACTTGCAACAAGGTCTCATCCGAGCGCGAAATCCCGACGGTCACCGTCTTGGCTTGGTGCTTGATTGCGTCGACCGGCCGAGTGAGTTGCTCGATCGCCGCGGTGAGAGCGACCGCGAGGTCGGCCGCGATCGTTGCAGGAGTGCCGAGGGTGCCGTGCTCCGCGCTGTAGGTGTCGAGCGGAATAATCCCTGATGCATAACGGAACACCGACGCGAGTTGGACCGCGGTACCGGCCTCGAGGGAGCCGTCATAGTTCCCGGTGCGCAACCCGTCGAGGAACTGACTCGCAGGCGCTACGAGCTGTTTCGCGAGCGGCGCGAGGTCAGTATCCACCGGCGTTGCTTCCAGAATCGCCCGCGCCACCCGCAACGGCACCGCGGAGGCATCTATGGCGAGCGCGGCTTCGTAGCCGAACAGGTGGCCGGCCATCGCGCTCAAGACGAACCCCAGGCGCGGATGCACGCGGGGCACGGTGATCACATCCTTCGCCGCGCCGTACCGATCATCGTCCTCGGAGACGATCGCAATGGCCGCGGCTTTGTGCGCGCGGTAGATCGCCAACTCTTTCGCAACATCATCCGCGGTGGACCCCGTCAGGCCCGCAGCACAGACGAGAATCATGGGCTCGGAAGACAAGTCGATGTGCTTCTTGTCTTCCGTGGCGTCACACGCGATCGACTTGTAACACAGCTCTGACAGCTTGATCCGCACCTCGTGCGCCGCGATTCGGTTGGCGCCGTTGCCCACGATCGCCCAGTACCGGCGACTCGGCGCGTGGGCTGCGGCGATGCGCCCGATCTGCTCACGTTGGCCCACGACCGCCCGCATCGCGTCCGGCAGGTCCCGCAACCCGTGCAGGAGTGTGTCGTCATCTGCCACTACTCCCAGCGCGTCCGCGATCGCCGAGGCCAGCAGGAAACCCGCAGCAACCTGCGCGTAGAAGGCCTTCGTGGACGCGACGCTCATCTCCACATCGCGGCCATCGGAGGTGTAGAGCACACCATCGGCACGGTCGGCCAGATCGCTATGACGCCGGTTGACGATGGCGATCACCGCGGCGCCGCGCGCCCGGGCGAGGTCGACGGTGGTGTTCGTGTCGGTCGTGGTTCCGCTTTGGGAGATCGCGATCACGAGCGCGTCGTGCATGTCGTCCGTGAGGCCGAAGCCTGAGAGTTCCGTGGCGAGCGTGGCTTGCACCCGTACCGGGTGCGCGGGACCGACCGCATCGATGAGCGAGGCCGCAACACTCTGGCCCGCCACGGCTGCCGTGCCCTGCCCAATGACGATGACCCGGTGAATCTCGCCGCGTCCGAGCCGAGCCCGCAGCTCATCCGGAACGGTCTCCGGTCCCAGGTCCACCCGAAGGCGGCCGTCGCGTTCCACAATCTTGGCGCGTAGCGTTTTGCGAAACGACGACGGCGACTCGGTGATCTCCTTGAGCAGGTAGTGGGCGAACTCGCCGCGGTCGATATCCCGAGTGGTGATTTCTGCGTGCGCGAACTCACCCTCGGTCACCGGGATCGGCGTGCCGTCGTAGGCGAGGCGCCGCACGCCCTCGAGCGTGCCGGCGAGTGCAGCATCGAGGACCACGATCTGCCCGCGGGACCCGCCGGGGTTGTCGGGATGGGCGGGGGTCTCGCCATCGAGCCGGAGGTAGGTATGCGTCTCCTCCACCAGGCCGTACGGCTCGCTTGCCACCACGAACGCGTCGTCGACCAACCCAACGAAGAGCCCTTGGCCGCTGCCGCGCAGAGCCAGGAACACCTCACCGGGCGCGGCGCTGGTGTGGGCCCCAATCGCGACCGATCCCTCAAAGCTCGCCACTGCATCCCGGAATGCGTCGACCGGCGCGAGCCCCGCATCGATACTGCGCGCCATGAGTGCAGGAATCACTTTGGCGTCGGTGGTGATCTCCGGCGCGATCTCAAGACGATGCAGACCGACGAGCTCCGCGTAATTGTCGACGTCGCCGTTCAGCGCCGCCGCGGCGTAGGTGGAACCGACAAGGACAAGTTCTTGATGATCGAGCGGATGCGCGTTGGCTTCCGAAATCATCCCCACACTCGCCCAGCGCGTATGACTCAGGATCACCACACTCGCGGTGTCGTTGGCCAGCGCGGCATGCAGCAACTCATCGGCGGTGATCGCAGCGCGCAATATCGCGACGTTGTCACCAAGCTCACCGATCTCCGCCGCGGCTTTGTACACAAAATACAACGCACCATCCGCGGCGCGCACGGAGCGATCGCGATGCAGTCGGTCCGTGCGTTGCGCGCAGTGCTCCAGCGCGGTGGGGTCGTCCAGGTCGAGCGCGTGGTCGCGCACGACGATCTCCACGCCCGCGGAGTCTCGACCGCGGACCTCGAGCCGGTCGATCGCAGCCAACGCAACCTGTACGGACAGAAACCCATCGATCGCGCCCGCGCTGGGTTCGGTTCCGGCCAGCAGTGCGACTGCGTCGCAGGTACCCAGGCGGTCGCGAAGGAGTGCCCACAGGCGATCCTTGACCATTGACAGCGCCGAGTTCAAGGTCTCACCGCCGGACGGCAGCGCGGCCAGCTCGGCATCGAGGCCCGCCTCGAAGCCCGCGACGATCGCTGCGACGCGATCCAACTCGTCCTCGAGCGCGGCGCGTCCCACCGAGTCGTCTATCAAGGCCCGTACACCGGGGGTGCCGCGCAGGGCGGCGTCCACAGTTCCGAGATGCGCCGCGGCTGCTTGGAAATCGTCGACCCGGGTCGCTTCGTCGGCGACCCCGCGGGCCAGATCCGCCGAGGCGGCCGCCGTCAGCTCGCGCAGCCCCGCCAGGTCCGGCGGAGTCCGATCGGAGGGGCGGCGCAGGACCGCCACGATGCCGCACATGAGGCAGAGAAGCCTACAGCGGCACCGGAATCAGCGACCCCACCCGTTCCTAGTGAGGATTCCGGTGCCCCAGCGACGGAATCGCGACAAGGAAAGGGCCGCGTGGGCCACCGGGATGCGTCAGCCCGCGCCGAGGGCGGAGGTCAAGCCCGCAACGAGCGCATCGCAGATCCGGCTCGCGGTGAGCTCGTCGGCCGCTTCGACCATGACCCGCACCACCGGCTCGGTTCCCGACGGGCGCACGAGCACCCGGCCCTCTGTGCCCAGCTCTGCCTCCGCAGACCTGACCGCCGCCCAGAAGTCGGTGGCGCCGTCAAGACCGGATCGGTCCGCCACCCGCACACTCGCGAGGACCTGCGGGTACTTGACGACCACGCTGGCAAGCTCGCGCAGTGACCGGCCCGACCGCACCATTGCGTCGAGGAGCAGGATCCCGGTCAACGGGCCATCACCGGTCACCGAATGCTCCAACGCGATCACGTGACCCGACTGTTCGCCGCCAAGCACCAGATCGTGATCTTCCATGGCTGCGATGACATGGCGATCTCCCACCGGCGTCACCACGACGCCGATCCCGAGCGGCGTGAGTGCACGCGTGAGCCCGAGGTTCGCCATCACCGTGGTCGCGATCGCATGGTTGCGCAACCGATCACGACCATCGAGGTCGATGGCGAGGATCGCGAGGATGTGATCACCATCGACGATCGCGCCGGAGGCATCGACCGCAACCACGCGATCCGCATCACCATCGAACGCCAGACCCGCGGCTACGCCACGCGCCACCACCTCCGCCGCGACCACCGACGGGTAGGTGGAGCCGCACTGCGCGTTGATGTTGGTGCCGTTCGGTTCTGCCCCCAGCACGTGCACCTCGGCCCCCAGCGCCCGCAACGCGGCAGGCGCGGCGATGGAAGCGGCACCGTTCGCACAGTCGATGACCACCTCGGTGCCCAGCAACGGCGTACCCCCGCCGACCGCGGCCACCAAATGCTCTCCATAGAGGTCGTTGCCGCCGTGGACCTCGAGCACGGTGCCCGGCATCACGGCCGCGGCGCCGGACTCCGCGCCACCAACATCGACAGCATCGGCAGCGAGAGCGACTCGACCGGAGCTATCCGGGGCACCGTCACGGCGGTCGCCATCGAGGAGCGTCGCGAGCGCGGCTTCGACCGCAGCCTCGGTGGCGTCGCGCAACTTACGGCCGCCGGGCTCGAACAGCTTCACGCCGTTGTCCGAATAGGGGTTGTGACTCGCGGAAATCATCACGCCCGCGGCACCGGTCTGCGCGCAGGCGGCGGCCAAACCCGGAGTGGGCAATACGCCGAGCAGCTGCACGTCGCCACCAGCGGCGGTAATGCCCTCGGCGAGGGCGCGCTCCAGCATGGGCCCTGATTCACGGGTGTCACGAGCAACGAGAAACGGCATTGCTGTTCCCAGGGCACGGGCCGCGGCAACGCCCAGCGCGCGTACGAGTTCCGTGGTGAGTTCGGTACCCGCGATGCCGCGGATGCCGTCGGTGCCGAAGCGGGGCGCCATCGGGCGCAACGACCCTGGGGTCGACTACCGCTTGGAGTACTGCGGCGCCTTGCGGGCCTTCTTGAGTCCGTACTTACGACGCTCTTTCTCACGCGAGTCGCGGGTAAGCAAGCCGGCCTTCTTAAGCGCAGGACGCGCTTCGGGGTCGAGCGCAAGCAACGCACGCGCTATCCCCAAGCACAACGCGCCGGCCTGGCCGCTGATGCCGCCACCGGTGATGGTGGCGTCGACGTCGTACACGTCGGAGGTCTGGGTGATGCGCAGCCCCTCGACCGATGCCATGCGGTGCGTCGCGATGTGGAAGTACTGCTCGAACTCGCGGCCGTTGATCACGATCTTGCCCGTGCCCGGGCGCAGCCGCACACGGGCCACCGCCTCCTTGCGCCGACCGGTGGTCTGGATGAGGGGCTTGCTCATTTGGAGTTCCTCGAAGCGGTTTTGATCACGCGAATCTCGGGCATCTGGGCCGAGTGGGGGTGGGTAGGTCCGGAGTAGACGCGCAGCTTCTTCAGCTGGGCACGACCGAGACGGGTCTTGGGCAACATGCCGCGCACGGCGAGCTTGATCACACGCTCGGGGCTGCGGGCCAGAAGGTGGCCGAGGGACTCGGAACGAATACCACCCGGATAGCCGGAGTGGCGGTAGTAGAGCTTGTCTTCGGACTTGCGCACCGACACATCGATCTTCGACCCGTTCACCACAACCACATGGTCGCCCGCGTCCACATTCGGGGCCCAGATGGGCTTGTGCTTGCCGCGCAGCAAGTGAGCGATCTCGGTAGCTAGGCGCCCGAGCACCACACCTTCGGCATCGATCACGTGCCAGGCGTGTTGAAGGTCTTCTTCTTTGGGGTGGAAAGTCCGCACAGAACCGCTCTCTCTGGTCTCACCCGGTCACTCCGGGCGCGCGCGACCCGGAGGGGCCGCGCACAAGGGGTGGGAGGTTACACGGGCCGGCCCGAGGAGGCCAAGCGGGTAGTGGCTCAGTTTGAAATGCCGAAGGGCTTGACCCCCAGTCGTGGTCCCGTGCGCTGAGTGCGTGATCTGGCTGACCATTCTTGAATTCCTCCAGGGCATCTTTTCCAGCAAGGCCGACCGCGATCTCCCCGAGGTCAAGGCCGCGCGGCTGGAGGCAGACCGCGAAGCGGCACGCGCACGCTCCCGGAAGGCAGCGGGCCTCTGATGGCGAAGAAGACGAAGATGCCAACCGACGTGAACCAGCGCGCCAAAGCCATCGTGGACTTCGCCACCAGCGCCGAAGACCTTCCCGACCCCGATGAGGGCAAAGACCCCGCCGCGGTCGCGCTCGGACGCAAGGGCGGGTTGAAGGGCGGGAAAGCCCGCGCCGAGAAGCTCAGTCCGGAGGAACGGTCAGAGGCGGCGAAGAAGGCCGTTCAGGCCCGATGGTCACGCAACACGTAGATGACTCCAGTTCGTGAGTTCGGCAAGGTGGAGTGAGTTCACGCCGAGGTCTGACGCAACCCGGTCGTCCCCCCCGTTGACCTCGATCAGACGCGCAAGCAACTGCCCATGCACTGGCGGGAAGCTACCAGGCTCGGACTTGTGCCACTTCGACATTTGGATCTGTAGCGCTCGATACCTCTTGTCATCGATGTAGTCAAGTTCATGCGCGCGATACACCAGAGCCGCGACCGAGATCCCCCAGGATGCTTTCAGCCCGATGAAGTCGCTGAGCAGCGGCCTTGCTGGCATCGCCGCGTCGAAGTCGGCCAGCGGGATGAGCAACGCGCCCGCGAACCGGTTGGCCTCCGCTTCACAGGTCTCCGTCTTCCGTGTGTGGACCAGAAGGTGAAGTAGCTCATGACCAAGCGTTAGACGAAGCCGATCACCCGGAACAGTCGGAGACACTCCGATGACTGGCACCTCGTTGACCCAGGCCGACAACCCGTCGATACCTGGCAAGCCAGTGACGGGGATGATGCAAACACCGGCCCGCTCCAGCGCTGCGGTGAGGTTGCGGATCGGCCCCGTCTCCTCATGTTGCAGAGCGCAGCGAATTTCGATCGCTAGTTCCTCCAGCTCGCCCAACGTTGTCGGCGCTGGCAAACGTTCGATGGTGAGGTACGGAGCGCGCGCCGTCCGGTCACGCAGTTCCGCGAACACCTCACCGGCAAGTCGTAGGAGTTCCTGGGCGCGCTTCTTCGCGGCAACGTGTGTCGATGCGCGGTGTCTGTGCAAAGGGGTCGTCATATTCGGAAGCGTGAACCGTTCCATGGAGTAGCCGAGTGGCGCGAGGTCTCCCGAGAGGGAACGTCTGCCGCTTTCGATGGCCGATACCATCGGAGTCGAAATGCCCAGCAGTCCGCCAAGCTGCTCCTGGTTCAGCCCTTCGATCGCGCGGTACGCGCGGAGACGATTCATTCTCCGTCCGCCTCCTCGCCAAAGCCGTCGATGTCGCCAACGTCGCCAAAGGGGTCTTCGGTCTCCTGGTCGAATGTCGGCGTCTCCCCAGGCGAGTACGGCCACGTTCCAACGCAGGTAGGTGGGCCGGCCGCCATGACGCGACTCTTGCCAGCGGCCAACCGCGTGCCAGCGAATGACAGGTCGAGGCCGTATTCGTGGAACTTGTACACCAGCAAGACGATGTTGCTCTCGATGTACTTGGTTGCAACGAATAGCGCCTCACGCTGCCGCAACGCGCGCTCGATCGTGACGGTGCCATCGCTCCGCAGTGAGAAGGTCTGATCGGACGCCTTGGCTATGGGGATGTGTGGACCTGGGTTGCGATTGACGCGACCGCGAAGCTCGTCCCGTCGTGGCTTGTCGGGGAGCGCACCACCCAGGACTGCTACGAGTTCCTGAGCGACCTGCGTTCGCGGATGCTGCCCGGTCAGCGCATCCAACTCACGACCGATGGGTTCGGCTCGTACGGTCCGGTCGTGGACGCCCTGTGGAGAGGGAACATCGACTACGCGATCATCGTGAAGGAGTACGGCGCGGGCGACTCGGACCACCGGTATTCGCCCGCGGTGTGTCAGTCGATCCAGAAGCGCAAGATCAGCGGCGACCCCGACGAGAGCCTGGTGTCCACCAGCTACGTCGAGCGTCAGAACCTCACCATGCGGATGGGGATGCTGACCTGATCCCGGCAGGGTGGTCCACGTGTTGTGAGAGTCCAAGTGCCCATGATGGGCAGAATGGATTCCACGATGAAACGACGACGGCATACACCGGAGCAGGTGGTCCGCAAGTTGCGGACGGCGGATGCGCTCCTTGCTGAAGGCAAAGACGTGGCCGAGGTGGTGCGTGCGCTTGAGGTGAGTGAGCAGACCTATCACCGTTGGCGGAACCAGTACGGCGGCATGAAAGCCGACGACGCGAAACGGCTCAAGGAACTCGAGCGTGAGAACGGCCGGTTGAAGCGGCTCCTCGCCGACGCGGAGCT
>JANPBJ010000145.1:0-5848 GCA_031430375.1 Acidimicrobiia bacterium
GGCACAACGCGAGAACGCGAGGGCCAAGGCGGTGAGGACATCCTCACTGACTTTTGTGCATCACTGTTCCGTTTTCAAGGAGCCGCTTGCTCGGCGCCGCCACTCCCGACTGCACGACCAGGGGTCGCAGCCAGGGGAGCACCGAGCCGACACTCGTCCCGAAACCCTGATTTCTCAGGGTGCTGCTCTTGTGAGAGCTTCAAGGCGTCCGTGTCAATCCGCTGCGGGCAGGCCAGCCACAGTGCGCAGGCTTCCCGTGTGCGGAAGCGGGATTATATGGAGATCGGCCTGGTCGGTCAAGTCGGAGGGCTATTCTTTTTTGCATGGGACGGGCCAATCAGAAGCCGCGCAAGGGAACCGACCACCACCATCTGGCGAAGGTGGGGACATCCGATGACATCGCCCGAGAGGCCGCAGCCGAGCGCAGTGCTGTCCTCGACGTGATGGGACTGGGCTCCATGAGCTCTG
This sequence comes from Acidimicrobiia bacterium, assembly GCA_031430375.1. GTDB lineage: Bacteria > Actinomycetota > Acidimicrobiia > IMCC26256 > JAENVU01 > JAENVU01. The sequence continues at coordinate 469 of JANPBJ010000145.1, forward strand.
CTACCCGCAAGGCGGTTGGTCTCATCGGTTCGCTGATGCTGATTGCGGCGATCGTCGCCCTGATCATCTTCACGTTCGTGTAGGGAGCCTGGACGATCCGCGTGAGCCGTCCGGCCTTACGGCTCCAGGATCACCCGAGCCCAGGCGCGTTTGCCCACCTGGAGCAGGAGGCCGTCGACCGCGGCGGCATCCACCTCGAGATCCGGATCCGTCACCTTCTCCCCCGCCAGGCGCACCCCGCCCTGTTCAATCTTGCGCCTGCCCTCCTTGTTGGAGGGTACGAGCTCGACCAGCGCAAGCAGTCGGGCCAGGCGTATTGGAAACTCCGTTGCCGCAACTCGCCGATCCGGGACCTCGGTGGGCACATCATGGGCTTTGAACACCCGATCGAACTCTGCCTCGGCCGCCGCCCCGGCGCCTTCGCCGTGATAGAGGTCGGCGACAACGCGTCCGAGCAGGCGTTTCGCGTCCACCGGCGCCAGCGAGCCATCAGCCAGGGCCGCCACCGTTTGCGTGACGCGGTCCGGATGCCAACCCGTCGCCAGGGCGAAATACCGAGGCATGAGCGGATCCGGGATGCTCATGAGCTTGCCGAACTGTTCCGTAGCCGGTTCCGAGATCCCCACATAGTTTCCGAGCGACTTCGACATCTTCTTCACGCCGTCGAGGCCCTCGAGCAGGGGCATGGTCATCACAACTTGGGGCTCCATGCCCGAGGCCGACTGGAGTTGGCGGCCCATCAGGTTGTTGAACAGCTGATCGGTGCCACCGAGCTCCACATCGGCTCGAACCTCCACCGAATCTGTCCCCTGGAGCAACGGATACAGCAACTCCGATAGGGCGATGGGCACACCATCACGGAAGCGGTTGGAGAAATCGTCTCGCTCCATGATCCGAGCCACGGTGGTGCGCCCAGTGAGCCGCAGGACGTCGGTCATGTCCATCCGGGCCAACCAGTCGGCGTTGCGGACCAGCTCGATCTTCCCTGGCGAGAAGTCCAGCACCGCCTTCACCTGGTTGACATAGGTCTGGGCGTGGCCCTCCACCTCTTCGGTGGTCAACGGCGGACGGGTCGCGGAGCGGCCGGTGGGATCGCCCACCCGGGCCGTGAAGTCACCGATGATCAGCACTGCGAGGTGCCCAAGGTCCTGGAACTGGCGGAGTTTGTGCAACACCACCGTGTGCCCCAGGTGGATATCCGACGCGGTGGGGTCAATTCCCAGCTTCACGCGCAATGGACGACCAGCAGCGAGCTTGGACGCCAGCTCATCTGCGTCGATGCACTGCACCGTGCCGGCTGTCAGTAGCCGCAATTGCTCGTCGTTCGACATCGCGGAGAGCGGCGGCACGAACCCGACGGTACCAGCGCGTCCCACAAACTGTCGGCGTCTTTGAAACAATGGTGCCAATGAACCGACGCGGATGCCTGATCATCGCGTCCGTGCTCCTCGTGCTGGTTGCCGCGAGTTGTCGGTACACCACCCACCTTCGGCTCCCGAACGAGCAAGCGGTGTCGTCGCGAATTCTCTGGGGTGACGGGACCCTGCTCACCCGAGTTCACGGCGTGGAGGATCGCGATCCCGTGAAGCTCGCCGACATGGCCGCTGTACTACCCCGAGCCGTTATCGCTATTGAAGACGCCCGCTACTACAGCCATGGCGGCGTCGAGCTGCGCGGCGTCGTCCGAGCCGTGACGCACAACCTGGAGCAGGGCCGCGCCGCGGAAGGCGGCTCCACCATCACCCAGCAGTACGTGCGAGCGGTGCTCCTCGGCAACGAGAAGAGCCTCAAGCGCAAGCTCCACGAAGCGGTGATGGCGATCCAGATCGAGGACCGGTACTCCAAGCACACGATCCTCGAGCGCTACCTGAATACCGTCTACTTCGGCAACGGCGCCTACGGGGTGCAAGCCGCGAGCCGCGTGTATTTCGGGAAGGACGCCGCCACCCTCGATCTCAGCCAGGCGACGCTGCTTGCGGGGCTGATCCGATCCCCCACCGATTACAACCCGCATCTATATCCCGGGGCTGCGACTGCACGCCGCAACGAAGTCGTGGAGCGCATGCGCATCCTGCATCGCATCAGCGAACCGGAGGCAGCGTTCGTTCGGGCCCTCCCGCTCGGCATCATTCCACTGGCCCAGAACGAGCGCTATCCCGCGCCCTTCTTTGTGGAGAAGGTAAAGAAGTTCATCTTCACCGATCCTCGGTTCGGCGCGACCAAGGCGGATCGGGAGCGGGCACTCTTCAACGGAGGGCTCACGATCGAGACCACCCTCGACCCCGTGTGGCAACTCGAAGCCGAAACCGCACTCCACGGGATTCTCGCTGACCCCACCGATCCGCCCGGCGCCATCGTGGCAATCGACCCGCGCGACGGCCACGTGCGCGCCTACGCAAGCAGCCAGGAATTCTTCGCTACCGACCCAACCTCACGGTTCTTCAACTTCGCCCACAACGACTTCGCAAACGCTCGAGGGGAAGACGGCCAGCCCACCCGATCGCCCGGCAGCACGTTCAAGCCGTTCGTGCTGGCCGCCGCACTCCAAGACGGCATTCCGCTCTCGAAGAACTACGACGCACCGGCGAGTATCACGATCCCCCTCGTCGGCCAAGAACCTTGGACGCTGAGCAACTTCGAGACCGGCAGAGGCTACGGCCGTCTCAATCTGACCGACGCCACCGTCAACTCCGTCAACACCGTCTACGGGCAGCTCGTCATGGACGTCGGTGCCGCCAAGGTGGCGTTCCAAGCCGCGGCAATGGGTATCACCACCAAGCTGGAGACGGACAAACCATCGATCGCGATCGGGAGTCAACCGGTGACGGTGTTCGACATGGCCTCCGCCTATGGCGTCTTCGCCGCCGACGGCGTGCGCCACCCTCCGGTCTACGTCACTCGAGTCACAAACCGCACCGGCGAGGTGCTGTACGAAGCTCATCCAGTGCAATCCCAGGTACTGCCGCCCAATATTGCGCGCACCGTGACCGGAGTGCTCCAACAGGTCGTGCAGCGAGGTACTGGCGTGAACGCGCGCATTGGTCGACCGGTTGCCGGCAAGACCGGCACGGCCGAGGACTTCTCCGATGCCTGGTTCGTGGGCTATACGCCGGAACTCGTCGCGGCGGTCTGGGTCGGCGAACCGGAAGGCAACGGGATCCCGATGGTCCCGCCCCGCACGCGCATCCAGATCATCGGAGGGACGTTTCCGGCGCGGATCTGGCAGATCTTCGCGAGTGGCGCGCTCGCCAACGTCCCGAACGGAGACTTCCCCGCACCGGACGCGGTGACGAAACCGTCATCGACGTCGACCACATCGACGACCACCAAGGCCCCGATCGGTCCGGGGCTCGTAAACGTGGTCGGCATCAACGCCATCGATGCAGTCCAGTCCCTCGCCCAGAAGGGCTACCGCGTCAACGTGGTGAACGCGCCAAGCCGCCGATACCCGCCGGGCTATGTGACCGCCCAAGACCCCGCTGCAGGATCTCCGGTCCGTCCTGGCGCCACGATCACCCTCACCGTTGCGACCGGGCGGCCGCGCGTCCTGATCGTCCCCAACGTGCTCGGCCTCCTCGCTGATCAGGCCGCGGCCGAGATCCGCCGATCCGGATTTGTCGCCAACGTCATCGTCCAGTCGGAACCTCCACCAACCAGCATTGAGAGTTCTGGGAAAGCCTGGAAGCAAAGCCCCATCTCCGGCTCCGCCGAGGATGAAGGCTCCACCATCAACGTCTGGGTCAACCCATAATTTCCGCTCTCGCGACTTGATGCCCGCTCTTGCGACTTCGTCGCGGGCCGCTCGGGCCACACTCCGCTGGCATGGCGGCTGCAAGCGGTATCACGTCTCGCTCCGTTCTTGGTCTACTTGCTTCTGCCTCACCTTCGGTTTGTCGTGTGTCACTCGACGGTACGGCTGTCGCCGTCGCGGACGCGGCGGGCAAGGCCGGAGAGCAGACGGGCGGTCATCGCCGGAAGTTCGCCGACCAGGCGTTTGAAGCTCTTGGCATCCAGCATGCCGACGGTCGCGGTGCTCGCAGTGATCACGTCGGCATTGCGCGGCGCGGGATCGAGCACGGCGAGTTCGCCGAACCAATCTCCGGGACCGAGCGTTGCGGTACGACGGCCCTGGCGGTGCACGGTGGCAGTGCCCTCGATCAGCACGTAGAAGGTGTCGCCCGCTTCGCCTTGACGTACCAGCATCACGCCCTCCGCGACGTCATGAATCCCTAGCGCCTTCGCCACGACCTTGCGCTCCTTGGCCGACAAGTGCGAGAACAGCGGTACCGCTGACAAGTGCTGCGCTACGTCATCGATCTTCAACGTGGTTCTCCTTGATTGTCACACGGTCACGGGCAGATGAGTGAGTCCCCGCAGCACCAAGCGACCGTTGTAAGTGGGCGCTTCCGTTGCCAGGGCAAGATCGGGAAACCGACGAAACAGGGCCGGGATCGCGCTGCGGCCTTCGAGACGGGCGAGTGCGGCGCCCAGGCAGTGATGCACCCCGCCGCCGAACGACATGTGAGCGGCTGCACCAACCCGACCGAGGTCAAGGTCATCGGCAGTGGGTCCCCACTTCGCCGGGTCACGATTCGCGGCCGCAAGGCAGGTCAGCGCGAACGAGCCAGTCGGGATGACGACATCGTCGATCGTGATCTCCCGGGTCGTCACACGACCGGAGAACTGCACCGGCGGGTCATAGCGCAACAACTCCTCGATCGCGTTCTGATCAAGGCTGTCATCGCGACGCAACCAAGCCGCCTGATCCGGATTGCGCAGCAGCGCGAGCGTGGCATTGCCGATCAGGTTGACCGTGGTCTCATGACCCGCCACGTAAAGCAGCATCACCTGATCGATGAGTTCCTGCTCGTCGAGCATGTCGCCCTGGTCCTCGGCCGCGAGCAACGCGCTCAGGAGCGCACCGTCGGGTCGCGAACGCTTGGTCGCAATCACTTCCTGCACGTACGCAGTCATCGCGTCGCCGGCGTTGAGCGCAGCATCGAACTCTTCGAGGGTGAAGACCGGATCGAGGGTCTTCACCAACGCGCCCGACCACTCGCGCAGGTCGTCGCGGCGATCGGTGGGCATCCCCAACATCTCTGAGATCACGGTGAACGGCAACGGGAACGCCAGATCGGCAATCACGTCCATACCGCCGCGGGTCTCGGCCGCGACCAGGGCGTCGTCCACGAGCCGCGAACAGAGTGGGGCGAGCCCCTCGACGGTCTTGGGCGTAAAGGCCTTGGCGACCAGTCGGCGGAGTCGATCGTGGTCAGGCGGGTCGAGGCTCAACATCGAGCGACTCCCCCGGCTTCGATTCCCCGCACGCTCAAGCATTTCCGCTTCCATCGGCAACGGCATCGCGCCGTTGCGCGCCACC
>JANPBJ010000146.1:0-2726 GCA_031430375.1 Acidimicrobiia bacterium
GCGCGAGAATCGCAAGAACGCCACGGAGACTCTGAACAATCTCAACGCTGTTTCACGCGTCGCGCGATCGGTGACCGACGGCCAGGAAGCGAAGATGCGTGGGGCGATGGACGACTTCGCGTCCGCCTCGCACAACCTCGATCGCCTGACCTACCGCCTCGACTCGCTGCGCGTGACGATCCAGGACATGACCGGCAAGGTCGAACGCGGCGAAGGCACTCTCGGGAAACTCGTGAATGACGAGAAACTCTACACAGATCTCAATTCGTCCGTTGCGTCGCTGCGGGCGTTGATCGAGGATGTGAAGAAGAATCCGAAGAGGTACTTCAAGTTCAGCGTGTTCTAGTCGTGGGCCTCTACTGAGCCACGATGGCTCAGTCGCAACCTCGGAGGCCGCCGTGGTCGAACGACCGCTCTCTCAATACCAGGCTGTGACCTTGCGTCACTCGCTCGACGTGAGTCACTGCCCGCGACATGCAGCCCTCGTCCTGATGCTTGCATTCCTGGCGATGCCAGTTGATTCCGTCGCCGGTTCGGAGACGCCGGCAGGCCCCTCCCCGAATGCTCTGTTCCAGTTCCAGAAGGACAACCGGAGCCACCCGTGGCTGCACATCACGGCCGATTCTGGAATGGTCGAACGGAAGGTGCTTCGACTCGATCCGATCGGACTCCACGGCATGTCAGCGCCGGATGGCGTGCAAGTCGAGGGGTCGCTGACGTGGAGCCGGATCCAACGCATCGATGAGGTCGTCACGCGAGCTGGGGCCTGGGGAAAAGTGGGCGCCGTGACGTTGGGCCTTCTTGGCGCTGGCTTGGGTAATGCCCTCGGCGCCCCAACGCATTCCGGCGGGCGCTTGGCGCTGCCCTCTCTGCCAACGTGGATGAGACACCGAACCCCCGGAAGTTTAGTGTAGAGGGCGAGTCGGGATTCCAAGATGTCCACGATGACGGAGGGCCTGCCGTTGGCGGCGCAGATCGAGGTGGTGGCGAAGGCGCGGCGGCGGCGATTTGCGGCGGCGGAGAAGCTGCGAGTGCTGACGGAAGCGGAGCGGTGCACGAAGCCTGGGGAGTTGGGCGCGCTGCTGCGGCGTGAAGGGCTGTACTCGTCGCACCTGGCGGCGTGGCGCGCGGCGCGCCAGCGCGGTGACCTGGCCGGGCTCGCCCCGCGCCCCCGTGGCCCGAAGGCAAAGCCGGTGGATCCGCGCGACAAGAGGATCGCTGAACTCGAACGCGATGCCCGTCGGCTGCAGGCGCGCCTCGAGCGCGCCGAAGGACTGATTGAACTCCAAAAAAAAGTTGCGCAGCTCCTGGGCAACCCGCTTCCGAACGACGAGAACGCGTGATGCAGACCGTCACTGAGATGGCGCCGCGGTTGGGTGTCGCGTTGACGTGTGCGGCGCTGGCCCTGCCCCGCGCCACCTACTACCGCGGCCAGCAGCCTCGCCCCGAGCCGAAGCCACGACCGGCGCCGGTGCGCGCGCTGCCACCCGAGGAACGCGAGCAGGTGCTCGCCGTGCTTCACGAGCCGCGGTTCGTGGACCTGGCGCCGGCACAGGTCTACGCGACGTTGCTCGATGAAGATCGCTACCTGTGCTCGGAGCGCACGTTCTATCGCGTGCTGGCCGAGAACACCGAGGTGCGCGAGCGGCGCGACCAGCTCCGTCATCCGCACTATGCCGCGCCGGAGCTGCTGGCCACGCGGCCGAATGAACTTTGGAGTTGGGATATCACGCGGTTGCTTGGCCCCACGAAGTGGACCTACTACTACCTCTACGTGGTGCTCGACGTGTTCAGCCGCTACGTGGTGGGTTGGATGCTGGCGCAGCGCGAGCTCGCACGGCTTGCCGAGACGCTGATCGCCGAGAGCTGCGGACGGCAGGAGATCGCGCCGGGCCAGCTCACCGTGCACGCGGACCGTGGCTCGGCGATGACGTCGAAGCCCGTCGCCTTGCTGATGGCCGACCTCGGTGTCACCAAAAGCCACTCGCGGCCACACGTCTCGAACGACAATCCGTTCTCCGAGTCGCAGTTCAAGACGATGAAGTACCGGCCCGACTTCCCCGACCGCTTCGGCTCGGTCGAACACGGCCGCAGCTTCTGTGGCGACTTCTTCCCCTGGTACAACACCGAGCATCATCACGTCGGGCTCGGACTGTTCACGCCACACGACGTCCACTACAGCCTCGCCGCGGCGAAGCGTGAGAAGCGTGCACTCGTGCTCGCCGACGCGTTCGCGAAGAACCCCGAGCGGTTCCCAAACGGGCGGCCATCGCCGAGGCCACTGCCGACTGCGGTCTGGATCAATCCGCCGAAGGCCCGCGTCGACGGCGACGAGGCTGAGAACACCATGGCCTCGGACTCGCACCCGATCACGATCGGGGCTGTGAGGTCATCCTTGGAAGCCGATCTCGAGCGCCAACAACCCGAGATCCTGAATCTCAACCTTGAAGACCTGCACATGGCCGTAGCTCAGTAAACTCACGAAGCGAGTGTCTCAAAGTCGTTGACAGGTTCCGTGACCGTGGCGGCGATGTCAAAGGTGCTCGAGGCGGCTTTGGAAACCTGGCTCGGGACACTCACCGTGGCTGGAGCGCAGTAGAACGTTGCAGTAACCGACCTGTTTCCGTCCATGAGGACGGACCACGGGTTCGCGTACCCCGTGGCGTCACCGCTCCAGCCGCTGAAGGCCCAGCCGGCCGGCGGGTTCGCGGTCAGTTGGACGCTCG
>JANPBJ010000147.1:0-5712 GCA_031430375.1 Acidimicrobiia bacterium
CAATCGTCGTGTTCCCATACCAGTTCGAACAGTGAGGTGGTCCACCCGGCCTGCGGTGCGACGACATCTTCACGGGCGAGGACCCCGACCGACCAGACCGCGACCCGTGCTCTGGTCCGGCTGGTGGCGTCGACACGAGTCGCGAGGACCGACTGCCAGAACTCGATTGGCCCAGTCCCGGGGCGGAGTTTCTCGTGGAGCGCGCCGAGCCGTGCAGCGATCTCGTCGACCTGGCCCGCCGCGCTCGCGGTCGCCGCCATGACCCGGACCGCGGCGCCGACATCAGCCGCAGGCAGGTTGAGTATCTGCTGGCCGGTCATGACGTAGGCGACGGCCGCCGCTCGAGCACCCTCGGTATTGTGAGCGAACCCGACCGGCATTCCTGCCCGGATCCCACGCGGACCCACACCCGCCGGGAGCAGCGGGGCGGGTGGAGGCGACGCGATCTGCCCGTCGGGGTTCGGGTGGGCGCACCCGCGGACGGTGAGGCCCGCGACGACGCCGACGGTCGCGACGACGAGGAGTCGCAACGCGACGCGTCGCGGATTGTTGTGCGGCGTGGAGGCCATGTCAGCTTTTCGCCGCGGTGAAGAACATGTTGATCGCGGTTGGTGCGATCCCGGCGAGACATGCGCCGACGACGCCGGCGAGCGCGAGTTGTTTGCCTTTGAATCCGCCGGCGTAGTTCCCGGACTGTTGCGAGAGGCCGTAGATCGCGGCGCCGACGAGGATGCTTGCTAACGATCCCCACAGCGCGATCTGGTTGAGCCAGTTCAACATCTTCTGGATGAGTTCCGCGCCGGGAAGCCCGGCGGATGATGGGGTCGCGTCGACCGCAGCCAACACGAGAGAGAAAGCCGTGTGATGCATTTTGGTGGTGCCTTTCTCCCGGTCCGACACCCACACGTGGGCGAGTGTCGGACCGGGGAAGTGATATGAACCAGACCGAGGCCATCGGGGTGTGACCTCACCACCCCTATGCGCACGCGCGCCTCACGTTCGCGACACGCGTCGCGGAAACGGCTGTCAGCTGCGCATACACATCACATGGATCACCACGACACGCCATGTCATGTCCGAAACCAGCCGCGAGGCGGTGCGAGATGAAACTCGTTGCCGCGTTCGGCGCAGCAGTCCTCAGCCTCACGATCGCCGTTGCCGGGCTCGCGGCCGGTGGAGTCGCGGAGCCATCACCGCCATCAGCGACCGCGCTCAGCGAGATCCCGGCATCGCTGCTCCCCGTATATCAAGACGCTGCCCGAACGTGTGACGGGTTGGGATGGCAGGTCCTCGCCGCGATCGGCTATCTCGAATCGCGTCATGCCGCCAACCGTTCCGACCCGATCAGCGGCGATGTCAACCCACCGATCGTCGGGGCACCGCTCGACGGCCGTGACCGCGGGGAACGCATCCCCGATGCGACCTCGGCCGATGGGTGGATGCACGCCCAAGGCGCGATGCAGTTCCTGCCCACCACCTGGAGCCGCTGGGCACGACTCGCCCCTCACCGTCCCGCCGGCGCGCGGCCATCGATCCAGAACGCGTGGGACTCGATCTACACCGCTGCCGCCTATCTCTGCCAAGACGCACCCAAGCTTGGCGATCTACGCGCCGCGATCGACAACTACGCCGGAACCTCGAGCTACTACGCGCGGGTCATCGCCAAAGCCATCGAATATGGTTACGGCCAGACCACCCCCGGAGGCGATGTCGGCGTTGCGGCGGTCGGATACGCGATGAGTCAGCTCGGCGTCCCATACGTGTACGGCGCCGAAACCCCGGCACAGGGGTTCGACTGTTCCGGGCTCCTCTACTGGGCGTACGCCCAAGCCGGAGTGCAGATCCCACGCGTCACCTACGACGAAGTCCGCATCGGCACTGCTGTCTCCGTCGCCGATCTACTCCCGGGTGATCTGATCTTCTCCCGCGGTGACGTACCAACACGCGACTACGGCCACGTCGCCATGTACATCGGGAACGGGATCGAAATCAACGCACCCCACACCGGCGCGGTCGTCTCACTCAGACCGATCAACCCGCAACGGATCCAATCGATCCGTCGCGTCGCATAGACCACGAGATTCGCGTTACGCCCAAGCGAATCTCCGGCGATGACCGGCACCCAATACAACGAGCCTTGATCGGTCCAAGCGATCCGTGGTGCGCAGCGTCCGTGAACGTGGACGGGACTCTGGACCAGCGTGTGGCGTGCGACGTTCGCTTGGGACAAGCTGTTCGGCGCTACCGACTCCCAGCTGATCGTCGTCGACCTCTGGTCAGCTGCTCGTATAAGGCGATGGTTTCGGGGTGGATTGTGTCCCATGGTTCGATGTCTTCGACCGCGTGTCGCAGCTCGGACATGACGGTCTCGATGCCAGCCGGGTTCCCGGCCTGGTCATGGGCACGCATCCGATCCCGATAGAGCGTCTCGTCGGCGGGAGCCGCGACGAGGCCTTGCATCGCAGCCCAGATCGCACCATCGGTGTCACCGATCTCAAGACACCAGGTCGCGAGCTGGTGTGCCGCGGTGGCGACAGTCGTTTCCATGGTCGCGATGAGACCTTCGGACCAGGCCCATTCGACACCGTGCGATTCGGTGAACGGTTGTCCACGGACGAGTTCGAGCGCGTCGCGCAGGTCCCGGATCGCGGTGGCCGGATCCGCGTGGTGGGCGTGTTCGACACGCATCGTGAATCGCTGCCAGTCGCTCATGACGCCCGCGCCGACTCGGTAGGTCCGGCCTGCGTTCGCATACGGGACGAGGTGTGGCGCTCCGTGCGCGTCGCGGCCGAGACGCGCACGCGTGGAGGAGATCGCAGTATTGAACGTCGCGGTGGTCGGCGCGGCGTTGGCCCACAGCGCGGTCTTGAGTCGTTCGTCGCTGACACCATCAGAGTGGAGCGCGAGGTAGACCGCGATTTCGAGATGACGATGCCGCGCGAATGATCGTTCCATTCCGACGACATCGACCGGCCCGAGCACCCGCACCTCTATATCGAACGGCAGGTCCTCATACGGAGCGATCGACACGACCGCTGGCACCTTTGGCGCAACGGCAACCGCATCAACTTCGGGTGCAGCTGGTGGTGCGGCGATGAGGGAATCGATGTCGTCGGCGACTTCGGACGTGATGAGGAACGGTTCGAGTATGAGGCCGAGTGGCGCGACCCGTACCCATCCATCATCGATCTGGGCATGCCACGCAGCCCGAGTGCTTGACGGCATGACTGCCGCCACACGTGAATGACGAACCGCGACGACAGCCTCGATGCGTCGCCGCGTGTCGTCGTCGACCGGTTCGAAGCTCACGAGCACCGTCGGAACCGCAAGGTCGGCCCCCTCGACACCATTGCCGGTGTCAACTGTGTCCCCGCGGTCGATGGCGTCGTGCTCGTCCTGGTTGAACCTGGCGACGGTCTCGAGTTCGGTGACCGCAGCCTCCAGATCTAGGCAACGGATTTGCGGGTGGACTCCCTCGAGTGAGGCGAGAATCGGTTCGCCGACGACTAGGACGTCAAGATGGTCCGCGACGGGTGACGTCGCGAGCTCGACCGCGATATGCCGCACGACCGCGGCCACCTCGTCGTCATCCTCTCCGTCGATCGTGAGGAGTTCCGCGGTTTCGAGATCGATGAGACATGGTTCCTCGTCGATCGTGCCGAGGCTGATTAGGCACGGCGCGGGCGCGACCGCACCGTCGGCGAACGCGACGAGTTGCTCGGTGGTGATCACGGGAGTTGTGATCCAGCAGCGCGGGTCACCGGCCGTTTCGAAACCGGCGGGCGGTCCGGTGAGGGGCGTGTCGATAAGGATCTCGACCTCGTCGCCGGCCCGTCGGACCGCGAGAATCCGAAGAACACAGACCCCGGAGGTTTGCAGCGACTGGCCGAACGCGCGGAGCGCGGCATCGAGGCGATCGACCGGGTTCGTGTTCGCGGCCCGTCGGAGTGTGGTCTCGACCAGTTGTGCGGGTGGCGCGAGCTGCGGACGGGTTCGCCGCTGTCGGCGCCACGCGATCCGTAGGGCGGCGAGGAGGGCCACGATCCCGGCCGCGGCGATCGCACTGACCGGTACCAGGGACTGGTCGCGTCGCGCCTGTGTCGCGTTCGGGGCGGCTCGATTCTCTGCGGTGGGCGTGGGCGTGGGTCTGGTCGCGGGTCTGGTCGCGGGTCTGGTCGTGGTGCGGGTCGACGGCGACGTGCTCGACGTGGCCGTCGCCAGTGGGTGCGTGGTTGGAGCGGTCGGCGACACGAGGATCGGGCGAGGTGTCACGGCCACAATTGGTGCCGCGATTGGGGGTGCCGGTTCGGTTGGGGTCGGTGTTGGGGTGGCGTCGGCGGGGAGGTGCAGGGTCCAGCCGGGGATGATGAGACCGGGGTCTTCGAGCCTGCGTCCGTCGGGTTGGGTTGCACCGCGGTTGAGGTCATAGATCTCACGCCATCGCAACGGGTTGCCGAGGTGGGTCTCGGCGAGCCCCCAGAGCGTGTCGCGGGCAACGACGACACAGGCGGGCGCAACCGCCACGGGCGCGACTGGGGTCGGTACGGCGGCCGGTGCGGGGGTGGGCGCGGTTCTGGTGACCGTCGCAACCGCGGACGCTGGCATGGTCGCGGCTCCGGTTCGGGCGGGAAGCCCGACGGTCCCGACGAGCAGCGTCGCGGTCGCGACCAGCTGTCGCACCCATGGTTGCACGGTGTGCATCCCACGAAGCTCGGGTGTCGGTGTCCCGCGGATCCAGGCCCCGAACTCGATCATGATCGCCGTCACGACGATCAGCCATGCGACCCATGCCGCGACCGCAACGAGATCAACGACCAGGCCCGGTCCGCTCGCCTGTCCGCTAATGAGGTGTGTGAGTGCGGCGAAGGTGCTGGTCGGTTGGTAGGGCCGGCCGTGCAGCATCACAAGAAGTAGGGGTATGGCGATGATCAACGCGAGAAGGGCCAACCCAGATGCGATTCCAGCGAGGAGTTGGCGGATCCGGGCACCGTTCATGGTCGACCGGCAGGTGAGTTGATGTCTGGGGCGTGGGCGGCGATGGCGTCGCCGTCGCCCGTCACCGAATACGAACCCAGTCCGAACGCGCTGAGCATGACCGTCGGACGCCGGATGGTGACGGTCACATGGACGCGGGTCGTGTCTGCGGTGACGGTGCCCGAGTATCCGGTCGCGGACAGGTAGGCGTCGGCGTCGGCGATCGCGGCTGTCGGGTCGAGGACGAGTTCGCGCGTCGTACGGAGGGCGTGAAGGTCGATCGCTTGCGCGCCTGCGCGCGCCGCGGACTCGGCGACGTTCGCGGCTTCGCGACGGGTGGCGAGGATGCGACCGCCGTCAGCAACGAGACCGCCGACCGCGATGAGCGCGACGGTGATGATCGTGACAAACACGGTCACCGCACCCCGCTCCCGGGCGGGTCGGGTGGGGTTCATGGTGCGCTCCGATGCCGGTCGATGGGTGCGACGAACCGGGCGGTGATCGTGCGCGTCGCGGGGATGTGCAGTCCGCGGGCGAGATCACCGAACGCGACGGTGCACGACACGTTCGCGACGATGAACCCGCCCAATCCGGCGGATGTTTCGGTGATCGTGGTGGTGAGGGGTTGACAGTGCAGACCAGCGGTTCGGGTGGATTCGATGGCCGCGTCGGCGCCGGCGGTCTGGGCGGTGGCGGGGAGACGGGCGAGCGTCTCGGGGACGAACGGATGCGGCACCT
>JANPBJ010000148.1:0-22013 GCA_031430375.1 Acidimicrobiia bacterium
CATGGTTCGCGAGGAACTTGCCTGCCGCGGTTTCGACCGAGCCAAGATCCGCGAGATCGAGGTCCAAGATCTCGAGCTGCGCATCCGGCGCCGTCGTACGGATCGTGGCCACCGCGGCTTCGGCCTTCACATGGTTGCGACACCCAAGCACAACCGTCGCACCGTGTTCCGCAGCGGCGCGAGCGGCTTCGAGGCCGATGCCGCTGTTCGCGCCGGTGATCAGCACCGTTCGGCCGGTCAGGTCAGGGATATCGCCTTCGGTCCAGTGTTCGCTCATGGCGCGGACCCTATCGGTCGCGCCGGCATTCAGGCCAGGGTGCCATCCGCGATGCAATCCACCGGATCGCGCATATCCAGCATGCCGAGATAGCCGCCCATATCCGCAATCGCGTCGTGGACGGCGTAGCCCACCAACTCTTGGGCTTGACGGGGGAGATACTTGGCCACGCCGGGCGGAGTACCCAAGTAATTGTTCTCCTCGGTGCGCAACCATCCGAGGGTGTACGACAGATGCACGGCGCGTCGCCAGAGGTCGTCGGTGACATTCGCACCGCCGCCGTGCAGCGTTGATCCGAGATAGATCACCGCGCTCCCGGCGCGCATTTCGGCGTAGGCAATCTCCTCGTCGTGCGGTGCGCGGCCTCGCTCCCAACGATGGCTTCCGGGGACCACTTGCGTCGCCCCCATCTCGCGCGTGATGTCGAGCAGCGCCCAGATCGACGCGACCTGGAGTTCCGGATGAGGGCGGGGGACATGGATCCATACGTCTTCGTCGTGGTGAAGCATCTGGGGCTCGGCACCGGGACCACGATCGAGAATCGACGCGATGTTGAGCTGATACCGAGCACATGACGGCAACAGGACCTCGTCGCAGACCGCAAGCATGGTGGGATGACACAACACGTCGGTAGCGAATGTGGGTGACTTGCCGGTGATCGACGTCACATGGCGGGTCCGCTTTCCGAAGAAGAACTCGAGTCCCGGGTTCAGCTGTGTTGCGCCAGGATCGGCCGCCGCCACGTAGGGATCCAACTCGGCATTGATCGACGCGACCGTCTCTGCGTCGATGAGGTCTTCGACGATGACCGCTCCGTGTTCGAGCAGCGCGGCCATGATGTGAGCGTTCGTTGCCGCTTCGACGGGGAGATGGGGCAGCGTGGCCGTTCCGGAATACTGCATCGAGGTCATAGGTTCATGTTCCCACGTTTCGCGATAGGAGAGGGTTTCCTGTGAGCTCGCAATATGAGGTTGAGTTTTTTTGGGATCCGATGTGTCCGTGGGCCTGGCTGACCTCTCGCTGGGTCGAAGAGGTCGCGACGCAACGGCACCTGAGCGTCGATTGGCGGTTCATCAGCCTCCGCCTCGTGAACGCGAGCAAGACCTACGAGACCGACTTCCCCGCGGGGTATATCGCGGGCCACGGTTCGGGCCTGAAGCTGCTGCGGGTCGCCGCGGCTATGCGCGCCGGTGGCCAGCGCGACGACCTCGGCGCGTTGTACACCCAGTTCGGCGGGGACATCCACGTTCGGGGGCGGCGGGAGGAGATCGTGGGTGAGTTCGAGAATGGCTTCCCCGACTACCTCCGCTCCGTGGGTCTCAGCGAGGAGTATGTGGCCGCGGCGAATGACGACCAGTGGGATGCGGTGCTCCAGGCCGACACAGACGTTGCACTGAGTCGGACCGGACCCGATCTTGGTACTCCGATCATCAGCTTCACGCGCGACGCCACGATGCAGTCTTTTTTCGGGCCGGTGATCAGCCGGGTGCCACGCGGCGCGGACGCCCTCAGGCTTTGGGATGCGCTGTGGGAGGTGGTGACGTTCGCGGGGTTCGCCGAGGTAAAGCGGTCGCTGCGTCAGCGCCCCGACCTCGCCGAATCCCTCAGCAGCACCGCCGGGTAGCCGGTTCTTTACTGCGACGGAGCCGCCAACAACTTGGTCCGGAACAGTTCAAGGACCTGGTCGAGTGCATCACGGGTGGGTGCGCCGGGTTCGTCGATGAGGTCGCCGGTCAGGACCGAATGGTGCTTGGTCTGCATGCTGTCGGGATGCCCGTCGGCTTGGTCGAGTTCGATTCCCACGAACCCATCGCCGAGCCGCTCCCGCAAGAAGTCGAACCGCTCGGGTGGAACAAACGGGTCGCCCTCGAAACGCATTCCGATGACCCGCAAGCCTTCGGACTCGCACCGGCCGCGCACGATCGCGAGGTCGGCGTCGCTGCAGTCGATGGAACGTTTGCGTGACTTCGTGATCCCGATCGGCTGCGACGGCTGTGACATCACCGGCGCGAGCACCAAATCATCCACCGCCATCGCAAGCGCGAAACCACCCGTGAAGCACATGCCGACCACGCCCACTCCCGGACCGCCGGCGCGCGCGTGTTCCTGATGAGCCAGCGCGCGGAGCCAACCGATGACGGGCGACGAGCTGCCGATCGCGAACGCCGTGAACTCTCGGCTGATGCAGATACGGATGAAGGTGCTCGCCACGTAGCCAACTTGGTGCAGCTTCGATCCGGCGAACGGGTCACGGCCGGCTTCGCCGAAAAGGTCCGGCAGTACTGCGGTGCACCCCATCGCAGCGACGCGGTCGCCGAAGCCCAGGACGTAGGGCGAGATCCCCGGCATCTCGGTGATCACCATCACGACCGGTCCGGTTCCCTTGCGGTAGACGTCGTGGTTCATTCCGTCGTGAGCGAATACCAACTTCTCGTAGGTGGCAAGCGCTCCCTCAGGTGCGCGAGTACGGGCGACAGACATTCATGCTCCTTCACGGGGTGTGGTTCTGGAGTCTGGTCGATCAAGGCGCCGAGGCGTCGGGAGGCAACCAGTTGGCGTCGCGCTTCTCCGCGAATGCGCGAGGCCCCTCCTCTTGGTCGGGGTGCCCCCACATCCCTACGAGTTCTTGCGCACCGGCTTTGCACGCGTCGGTGAGGCCGAGTTCCAACGCTCCCCACAACGCACGCTTCGTGGCGGCCATGGCGGCAGGGGAGTTTCGAGCGATCGTCTCGGCCAGCTCCTGGGCTCGTTCCCTCAACGCACCGGGAGGGTCGACGATCTCGCTGATCATTCCGAGTTCATAGGCGCGCGCCGCGTGAACCCGCTCGTACCGACCCATGAATGCCATTCGCATTACGGCTTCCACCGGCATCTTCTTCATCAGGCCAATGGCTTCGATGGCCACCACCTGACCCACCGAGACGTGAGGATCGAAGAACTGCGCGTCGGATGCCGCGATCACGATGTCGGCATCTGCGACCCAGTGAAATCCACCACCGCAGCAGATGCCATTGACTGCAGTGATCACTGGCTTCCACACCTGTTGATGCCAGCTCGTGAAGTGCAGATCGAAGTGGGCCACCGAGTCGCGGTAGCGCTCCATGCCCACACCATCGCCGGCAACTTCCGACATATCGACACCAGTCTGAAACGCGCGCCCTTCACCGGTATGCACGATGACGCGAACGTCGGGGTCCGCGTCGAGCTCTTTCCACGCGATTGCGAACTCATCGCGCATCGCCGCGTTCATCGCGTTCAGCTGATCGGGCCGGTTATTGATCAACCAGCCGACGGGACCTCGGCGCTCAACCACCAGGTGATCCAAATGCGAGTACTTCACTGCAGCTCCGCGGTTTCGAGCGCGCCCCAGAGCGCGCGTTTCGTGGCCGCCAGTTGCTCCGGCGGATGTTGCGCAATCGTTTCCGCAATCTCTTGGGCGCGCGAATGTAACGAATCCGCCGAGTCCACTACCTCGGACACGATGCCGAGCGCGCGGGCGCGGGTGGCGTTGATCCGCTCGTGACGACCCACCAACGCGAGCCGCGTGATCGCTTCCATGGGCGACTTCTTCACGAGGGCGATCGTCTCGTAGGCACTGACCTGCCCGATCGAGACGTGCGGGTCGAGGAACGTGGCTTCGGGTGCGGCAATCACGATGTCGGCATCGGCCACAAAATGGAGGCCGCCCCCCGCGCACACCCCGTTGACAGCTGCGATGACCGGTTTCCACACCTGGTTGTGCCACGCGGTGAGACGCAACGCCGCGTCGCGGGTCCGACGCGACTGCTCTCGAAGTGCTCCGGGGTCCCGTGCGAGTTGGCGCACATCGAGACCAGTTTGGAATGCACGCCCGTTGCCCGTGTTCACGATGACCCGCACCGCCGGGTCCTGGTCGAGTTCGACCCACGCTCGTTCGAGCTCTTGGAGCATTGTGGCGTTCATCGCGTTGGCCTGATCCGGGCGGTCAAAGATCAACCAACCGACCGGCCCATTCCTGTGTACGTCGAGCGTGTCGTAGGTCATCGCCCGCCCAGAGCGACACCAGCGGTTCCGCCGGAGCACGGGCTCATCGCTCAGGGGTCACGATCGCGAAGCTGGCGTCGAAGACATCGAGCAGGGCCAGGAGATCGTCGAATGCTGACCGATCACCGGAGATTGTGAGCTCGGCGTCCTCGAGTTCGTCGGGCGTGACCAACCCGCTCGCGAGGCGGGCCAACGCAAGATGCGTCGCAGCGATCGAGACATGGGCATCGGCGTCATGACGACCCGCGGTGAAGTGCACCGCCCCGTGTTCGATACCGACCGCGCCGACTTCGTTGCGATCAGTGACCGTGAGGTTTATTGAGATCATTCGATCTCCCACGCGGTCGCCGTTTAACCGGACTCCGATGAGATCCACCAGCATCTCTGTGGTCATGGCACGCAACACATCGATACTGCTCGCCATCGACCCGCCGATCCGGGTGGCACCGTGGCGCAACTCCTGCGCCCCGGTCAGATAGAAGTCTCGCCATGGGCCGGACTCGCAGCGATAGCCGAGCTGCTCGAAGACATCGGCCTGGAGGAGCTGCGCCTCCCGATGCTCCGGCTCGGCGAACACCACGTGATTGAGCGCCTCGGCGGCGAACCGGTAGTCGTCGGCTGCGATGCAGGCGCGAACTTTCTCCAGCACCGCATCAGCGCCACCCATGAACTCCACGTAGCGAACCGCCGAATCGATCGGCGGCAACGGATGCAGATGCGCAGGGTTGGCATCAAACCAACCCAGGTAGCGCTGATACACGGCCTTCGCGTTATGGCTCAGCGTTCCGTAGTAGCCGCGCACATGAAACCGGTCCTGGAGCCCGGGCGGCCCGGTGAGGTCCTCGGCGATCTCGAGCGCCGTCTCTCCATGGTTGGCGCGCCGCATGGTCTGATCGTGGATCCAGCGGTACACGTCGCGCTGCTCGGCCATGAACGTTCGCACGGCCTCGGTTCCGAACCGGGGCCAGTGGTGGCTCATGAACACGATGTCGGTCTCGGCCGCGAAGAGTTCGATGGATTCGTTGACGTACTTGCTCCATGCGAGCGAGTCACGAATCTGGGCGCCACGGGGCGTGTACACGTTGTGCAGAGTGGAGCTGCAGTTCTCCGCCATGCAGAGCAACCGCCGATCGGGCAAGAAGATGTTCATCTCCGCGGGCGCCTCGGTGTCGGGCGTGTACTGGAAGCGCAGGAGGACCCCATCCACCGTCAGCTCTTCGCCGGTGTAGGTGATCTCTCGCGTCGGCGCGATCAGGCCAGTGGTTCCCAGGAGCGGAATCGCCTTGCCCAGCCCGCAGTCCACGTGGCCCAGCACGTCGCCGGGAAGCAGCCGTCCGTACATGTAACTGGCTCGCCGCAACATCGCGGGCCCGGCAACCACGTTCTCGCTGATCGCCGCCTCGAGAAATCCGACCGGAGCAATCACCTGCACCCGACCTTCGGCGACGTCGGCGTCGGAGATCACCCCGCGTACGCCGCCGAAATGGTCGACGTGGCTGTGGGTGTAGATAACCGCGACCACCGGCCGCGGCGCCAAATGTTGGTGCAGCAATTCGAGTGCGAATGCCGCAGTTTCGGTCGCCGTGAGTGGATCGATGACGATCCAGCCCCTATCACTCGCGATGAACGTGATGTTGGACAGGTCGACGCCTCGAACCTGGTACACGCCGTCGGCCACCTCGAAGAGTCCGTGGATTGCATTCAGGCGCGCCTGGCGCCACAGGCTCGGATTCACCGATTCCGGCGCGTCGCCGTGGATGAACTCCCAGTCGGCGGAATCCCAGACCGCATGACCCCAGCTCGGGTGGACCACGGGCCCCGGCAGCGGTGCGATTCGACCTCGTTGCGCGTCGATGAAATCCGCATCGTTGATAGGCAGCAGCGCACCGATCGTCGCGTTCCGTGCGGCCGTCGATGCCGTTGCACCCTTGCGTTCTGTGCTGCTCATCCGACCCCCCGAGTCGGGCGACGCTACCGCTCAGCCAGGGCCCGGTCGTACGCCAACGGATCCGTGGGGTCACCGGTGGCCTGCCAGTGGGCGAGCAGCGCCGCGGCTCCGCTGAGGTACAACCGCTCGGCGGCCGGATCCGCCGCCGCCGCATCCAAACAGGCGAGCGTGTACTTCACCACATGGGCATCGTGGGCGCCGGCGGCCCGCTTGACGATCTCCGTGCGCATCGCCCCGAACTCAACGCCCGACGCATGGAGGACCCGGCCCGCGGCGGCGGCTCGGCCCGCGCCGATCGCCTCCACCAGTGTCCCGCCGGGGTCAGGAAGTTCCACCACGTCGGGCACCGGTCCGGTTGCGAGCGCGGCCAGGAACCCCACCACGTAGGTCCCGGCAATATCCAGTGCGAGTTGCGGGTTCGAGATCGACGATGCAATCCCGAGCGCGGCTTGGGTCATCGTCAGACAGTGCGTCCATCCGTACGCGATGTGATCCGGGTTCGCGAGGACCATGGCGCGAGCAGAACAACGAAGGAGAACCCGCGCGGCCGCCCCCGGGCTCAAGCCTCCGAGCGTGGGGCCGAGGAGCTCGGCCGCGACCCCTGCTGAGTCCACTTGGTGCATCAGCGGGAAGATGAAGGTACTCCCCGGAATCCCCATCTGGGGAACGCTGTGAAGCGCCTCGGCCAGCGCTTCGGCCGACCCGTTTCCGGGTGGCCGGTCATCAACCCAACCGACGCGAAGTTCGGGGTGTCGCGCCAGCTCGCGGGCGAGCGGCCGCAGCAGCTCGGCGGAGGCCTGCGCCCGCAGTGCGGTGCGCGGGTACTGGTACAAGAAGATCGGCGCATGGCCCGCCGCGGCCAACGCCGGGAGCACGTCGGCCCCGAGCAACTCCGCGAAGGCACCCGCCGGCGCGCTGACGGCCAGGCTCCACGCGGCCTGGTCTGTGCCTTCGAGGTCGGCAGCGGCCAGCGCGCAACGTAAGGCAGCTGCGGCCACGGCGGGATCGGTTGGTTCCGGAACCGGGCCGATCGGCGCGGCTGCGGCTTCCTCGAAGTGGGCGAGGAGCACCACCAACCGGAGCCGCGCCAACTCCCGGCCGCTCGAGGGGACCCAGGGGAGCAGCGCCGCCCGCGCGAGCAGCTCCAGTGGTGCGTGCAGGATGAACGAGTCCGCCGGTTCCGCGCGCGGGAGCTGCACCCGCTGTGACACCGTTCGCACCAGGTCGGCATCCGATGCTTCCGTCCCGCCGATCGCAGCGTACATGCGATGGATCTGGTCATGGTCGAGGGTGTCGGTCGTCATGGTTGGTATGTTAGAAGTTGGAGTCAACTTTACGTCAAGAGATTCGTTGACGAACTCGCTTGTTGTGACAAGGAGCAGTTGATGGACGATGAGAATCTGTCGATCGGGATCGTCGCGGAACGCACCGGCATCGCCGCGTCGGCGTTGCGTTACTACGAACGGGAAGGTCTGATCTGGTCCGTGCGTACCGACGGCGGTCAGCGGCGCTACGAACGAGATGTCCTGCGGAGGCTCGCATTCATTCGCGTCGCGCAGACCGTGGGCCTCGGGCTTCCCGAAGTTCGAACCGCGCTCGCGACACTGCCCAGCGAACGCACGCCCAACAAGGCGGATTGGGATCGCATCGCCCGAGCCTGGCGCCCTCGACTCGACGATCAGATCGATGCATTGATTCGGCTGCGGGACCAGCTGAGCGAATGTATCGGCTGTGGGTGTCTCTCCCTGCGGTCATGCGCCCTCTACAACCCTGAAGATCGCGCCGCCCGCCTCGGTTCGGGTCCGCGCTTCCTCCTGGGCGACCTCCCCACCGACGTCAGCTCAGCCTGACAGACTCGGAGGCCGTCGCAGAACCAAGAGAGGAAATGATGACCGGTATGGTCGAACTCACCTACGACGGCCCCATCGCGACCATCACGAACAACAACCCGGACGCGCACAACGCGTTTGACGATGCGATGGACCTTCAGCTCTTCGCGGTGTTGCGAGAACTCCGCGAGCGCAAGGACGTGCGGGCGATCGTCTGGCGCGGCGAGGGAAAGTCGTTCTCGTCGGGCCGTGACGTTTCGTCGATCGGCAACCACCAAGGCGACCTCAGCCACCACGAGTTGATGCGTCGCGGCCACCGCGGCATCCAACAGGTTTGGGAGATCGACGCGCCCATCATCGTGGCGCACAAGGGTTGGACGATGGGAGGGTCGTTCCAACGGGCGTTGCTCTGTGATGTGCGCATCGCGGCGGAGGGCTCGCGGTTCCGACTTCCTGAGCTCACCTATGGCGTCATCCCCGATACCGGCGGAATGGGTGCGCTGTTTCAAGTCGCCGGTCACGGGCTGGCAAGTGACCTCGTCCTCACTGGCCGCGTCCTTCACGCCGAGGAGGCGCTGACTCACGGAATCATCTCTCGCATCGTCGCCCCCGATGCGCTCGACGCGACCGCCCGCGAGATCGCAGAACAAATCGCGTTGATGCCGGCCGTCTCGGTGAAGATGGCCCGCTCGATCATCCGGAATCTTGCGCAACCGGCGCTGCGAAGTTCGATGGACGAGGAGATGATCGGCCAGACCTTCATCAGTCGAAGCGACGACATGGCCGAACTCCGCGCCGCCCGAGCCGAAGACCGTCCACCGCACTACACCGGGAGCTAAGACAATCATGGCTGTTGAGAATCCAGGGCTTCCGGCGCCGCCCCCCACCGGATCTCGCGCGCTTCCGGACGGAACCTACGACGGCGTTGCGGTCATCGTGACTGGCGCCGGAACCGGGCTCGGCAAGGCGATCGCGAGTGAGTTCGCGCGGCTGGGCGCCAGCATCGTGATCGCATCGCGCAAACCGGAGCACCTCGACGCCGGCCGGGCCGCGATCGAAGCCATCGGCTCGCCCGTACTCACTGTCGAAACCGACATCCGCGAGGCCGACTCCATCGCCGCGATGTTCGATGCCGCCACGCACCAGTTCAAGCTCCCCAGCGTGCTGGTGAACAACGCGGCGGCCAACTTCCCAGTCCCCGCGGAAGATATGTCGCCGAACGCGTGGCGGACCGTGGTGGACATCACGCTGACCGGGACGTATCTGTGCAGCCGAGAGTTCGCGCGTCGCCATCTCGAGGTGCAGACGCCCGGATCCATCATCAACGTGGGTGCCTCCTACGCGTGGACCGGTGGTCCCGGGTTTGC
The DNA here is from genome assembly GCA_031430375.1 of Acidimicrobiia bacterium. GTDB lineage: Bacteria > Actinomycetota > Acidimicrobiia > IMCC26256 > JAENVU01 > JAENVU01. Next base: position 9,445 of record JANPBJ010000148.1, read on the forward strand.
GCACTCGGCCGCGGCTAAGGCCGGGGTGAAGAACCTGACCGAGACCCTGGCGGTGGAATGGGGGCCGTACGGAATCCAGGTGAACGGGCTCGTTCCCGGCCTGTTCCCGCACGCCGACATGACGGCTGATATCCAGTCGAACCTGGAACGCACGCACGATAAGGATCCGTGCCAACCCGCGCTGCGCGTTGGACAGGTCCAAGAACTCGGATGGGCCGCCACCTTCCTGGCCTCGCCCTACGCCCGGTTCATTTCGGGCCACACACTGGTGGTTGACGGCGCGAACTGGCAGCGACGCTCACTCACGAACCCACCCGTGGTCTCGGTACGCGACCAGATGGGACGGGGACCCTTCGGCGCAGCCGGCTGAACACGCATCAAGCGCCGAGGGCCCCGATAGCTGGCAAGCTTTCGCGATCGCGGTTTCAACCCGCCGGGTGATGGGCACCACACCAGTGTGGGATCGCTACCAGGGTTGTCGAACGTGACTGAGAATGAATCACCACCGCAGCCTGGACCGGTTGACGAGGTCGCGTTGCTCCTGCTCCGACCGATGGGTCTCGATCAAATACTCGAACTCTCGGTGCCGGCGAATCCGGCCGAGCTGGTCCGGGTCCGTCGTCTCGTGACTGCCTGGTTGCGTCGGCTCGGTGCCGGTGACGATGACATCGACGATCTCATCATTGCCTCCAACGAGATCGCCTCCAATGCCATCGAGCACGCATACGGTCCGTCGGACGAGGAGTTCGAGGTCACCGTGACCGTTCGGGGCACGGTCGTCGAGATCCAGGTGACCGATCACGGACGCTGGAGCGAGCGGACCGGGGGGCCGAATCGCGGTCGGGGTTTGAACGTCACACGCGAGTTGACGGATGCGCTCGAGATCGAGCCGACCCCGCTGGGAACGGTCGTCCGGTTTCGCAAGCAGCTGGGCCGGAGGCGGTGAGTTCATCGGCAGCGGTATCCCTCGAGGAACACGGGCGGTTGGTGCTGGCGCAACTGATCGGCGAGGTGGACCTGTCGAATGTCGACCCGGTCAGCGAGGCGCTGTTCGGTTCCATCACGGCCACGACCGAGTGTCTCGTGGTCGACCTGAGCGGCACCACGCACCTCGACAGCACCGGAGTTCGGATGCTGTTCGAGCTCGCAGTTCGCCTGCACGGCCAGCGCCGACAGCTCCGCCTGGTGGTATCGGATTCGGCGATCGTCCGGCGGGTGCTCGTGCTCACGAAGCTCGAGCAGTCAGTTCCGTTCGATGCGTCGGTTCACGACGCCGTGGCGGCGGGACGCTGATCCGTTCGTTCGAGGGTTCGCCACCGCTTCCGGTGGGTAGGTCGAACCTGCACCTGCGGGAGAAACCGCGCCGGAATCCAGACGAGGAGCCTTCACGATGGCCAGTGTCGGACTGCATGAAGCAGCAGAGAAGCTCACCGAGGAAGTGATCGATGCGCACCGCGCGATCGTCTCTCTCATGGAGGAGTTCGAGGCCATCGACTGGTATCAGCAACGCGCCCAAGCGACCAAGAACGCCGAGCTCCGTGCGGTCCTTGAGCACAATCGCGACGAGGAGAAGGAGCACGCCGTCATGACCTTGGAGTGGCTACGACGCCAGGACCCGGTGCTCGACCGCCATCTGCGGACGTACTTGTTCACGAGTGCACCGATCACCGAGATCGAGGCCGAGGCAGCAGACGGGTCCTGAGGATCCGGCCGTGTCTCGGGTCACAATCATCCAGTGAACGCCACCGCGAACCGCCACGAACGGGGGCCTTGGGCCGAGGAGCTCACCACGGTGGTTCGGGCCGGGTCCGGCGGCATGTTGTTCGGCATCCCGCTGCTCTACACCCTGGAGGTGTGGTGGACCGGAAGCCACACGACCCCGGCGCAAGCTCTCGCCGTGCTGGGCTTGACCTTCGTCCCGGTGCTCCTGCTCAACCGGACGGCCGGATTCCGTTCGATGCGTGACGTTCGCCTGCGCGACGCGGCCATGGACACCGTCGAGGCGATCGGCCTCGGTCTGGTCCTCGTGTTCGCGGTGCTCGTCCTGCTGCGCGAGATCACCGTCGACACCCCAATGGCAATGGGACTCGGAAAGGTCGTATACCAGGCAATGCCGTTCTGTATCGGCATCGCGGTTGCCCATCATTTTCTTCGCGGGAGCCGGGACGCTCCCGATGACGCCGACACCGGGAGCCGCGGCGTGGGACTGCACGCCACCGTGGCCGATCTCGGCGCCGCGTTCATTGGTTCGGTGTTCATGGCCCTCAACATCGCGCCTACCGATGAGGTTGGTTTGCTCGCCGCCGCGATGAGCCCACAATGGTTGCTGGCGGTCGTCGTGGCGTCGCTGGTCATCTCGTACGGGATCGTGTTCGCGGCCGGATTCGTCGGTCAGGACCGACGCCACACGCAAGTAGGTGTCTTCCAGCGGCCGACGACCGAGACGGTGGCGTGCTACCTGGTCGCACTGTTCAGCTCGGCGCTGTTGCTGTGGTTCTTCCAGCGAGCCGGCGCACCATGGTCGTTGTCGCTCGGTCAGGTCGTGGTGCTCGGTCTGCCCGCGGCCGTCGGCGGGGCGGCCGGGAGGCTGGCCATATGACGAAACCGACTGGTCGAACCCGTGCGGAGTGGGTGAGCTTCGGCGCCGCCAGCTTCGTGCTGCTGGTGGTGGTCGGCCTGATCGTGAGCCAGATGACCGGCACCCGCGAGCCCCCGGAACCGATCGCCACGAGATCCGGACCGATGCGGGAGACAGCCGGGCGTTTCTCCGTGCCGGTCGAGGTGGCCAACCGGGGAGATATCACCGCCGCGGACGTCCAGGTCACGGCCGAACTCACTATCGATGGCACGATCACCCGTGCCGATCAAGTGATTGCCCTCCTCGCCGGAGGCGAGAAAGAATCGTTGGTGTTTGTGTTCGACGAAAACCCCGACGACGGCGAGGTCGTGATCGGCGTCGGCGGATACGCGATCCCGTAGGTTCCGAGTGGCCCCGTGCCCACGCGCGGGGCGGTTCGCGCCGCTCAGAAGAGTCGACGGACGGGGGCGACAGCACGCTCGAGCACGCGTTGGCCGAGATGGCGGTCCTCCCACTGGCCGGATTCGATCCGATGGCTGCGCTCGAGATCCTCGTCGAAATGTTCGTCCAGGGTTGCGGTCAGCACGTCGTCGAACACGACCAGGTTGACCTCTTCGTCGCAGGCGGTTGACCGCGCGTTGAAGTTCGCCGAACCCACGGCAGCGATGATGCCGTCGACCGTCATGATCTTGGCGTGCAACATCGACGGCTGGAACCTCCAGACTTCGATCCCGCACTCGAGCAGGTCTGCATAATCGCGCTCGGCAGCGAGTTGGACGAACCGCTTGTCGGCGTGCGGACCGGGCAGCAGGATCTGGATCTGCACGCCACGGCCCGCGGCGGCAGCGAGCCGGTCCCGGGTCTCGTCGTCGAGCACGAAGTACGCCGTGGCGATCCGGATACGCTTGCTCGCCAAGTCGAGGAGCGACGCGAACAAGGTCGCGATGTCGCTGCGTCCCACCTCGGACGCACCCCGGACGCATTGCACGATCGACGTACCGATCGCGGGCTGCTCGGGGAAACGGTCGACGGTCTCGTCGAAGAAGTCAGGCGTGGTTTCCGCCCAGTTATCCACGAAGGCCCCGCGCAGGCCGTCTACAGCGGGGCCCCGCACGCGGAAATGGGTGTCGCGCCATTCGTGCTCGTTGCGGGCGTTCCCCAGCCACTCGTCGGCGATGCCGACGCCGCCCGTGAAGGCGATCTCCTCGTCCACGATCGCGACCTTGCGGTGGGTGCGGTGGTTCACACGCGTCGGGCGCATCCGGGTCAGGGGCCGAAACCAATGCACGTCCACCCCCGCCTGCTCCATCATCGCGATGAGGTCTCCCTCGATGGGGCGCGCGCCCCATGAGTCGAGGAGTACCCTGACCCGTACCCCGGCTTCGGCGCGTCGGGCGAGGCGCTGGGCAAGATCGGTGCCCACCTGGCCCGTCCAGTACACGAAGGTCAGAAGATCGATGGTCTGTCGGGCATCTTCGACCGCCTCGAACAAGGCCGGGAAGATCTCGTCGCCGTTGCGGAGGACTTCGACGGCGTTGCCCTCGGTGGCCGGGATACCCATCAGACCCTCGAGCGCGCGCCGAGCTCGCCGAACCTCGGTCGTCACACTCGTCATCACGCGACGCCGACGGGTTGCGGATCGGCGTCGGGTTCGGAGTGCACGACCTTGGCGATGTCCTGAGGCTCCGGCTCGCCGGCGCGTACTGACTCCAACTGCGCAGCGAGCGCGGCACCAAAGAGAAGCGCAATCGAGGACAGGAACGACCACAGCAGCAGCGCCACCAATCCTGCGAGCGGACCGTAGGTGTCGCCGAAGGATTTGCTCGTCGCGAAGAACGCCCCGAGTCCGAGCGTCACCAGGCCCCAGAGGACAACCGAGACGCCGGCGCCGAACGCCAACCATGACCAGGCCGGTTGATGTCGGCGCGGCGACCACCGGAACAACAAGGCGATGGCCGCGGCCATGAGCGCGAGACCGAACGGCCAACGGACGACCCCCCAGATGTCGGACAGGGTGTCGCTCCGCAGCGACGTCCCGATCTCCTTGCCGACGGTCAGGCACACGCTCGCGATCGCTGCCAGGCTACCGGCGCTGATCGCGAGCAGCGTCGCGAGCCGATACTTCTGGAAGGTCGGGCGGTCCTCCTCCACCCCGTAGAGCCGGTTGAGCGCCCGCTCGACCTGACCCATCATCGTTGCGCCGGTGATCAACGAACCGATGATCCCGAAGGTGAGACCCAGGTACTGACCCGTGTTCCCGGCCTGATGGGCCTGGGAGACTGCATCCGTGAGCGTCTTGCCCGCCGGACCTGGCACCGCGGCCCGCAACGAACGTACGAGCATGTCGCTGATTCCGCCCTCGCCCACCGCACTGGCGAGCCCGACCAGACCGATGATGGCTTGCACGAGCACGAGCACGATGGTGAAGGCCAGTGAGCGTGCGTGACTGAAGCCGTCGGCGAAACGCAGACGCTGAAACGCATCCCGGATCAGATGCCAGGTTCCGACCTGTCGCAGCGTCTCCTTGGCGTCGTCACCCGTGAGCTCCCAGGTCTCCGGGACTTTCGTCGCGGTACTCACTGGTTCGGGGCGGGCTTCGGGACCGCGATGCGAATCGCGCGCGGGCGCACCTTGATCTTGATCCGGCGCGTCGGCGGACGATCGCCGCCGTCCAGCTCGTACGGGGTCTTGCGGTCGAGGCGCACCTCCACCTTGCGGGCCACCGCGGTGCGCACGAAGGGTGAGTGATCAGCCCGGCCGACCGCGACCCTCGCGAGCGCTCGGGTCCATTGCAGCGCACCCTGCGCGGTCACCACCCCGACATCGAGTCGTCCGTCGTCCGGCTCGGCACGGTCGAAAAGTTCGACGTTTCCGAACACCGAACCTACGTTGCCGACGAGGACACAGCTGAGCTTTCCGTCGAACCACTTCTCGCCGTCGATGTGGATGGTGGCGCGCACTGCGCTCGCCCGCAGGTTCTTCGCGCCGGTCCAGAGATACGCGACACGCCCGAACCGATCCTTGAGCCCGGCATCCGCGTCACGGAGCATCATTGCGTCGAACCCGCACCCGGCCATGACTGCGAAACACTCTCCGTTGATCCGGCCAACGTCCAACGGTCGGCGGTCGCCGTGCAGACCGATGTCGACGGCTTGCACGAGGTCCGTGGGAATGCCGAGGTTCGTGGCGAGCAGGTTGGCGGTACCGGCCGGGAGGATCACCAGCGTGATCCCGTCTTTGCCCGCCACGGCGTCGATACAGCGTTGGACTGTTCCGTCGCCACCCCAGACGAAGATGAGATCCGCGCCTTCGGCGAGGGCTTTGCGCACGCGCCCCGGGGCCTGCTTACTCTTCTGGACCTCGTGCCAGATCGGATCGGTAATGCCCAGATTTTCCAGCTCGGCTCGGAGCGCAGGGAGCCCGTCGCCGAGCGTCTTCTTGGCATGCGCGATGACGGCAACGGTGGTCATGATGCCACCCTTTCGACCCGGGCCGGTCGGTCGACGGGAGTCGCTTCGGACGCCCGATAGTCCGACATGTCGCTCGTGCCGAAGGTAGGGGTCGGATCTTTTCGGCGGTCTCGCATCATGCGAGCGACGAGCGCTCCCACGAGAAGGCAGATCAGGCCGAGCAGCACGCCGGCGAAGATGTCAGTGGGGAAATGCGCGCCGCGATAGAGCCGTGACAGCGCGACCACGACCGGAATGGCCACGAGGAGCACGCTGGCCACAACCCGAACGACGAAGTTCTGCACCCGTCGGTTGAAGATGATCAAGACCCCGATGTACAGCGCGACCGCAGCTGCGGTATGACCGCTGGGAAAGCTCGATGTCGGCGGGGCCTGGTCCAGCCGGGGGACCGGCGGTCGGTGGCGATCGACGAGCAGCGTAGTGCTGAGAAAGACCGTGACCTCGAGGCCCAGCGCGACCACGAGGAGAACGATCGAATCCCAATCCTTTCGCCTCCAGAGGAGCAGAGCGACGATCACGCCGGCAACGATGACGGTCTCGGTCCCGGCGAGATGGGACCCCACATCGGTGACGGTGTCGAGCCAGTCCGCGCGTTCGCCGACGAACCAACGGCTGGCGGAGACATCCCAGCGGACAACGCCTCGGAGATCGGTGATCAACGTACCGACGCCGGCCAAAATGGCGGTCAGGATCAGATACGCGACAACGAACACCCCGACCCCCGCGAGCAGCGGATGCTTCTGACGGTGCTCGGACAGTTCCGACGTCGGGTCAGGATCGTTTCTCGACGGGGCGGCATTGTTTCTCGACATGGTGCTTGGCGTACCCGTCGGCGGGGTATACCAACCCCGGTAGACGCGCCGGTCGAAAGCCGATCGGTGCAGACCAAGGAGCATCGCCGGTGGTCACGATCGCGCTGGCAGGAACCGCCCTGGTGGCGGGACTCGCATCATGGGCCGCCCTTCGCCGGTGGCCGCTGCTGGATCCCGGCGCACCGGCCGGGATCGTGCGGACCGTCGGCGAGGAGGTGCGCCGCGACACCCCGACGTTCATACGGCGGCGCCTCGACCCGGCTACCACGACCGGCCTCGGATTGACGGTGGGGGTTGGCATCACGGTGGCGGGCGGCGGCCTGCTCGCGATACTCGCGTTCCTCGTGCGCTCGAATCCCGAGCTCGCCCGCATCGACCGCGGCGCGGCCACCTGGGGCTCCACCAATGCCTCGGATGCGTCCACCGCCATCTTGCGCGGCGTGACGCAACTCGGAGGCACCACTGCAATAGTTCTGCTCGCGGTGGCGGTCATGGTGTTCGCCGTCGTCCGGGCGCGAGCCCACCGCTTGCACGGCCGCGCGATCGTCGAGTTTCTGGTCGTCGTCGTGGTCGGACAAAACCTGGTCGCCAACCTCGTGAAACTGCTCGTCGACCGAGCCCGGCCCGACATCGATCCGCTCGCTGGTTTCTCCGGCGCGTCGTTCCCGAGTGGTCACACGACCGCCGCCTTCGCGGCCTTTTGTGCGTTCGCGCTGGTGCTCGGTCGCGGTCGCGGGCCCCGGGTACAGGCGGCCATGCTCGGCGCGGCATTGGGAACGGCGTCTGCCGTCGGCATGACGCGCGTCTTCCTCGGCGTCCACTGGTTCACGGACGTGATAGCCGGCGCGGCGCTCGGATTGGCGTGGTTCTCCTTGACCGCGATTGCCTTCGGTGGACGTCTTCTCCAGTTCGGTCTGCCGGTGGCCGCCGGCCAGCGCGCCGCAACCCTCACCGAACTCAACGACGACGCGTCACCCGCGGTCGGACCTGCAACCCGTTCTGATGTGCCGGGTCGGTGAATGCTCTGCTCACACCTTTCGCCACACCGGGTTTGGGTGAGACGCATCGCGGGAACCATTGACGTATGACCACCGAAACGTGCAGTTCACAGATCCGGGCCATCCCCGCGAAGGGGAGGGTCGAGCGCCGCAGCCCGACAGGAACGCCCTCGCTGGTTCCGAACGAGTTGATCGACCGATCACTGAGGTCGGCTCATGCTCAACTTCTGGCCGCCCGCGAAGACCTCAAGGCGGCCCGCCGCCGGGTCGTCGGGCTCGAAGACGCGGTCGAATCCTGGAGAGCCTTCTCAACCATGGCCGACCGGTTCGACCCCCCTTCGATGTCCTGATCCGCTTCGGCTGTCCCGCTTTTCGGGCAGGATGGTGGCGATGCCCACGAATCCAACCACCACCCGCGAGAGGATCCCGGTTCGCCGCTATGTGGTGTTCTGGTCCATCGGGGTGTTGATCGTCGGCGTCGCGTACCTCGCCCTCTCGGTGCTGGCCGACCTCGCCGCCGTCCTCGCGCTCGTGGTCATTGCCGCGTTCTTCGCCATCGTCCTGACCCCGGCCGTCGACCTCGTCGAACGCCGGATCCACCTTCGGCGCGGGTTGGCCGTCCTGCTCGTCTTCGTGCTCGGCGTCACCATGTTGGGTGGGCTGGCCTATTCCTTCGCCCGTCCCGTCTACGACGCCTCCACCACCTTCACCGAGGACCTGCCCCGAACGATTCGTGATGCCGAGAAGGGGCGCGGCGATGTCGGTCGGTGGCTGAAGGACATCGGCGCGCAGAAGTGGGCACGGGACAACCTGCCGAAGTTGCGCGATTCGTTGAGCGATGCAAACGGGCCGCTGCTCACCGGCGCCCGCACGGTCCTCAGCGGCGTCGTCGGACTGCTCACAGTTCTTGTCCTCACGTTCTTGATGCTCATGAACGGTCCACACATCAGCGCGTTCCTCCTCGATCTGTTTCCGAGCCCGAGAGCCGAACACATCCGCCGCGTCGGCGCGGACGCAGCTCGGGCGGTCAGCGGGTACATGGGCGGCAACCTCCTGATCTCGCTCATCGCCGGGGTGTCGGTCTACATCTGGTTGCGGGCGTGGTTCATCCCGTTCGCGTTCGTGCTCGCGCTCTGGGTCGCGTTCGCCGACATGCTCCCGCTCGTCGGCGCCACCCTCGGCGCGATCCCATCGATCATCGTCGGGTTGATCCATTCGCCGACCGCCGGCATCGCGACGCTCATCTTCTTCGTCGTCTACCAACAGTTCGAGAACAGCGTCCTCCAGGCCACAGTCATGTCCAAGACTGTCAAGCTCAACCCACTCGGCGTCCTGCTCGCCGTCCTCGCCGGGGTGCAGCTCGCCGGAATTCTTGGCGCGCTCTTGGCGATCCCGATCGTCGGGGCGATCCAGGTGGTCGCCCGCGACGTGTGGGACGAGCGCCAAGGTCGGGTCAAAGCGGTACTGAGTATCGGTGCCACCGAGGAACCGCTGCCGCCAACCGAATGATCAGGCCGGCGAGCACTCGCGGTGCGACAGCTCCGAGACCGCTTGGGCGACGACCTCGTTGAGTGCGGGATGGATGGTCAGAACATCCTGGGCCAGCCGATCGATCGTCACGTCGAGCGGCGACGGTCTCCTCCGAATGCGTATCGGTGCGCCCGAAGACCCGGCCGCGGATGGACGGCCAATCGATGAACGCCAGATCGGCGTGGATCCCGAAGCGGGCGGCGCCACGTACCGTTTCCGCGACCTCGGCGGCGTGCACCAGCATCTTCGACGGGATGCAACCGCGATTCAGGCACGTCCCACCGAACCGATCGCGTTCGATGATCGCGATGCTCTGACCGGGAGACCCCTGTCTGGAATCATGTTGCCGGATCCCGCACCGACGACCACTACGTCGTAGTCGATCATCGGCAGCGCATCTCTCGGTCGTCCTCCATTGGCTGGGGTGTACCCCGATCGGTCGCAGAACAACCCGTGGACGGTCAACCGCCCGGGACCGCCGCCACGAGCGACCCGAAAGACTTCATTGCGGTGGTGTCGCTCTCGCACGGATGGCGAACCGGTGGACGATGCCGAGCAGTTCGAGCGTCCGGCAGCAGCTTTCCGACGGCGACACGATCACGAGTTCCGCACCTCGGAGAGGGGCCAAGCGACGGGCGGCGATCAGCTCGGCCACGCACGCCGAGCTGAGCAAAGTGACGAGCCGGAGATCGACCAGCGCAGGAACGTGGCCCTCGTTGATCAGCGCGCGCAGCTCCCGCCGGAATCCGGCGCGGGCCGCGGCATCGAGGTCGCCGCGGACGATGAGCACGCTGTCACGCGCAGACCGTTTGAAGTTTGCGTTCCCGTCTGCCAATGCCCCATCTCCGCCAGTATCCGGATCGCGCGACTACCAAGCGAGCATTTTGCGTCAGCCGTTCATCGCAGGCATTGAGTGCGATACCGCCACCTGAGGTCGACGGCGGTTTGGATTGCGGCTTGGGCAATCCCCACGAGGATCCCGAACTCGAGGACGCGTCGGAAGACGCCGTTGCTTTGCATCATGGTCTCCTCAAGTCCCTCGGACGTGCGACACGGCGTAGTAGTCGCCGACCTCGTCGCGGTGGTCCTCGCGCTCGGCGTCGTAGTCCGGAGCGCCCTTGACGTCGTCCTTGCTGCACCCGAGGTAGACCTTACGCTCGTCGGTATCGACCCGACTGACGAACCCGGCGGGGATCATGCGCTTCTTGCCGAAGATCCAGAACCCGGTGTCCACGATCAGAAACCCGGACTGGGCGCCATCGGACGTTGCTTCATCGACGTCACCGATGTGACCGTCGTTCGCTTCGACCGAGTAGCCGACAAGACCCGGCACGTTGTTCGCGTCGCGCGCGGCCTCGTCGGCCTCCACCCGCTCCCAAACGGTCCAAACCCATAGTTCGCTCATCGTGTTCTCCCTTGGTGGTTGCACTCGCGAACTGGTACCCCTGCGGAGGGGCGGCCAAACCAATCTCGGTCCGGCCCGCTTCAGACCGCCGAGCCGCTGGCGCGAGCCGCTTCGAGCCGCTGCGCGACATCGCTCCAGTTGACGACGTTCCAGATCGCGTCGAAGTAGTCGGCTTTGCGGTTCTCGTACTGCAGGTAATAGGCGTGCTCCCACGCATCGATGGCCAGGAGCGGAACGGTTCCCTGTCCATGCTCGCCCTGATGGTCGTGGACCTGATGAATCATCAGCCGTGCGGCCAAGGGCTCCCAGGAGGCCAGCGCCCATCCCGAGCCCTGGATGGCGGTGGCGGCTTCGGTCATCTGCTGGCGGAAGACCTCGAACCCACCGAACGTGTCATCGATCGATGCCGCCAGACTACCGTCGGGCTCGCCCCCACCGTCAGGGGAGAGATTGGTCCAGTACACCGAGTGGAGCACATGGCCGGATAGGTGGAACGCGAGGTTGCGCTCGAGCATCGAGAGCGCGGCGAAGTCGCCCTTGCCCCGCATGTCGTGCAGCTTCTCGAGCGCGGTGTTCGCGCCCTTGACGTAGGCGGCATGGTGCTCGTCGTGGTGCAATTCCATGATGCGCGCACTGAGATACGGCTCGAGTGCACCGGGGTCGTACCCAAGATCGGGCAGGGTATAGAGATCATCCACGGGTCAGCTCCTCGTTGGTGGTGAGGGTGTCTGCATACCCCGTGATCGGTGCGGCGCAAACCTGCCACTCAGGCCGCGGAGGGGTCGGCATAGACGTGCAGGCGCACGGTGTTGCCCTCCGCATCGTGGCGGATCTGGACGAGGTCGCACAGCTGATTCGCGATCCACAGTCCGCGTCCGCTCTGCGCGTCGACCGGTGGACGGATGCGGCCGGCCATCGGCTCCGCGATCCGGCCCGCGTCCCGGACCTCGCCGATGAAAGTGCCGTTGTCTTCCCAGAGGCGCAGGGTGCCACTGCCGCCACCGTGGCGGAGACTGTTGGTCACGATCTCGTGCACGGCCACCACGATCTCGGCAGCCTTGTCCGGCGCGAAGCCCCAACCTTGCGAATTTGCGTTCACGAAGGCCCGGACCGCGCTCAGGTCGTCGGTACCGGAGAAGTCGAGCGTGGCGGACTCCTTCGGGGGCGTTGGACACGGTGTCTCCCACGGCGCTGGTGCGTCGCGTTCCGGTCGGAACACCGCGCTCGGTCCACGCGTGTCGCCTTCCCGAACGAGTGGGTGAATGGTTCGGGCTTCGTCGATGACCGCTTCGCTCAAGGCACGACCGTCGTACGGGCAGAGCAGCCAGAGGGGGGTAGCAGCGGGGACTGCGTGGTTGAGCAACGATTCGTGCAGCTGACACTCGACGATTTCGGCCGGGGTACGACCACTCCACATCGGTTCGCTGATGCCGCGGAGGGCGCGTCCGCTGTGCTCGGCAATAAACTCCAGCCAGGCCGGCAGGATGCGGGCGGGGTTGCTGGCCAGCTGACGGATATCGGCGAATCGCGCGCTGCCCGCTCCGGCACCGAGAGCCGAGCGGAGCGCCTCGATCTTGCGTGATTCGACCACCACGAAGGTGAGTTCATCCGCCGCGAGCCCCGCACGCACGAAGGCGAGCGTCTGGTCGAGAAACTCAGCCTCGCTGCGATACACAAACGCCTCGTGGCAGTACCGGTCCGGTAAAGCCACGAGGCTCCAGTCATTTGGCATGGGAAAACCGAGGTTCGGATACCGACGTTTAGGACGTGGGAGTT
>JANPBJ010000149.1:0-101189 GCA_031430375.1 Acidimicrobiia bacterium
GCCACCGCCGCGGGTCGGCGGATCCGGTCCCGACCGCTGGTTCCCGCCCCGTCCCACTCAGCATCGCGGGGCAGTGTATGAGTGTTGAGCGGGCCCCGAGAACCGGATTGTCGCGACCGGCACCCTCACTCTTACGATGCCGGAACTGCCCGTGACCACTCAAAGGAGCACGATGACCGCCACGATCCCGTTGGTCGACTACCTCGTCCTCGGGGACACTCCCCATCTCATCGCACAGGAGTGCACCGCCTGCGGCGCCCGATTCTTTGATCGCCGCAACGCATGCGCGTCGTGTTTCGCGGATGAGTTCCGTTCCGTTGCTATCCCAACCGAGGGCGAGCTGCGCGCCTTCACCATCGTCTCGTTCGCAGCTCCGGGCGTTCCAGTGCCATTCGTCGCCGGTGTGATCGATTGTGGCGGTACCAGCGTGCGTGCCAACATCGTGAACGTGGAGCCCGACACCGATCACGTGTCGCTCGGCATGCGCGTGAAGCTCGCCACGTTCCCCCTCGGGGCCGACGAAGCCGGCACCGAAGCCATCGCGTTCGGCTTCGAACCCGCCACCTGACCACCGTATCTTTCGACCCGTCGCTTGCAAGGAGTCACCCATGACCGAGAACGTTTGGATCCTCGGAATCCACATGACCAAGTTCGGGAAGCATCCCGACCTCGATACCGTCGACCTCGCCGCCGAGGCCGCGCGCGCCGCGATCGCGGATGCCGGAGTTTCGATGGCCGACATGGACGTGCTCGCGGCCGGATGTTTGATGCAGCCCGGCGGTGGCATCGGCCAGCAATTGCAGAAGCAGATCGGTCAGACCGGCGTTCCCGTGTACAACGTCTCGAATGCGTGTGCCACGGGCGCGACTGCGCTGCGGACCGCGATCATGGCGATCAAGGCGGGCGAGGCCGAATACGGACTCGCGGTTGGGGTGGAGAAGCTGTCGGGCGCCGGTCTGTTGTCCGGCGGCAACCGCAAGAGTGATTCCAACACGTGGGAGCCCAAGGGCCGCTTCGGCGCGGTGGCGTCGGTCGACGGGCGCATCGGCACCGACACGATGCCCGGCGTCTTCGCGCAGATCGGGATGGAGTACGGCCACAGGTACGGCGGTACCAGTTTCGAGTTGTTCGCGCGCATCAGCGAGAAAAACCACGCGCACTCCACGCTCAACCCGCTCGCGGCGTACACGAAACGCATGACCCTCGACGAGATCATGAACGACATGATGATCGCCTACCCCAACACGCGCCCGATGTGCTCGGCGAACTGTGACGGAGCGGCGGCCGCGGTGGTGGTGAGCGAGTCGACGCTGCGCACGCTCTCCGGCGAGCAGCAACGGCGCGCGGTCAAGGTCTCGGCTTCGGTGCTCACCAGCGACCCGTGGCAGGAGTCGTGCCAGATCCTCCCGGATGTCAACACGCTCACGAAGAACGCGGCCCGGCAGGCCTACGAGCAGGCCGGCATCGGGCCCGAGGACCTCGACCTCGTGGAGCTCCACGACTGCTTCGCCACCGCCGAGCTGGTCCACTACGACAACCTCGGACTCTGCGAGGAAGGCGGCGCGGTCGACTTCTTCAACTCCGGCGCCACCTGGCGTGACGGCCGCATGCCCGTCAACGTGTCCGGTGGGCTCGAGTCGAAGGGTCACCCGATTGCCGCCACCGGGATCGCGAACATCTGGGAGGTGTGCCACCACCTCCGCGGCGAGGCCGGCGACCGTCAGATCGAAGGCGCCAAGGTTGGGCTGGCGCACGTGATCGGACTCGGCAGCGCGTGTGGTGTGCACATCCTCGAGAAGTCCGGCCTGTAGCCCACACCCCACCAACTTGCGTCACTTCTCCACCGTGACGGTGGAGAAGTGACGCAAGTTCGAGATCAGGAGTCCCACCATGACCCGGCTCGGATACCAAATCCCCAACTTCACGTACCCCGGCGTGGACGACCGCGACCTGTTCGCGAACGTCGCCGCCCAGGCCGCGGCTGCGGATAAAAGCGGTTTCGACACGGTCATGCTCATGGACCACTTCTACCAACTGCCGATGCTCGGCCAGCCCGATGCCTACATGCTCGAGTGCTATTCCATGCTCGCCGCGCTGGCCGGGGCAACGTCGAAGGTTCGCCTCGGCGCGCTCGTGACGGGCAACACCTATCGCAATCCCGCAATCCTGGCGAAGACGGTGACAACCCTCGACATCATCTCCGGCGGTCGTGCGCAACTCGGTATCGGTGCCGGCTGGTTCGACGTGGAACATGAAGCGTTCGGCGTGGAGTTCAACACCTTCACCGAGCGGTTCGAGAAGCTCGAAGAAGCGCTGCAAATCATCTTGCCCATGCTGCGCGACGAACGCCCCACGCTCGATGGGAAGCACTACCAAGTGAAGAACGCCATCAACCAACCGAAGCCCATCTCGAGGATTCCCGTGATGATCGGTGGTAGCGGCGAAAAGAAGACCTTGCGGCTCGTCGCGCAGTACGCGGACGAGTCGAACCTCACGTCGACCGCCGAAGAGCTCCCCCGCAAGCTCGACGCGCTCGCCGGCCACTGCGAGCGCCTCGGTCGCGACCGTTCGGAGATCTCGGTGAGTCAGGCGGTGAACGTCGTCATTGCTCCAACCCACGATGAAGCCTTCGCCGACTTCAGTCGTTTCCTCGGCGATCGGGGCATGGACGTCTCCACTATGGACGAAGCGATGCTCGACATGGTCAAGGCGATGGTGGTGATGGGCGACCCCGACGAGGTCGGCGAACGGATCGCCACGATTGTCGGCCACGGCCTCGACGGCATCACGTGCTCGCTGCCCGGCAACGGTCACAACCCTGAACGCGTCGAACTCCTCGGCCAGGTGGCGACCAAGGCCCTCGGTATCTAAATCGCGGCGGTTCGGGCGTGGACCCAGAAGGCGAACTCGTTGATTTCGAGGTTCACCTCGGCAAACCCCGCGAGCGCGAGGCGCGCTTCTAACGTGGACGGATCGACCGGGTTGTACACATCGTCGTGATGGAAGTCACGCAGCGCGTCGCTCGCAATCGAGTCGTTCAGCACCACGGTCCCCCCGGGAACCACTACTCGGGCCAACTCGCCGAAGATCAGGTCTTGGCGCTCCACGCTCGGCACGTGATGCAGCATCGTGAAACTCACCGCCGCCGAGAATCGATCGTCAGGCATTGGCAAATCGGTTGCGTCGCCGTGCACGACCTCCACGTTCGAACCCACCATGCGAGCGGTCAGCGCGTCCGCCAACACGGGGTCGAGCTCCACCGCGGTCACGCGCGCCACGCGGCCCTTCAGGAGATCGGTCGTGAGACCAGGGCCCGACCCGATCTCGAGGAGATCGTCACCGAGCTCGACTCCCGCCAGCACCTCCGGGAAGACCGTCTCCGCGAGGAACGCGCCCCATTCTGCGCTCGCACACACATTCAGGTGGTCGTCATTCATACCCAGGACGATAGGCCTCAGACCGACGCGTAGACCGCGTCGATCAGGGCGCGATTCCGCGAACTCTGCCATCGCGGAATCACGTCGTTCATCACGTAGCCAAACGCGATACCCGCGTCGGGATCCGCGAAACCAAGGGAACCACCGGTGCCAAAGTGACCGAAACTGCGGGGATTCGGACCGAACGGTCGGCGGGGTGTGGTCGGCTTGAATCCCAATCCAAACGTCACGGCTTCGCCGAGGATCGGACAAAAGCCTTCCGACTGCGGGCGCGTCGCCTCCCCCATGAGGTCTGCTGAGATCAACCGACCCGGCTCGAGCAATGCCGCATACATTCGCGCCACCCCGGGAGCCGTGCCGTGACCGTTCGTTGACGGCACCAGTGCGCTACGCCACTTCGCCGTGTTCACCACGCCGGTCGACGAGATGCCCGGCGGGTTGAAGTAGCTCGTCATCGCCATCAACTCGTCGCCGTGGTAGTCGTCGAGAACGATCTCGATCCCGGGGCCCTCCCACAGCACGTCCGCACAGCGCCGCTGCTCCGCGATCGGAACACCGAACCAGACATCCGCCCCGACCATCTCGGCCACCGCCTGCAGTTCGGCGTCGGGCCGATTCCCCGTGACGCGTCGAGTGATCTCACCGATCAAATGTCCATAGGTATTGGTGTGATACGCGTGCCGCGTCCCGGGTTCCCACCATGGGTCCGTGGCCGCCAATGCCGCGGTCATCCGCTCCCAATCCCACAGATCCTCGTTCGTCAACGGTTCGCGTATCGCCGGCACCCCCGCGCGATGGCACAACGCGTGACGGATCGTGGCCGCGTCCTTGCCCCCCGCGCCAAACTCGGGCCATACCGACACGATCGGATCGTCGAGTGCGATGCGGCCCGCGTCGACCAAGCGCAGGAGTGAGATCGCAACGAGCGCCTTGCCGACCGAATAGAAGTCGACGATCGTGTCGGGCTGCCACTCCCGACTACCGGCCGCGTCGGCCCAACCACCCACGAGATCAACGACCACTTCCCCCTCACGAATCACACACATCGAAGCGCCGACCTCGCCCCGATGCAGGAAGTTCGCCGTGAAGGCCTCCCGGACGGCGTCGAACCCGGGCCGAGTGAACCCCGCGATCGGCGCGGTCATCCCACGGTGTCATCCGCCGGCAGGCTGATGCTGCGGCCGACGTCGAGTGCGGAAATGCCGTCGGGTCCGATCACCTCGACGATCGGTTCTTCGCGATCATCGAACTCGGTACGCAACGCGCGGCTCATGGTGGCATGCATTTCATAGAGCGCCGTGATGTAGGTGAACTCGAGGATCTCTTCGTCGGTCAAGACCGACTTGAGCGCGGCGAAGATTCCGTCGGCCACTCTCCCACCGTCGTAGACCAGCGCGTCGGTATAGGCGAGCAGCGCACGCTCGGTCGCGTCGAAACAGTCGGCAACCTGCCACGCCGGAATCGCCGCGATTTTCTCCTCGCTGATCCCAATCGCTCGACACGACTTGCAGTGCTGCGAAAAGACGAACTGGCTCCCCCGCGCCCAGCCCACACGCGTCTGGCCGAGCTCGCGCAACTTCGGGTCCAGGAACCGCTTCGGGCTTTGGTAGAGCCCGAAGCCTTGGACGCAATGTTCGAGCACGTCAGGAACCAACGCGAAGACCGGCCACCAATCCCCGGTCGTGCCCGTCGCGGTGCCGGGTTCGGCTACAGGATCACGATCAGCCCCGAAGAGCAGGTCGTACATCATCGTGACGATCGGGGCGTTCGATTCGTCACGTGGGACTTGCCGCAATCGGGGCATCATGGACCTCCTGAGGTGGGTCGCGCAGCGTAGACAGATCGGCGTGTGTGGTCAGCGCCGACCGAGCGCGGCGGTCACGTGCGCACGCCGCCCGAACCGGGCGAGCAGCAAGAGGTCGTAGGTGGCCTTGCCCAACCCGGCGATGATCAGTGGCCATCCGAAATCACTGGCGCCGAGGAGTACACCGGCCAGCGCCGGGGTAGTCGCGGCGGCCAAGCTCCGTGGGACGTTCGTGACGCTGGCCGCCGCGGCCCGCTCCTCCGGTGTGACCACCGCCATCACGAGCGCCTGACGAGCAGGGATGTCCATCTGGGAGAACAGCGACCGCACGAGCAAACACGCGATCGCGAGACCGGCCGACGGTGCAAACGGCGCGAGCGCGAGGAACAGATTCGCGGGAAGGTGGGTGAACACCATCGTGCGCACGAGACCAATCCGCGCCGCCAGCGGCCCGGCAAGGAGTTGGGAGAACGCGCTCAACAAGCTCACGGCGAAGAACACCGCGGCGGTGTCGCCCGTCGACAACTCGAATCGGAGATGCAACCAGAGCACCAGCAACGACTGGACCACGAACCCGCCCGACGCGGAGTCAAGACAGAACAGCGCGGCGAGTTCGAAGACTGTGCGACGCGACTTCGCCAGCGGCTGGCGTTCGACATGGGCAATATCGGTCGCGAGCCGCTCGTGACGCAGCCCTCTGTACACCAGAAACACCGCGATCCCGATCACCAAATAGAGCACGAAGCTCGCCCGCAAGACATCGTTCTTGGCCAAATGGGTGTTCTTGGCGATCAGCTCGGGCAGCCCGGATGCGAGTGCACCGAACGCGCCGGCGAACGCCGCTCCCAGGTTGTACACGGCGTAGAGGCGCGGTCGATCGAGGTCCGCCACGTGTCCGGCGAGGAATGCCTGCTCGGTCGGCAAGAACACGCTGACGTCGCCGGCGGAAGGATTGAGCGTGCCGACCACCGCCACAACCAACAGCGCCCAGAACGCGGTGACCATCAGGAACCCGACACCCGTCATGACCATGAGCAACGACGCGCCGAGCAGCAGCACGCGCAACTCACGACGGTGCGCGACGAGCCCCACACCGAGCGTGAGGGCGGCCGAGCCAAGCAGGGTTCCCGTCACGATCGCGCCAATTTCCGCCGGCGAGAAGCCGAGGGCGGTCAGGTAGATCGCAAGGAAAACGCTGACAAACCCGTCGGCGAAACCCCGGAGCGATCGAGCCAGGATGACGCGCGGCACGTCGACACTCACCGACTTCGGGAGAAGCCGCGCCATCCACCTCATTCGCGGAGCGTACCGGCGTCGTCAGCAGATACTGGCCGTTCTACGCGCTCAGGAACTCGAGGACGTCGGGGAAGGCCGCTCGGTCCTGGGCGAAGAACGCGTGACCTCCCTCGTAGACCCGCAGCTCCGCGTTCGGAATCCGCGCGGCGATCGCCTCCGAGTTGGCGAGCGGCGCAATCCCGTCGTATCGGCCCGCCGCCACCAATGTGGGGCACGTGATGCCGCTCAGCCGGTCGATCACATCGTGACGGCGCCGAGCGTCCAGTTGTTCCGCTTCGCCGCGCGCCACCTCCGTTGGCTTCTTTCCCGTGGCGCGCGCGGTCATCATCTCCACCAGACCACGGTCGCCGTCGTGACTCGCCAGCCACTCGGGAGTGAATCGGGTGTCGAGCAACGGGAGGTACTTGGGCTCGCGTTCCGCCTCGGTCAATGTGGCGAGTTCGTGTAACGGATACGACGGCAGAGAACCACCGGGCGAGGTGCAGAGCAACGCGAGCCGGTCAACGCGCTCCGGGAACGTGGCCGCCAACTCCTGCGCGACCATTCCGCCGAAGGAGATCCCCACGATCCTGCACGTGTCCCAGCCAACGTGGTCGAGGAGACCGGCCGCATCCGCCGCGTACTCGGCCATCGAGTACGGACCGGGGGGGATCGTGGTCCGCCCGAGTCCACGCTGATCATGGGCCAGCAGGTCGCACCGCGCCGCGAACACCCGGAGCAGCACGCCCATACCCGCCAAGGTCGCGCCCGACCCGTTGAGAAACAAGACGGGCAGACCGGAGCCTTCCCGCTCGTAGAAGATCTCGATCCCATTCACGGAGGCAGTCGCCACGGCGCGAAGCCTATGGTCCTGGCCCGCACCATCGCACAGTTGGCCCCAGGAGTGACCATGACCGCAGAAGAGATCGTCAACACCTTTACCGCGCGCATCACCGCGCTGGATTTCGACGGTGCCTTCGAGCTCGTCGCGGACGACATCGAGTACGACAACGTGCCGATCGGCAAGGTCACCGGCCCCGATGGCATTCGGAGCGTGTTCGCTCAACTCGACGCGATGGGCGTGGACGCGATGGAGTGGACGGTGCACCGCCAGGTTGCCAGCGCGACGACCGTGATGAACGAGCGGACCGACACGTTCAACGCAGGCGCCAAGAGTGCCGCGGTCAACGTCATGGGCGTGTGGGAAGTGGCCGACGGCAAGATCACCCTGTGGCGCGACTACTTCGACATGAGCGCGATGACCGAAACCATCACAGCCCTCGCGGGCTAAGAACCGCCGCGCCTCCGCTCCGGCCGACCTCCGAGGAGATTCATGACCGCGACTGCATCGCGCCGCTGTATCTCAGCTGATTCGCACATCACCGAGCCGCCCAACGCCTACCTCGACTACATCGACCCCGCGTACCGCGATCGTGCGCCCCGGTTGCAGTATCACGGCACCATGGGCGACTGCATGGTCGTGGACAACGGGCAGTCCCTCGTACCGATGTGGCTCGTCGCGGCGGCCGGTCGGCCGGCTGACGAAGTTCGCCTCGACATGGGCAAGCACTTCGAGGACCTGCACCGCGGCGGTTGGGATCCCGAGGCTCGCCTCCACGACCAGGACATCGACGGCGTCAGCGCGGAGATCATCTATCCGTCCGTCGGCATGATCCTGTGCAATCACCCCGACCGCGACTACCAGCATGCGTGTTTCGACGCGTACAACGAATGGATCACCGAGTTCTGTTCGTTCGCGCCGGACCGGTTGGTCGGACTCGGCCAGACCGCAATGCGCACACCCGACGAGGGGATCGCGGATCTCGAAGCGATCAAGGCCAAGGGACTCCGCGGTGTGATGCTCCCCGGCTACCCGGGCCCGGGGGATTACGACGACCCGATGTACGACGAGTTCTGGGACGCGGTCGTCGCGCTGGACCTGCCGCCTTCGTTCCACATTCTCACGAGCAAGACCGACACCGTGGGTTCGGACACGGTGCGCGGCCCGAAGCTCAACACGTTCCTCTCGATCATTCGCGGGAACCAAGACATCATTGGCACGTTGATCTTCGGTGCCGTCTTCGAACGCCACCCCGACCTCCGGATCGTGTGCGTGGAGGCCGACGCGGGGTGGGCGCCGCACTGGATGTACCGCGCCGATCACGCCTACGACCGGCATCGCAACTGGCTCACCGCAGGGGAGCTCACCAAGACTCCGAGTGAAACGTTTCTGGAGCACGTGTACCTCACGTTCCAAGACGATTGGGTCGCGTTTCGCACCGCCGAGATGATGAACGTGGATCGGCTCATGTGGGCCAACGACTTCCCCCACAGCGACGCGACCTGGCCGAACTCCCAAGCCATGCTCGACGAGCACGCGGCGCAGCTCAGCCCCGCTGCCCAGTCCCGGATCCTCCACGACAACGTCGCCGAGCTCTACCACCTCGCGTAACGCTCGTGCCCCACGAACCGGTTCGCTACCAATCGCCCGACGAAGACAGTGCACGCTGGCAGGCCTTCAACTTCCGCGCCGGCGACATCGTCATCAGTACGCGTTCGAAGAGCGGCACCACCTGGATGCAGATGATCTGCGCCCTGCTGGTATTCGAGACAGTGGAGTTCCCAGCCCGGCTCGATCAACTCTCACCGTGGGTGGACTGGCTCGGCACACCCCTGGACAAGCTCCTCACCCAACTCGACGCGCAGACCCACCGTCGGTTCGTGAAGACACACACGCCGCTCGACGGGATCCCGCTCGACCCGCGCGCCACGTACATCGTGGTGGCGCGCCATCCGCTCGACCTCGCGGTGTCGCTGTACCACCAGGGCGACAATCTCGATCGTGACCGCATCCGCGAGTTGACCGGCCAGCCCGAACCCGCGGCACTGCCCACGCGGCGTCCGCCGCTGCACGAGTGGCTACTGGGCTGGATCGATCTCGACATTGCGCCACGCGACGCGCTCGATCTGCTCCCCGGCGTGTTGTGGCATCTGTCGGACGCCTGGGCGCGCCGCGATGATCCGCACGTGCTGCTCGTTCACTACGACGATCTCATCGCGGATCTCGGCGGCGAGATGCGTCGCATTGCCGATCGGCTCGACATCGCGGTTCCCGATCCGCTCTGGCCCGAGCTCGTCCGTGCCGCGTCGTTCGACGCGATGCAGTCGCAGGCCGACGTCGTCGCACCCGACCGGGCCGGGGTCTTGAAGGACCGCGCCCGGTTCTTCCGCCGAGGATCGTCCGGCGCGGGTCGCGAGATCCTCACCGACGCGGAGTTCGCCCACTACCTGGACCGTGCGGCCACCCTTGCGCCCGCCGATCTGCTCACCTGGTTGCACCGGGGCGCGTGAGTGCCGACTAGTTATTCAACTTGACCGTTGATCAACTGTTCAGTAGATTACGGACGGATGACACTCACCGATACCGAGCTCGACGCCACCTTTACGGCCCTCGCTGATCCCACCCGGCGGGCGATACTCGTACGGCTGTCCACCGGCGAGGCCACCGTGAACGAGTTGGCCCAGCCCTTCGACCTCACCCTCCAGGCCGTGTCGAAGCACATCAAGGTGCTCGAACACTCCGGCCTGATCTCACGGCGGAAGGAAGCTCAAACCCGGCCATGTCATCTCGAAACCGAGCGCCTCGACGCGGCCGTGACCTGGATCGACGAGCAGCGCAAGGTCTGGAACGACCGTTTCGACCAGCTCGATCACCATCTCCGTCAACTCCAAGCCCAACCGACACCGAAGAAGGAACTCTGATGACTGACACCACCCTGACCGACACCGTGACCTCCAGTGTCGATGGCATCGTGATCACGCGCATCTTCGATGCCCCGCGCGAGTTGGTGTTCGACGCGTGGATCACACCCGCGTCGTTCGCCACGTGGTTTGGCGGCCCGACCGCCGAGATCCCGATCGACAGTTGCGAGATCGACGCCCGACCCGGCGGCGCGTGGAAGGCAACCATGGTGCTGCCCGACGCGACCACAATCGATTGGCACGGGACGTTCGTGGAGGTCATCGCGCCCGAGCGACTCGTCCTGACCATGAGCGATCGGCCCGGCGACGAGTTCGAACCCCTGACCGTGACGTTCCATGATTTGGGCGGCAAAACCCGGATGGAGTTTCACCAGGCCGGCGGCCACATGGATGCCGAGGGCTACCGCCACGCCGGCGAAGGTTGGATGGTCTTCTTCGACACGATGGCATCCCTGCTCGTATCAGCCTGACCGCGCCCCGCCAGCGAGATAGCTACACTGTTGGCATGGAGGTAGCTACACAGCCCATCGAGGTCGGAGTCCGCGACCTCAAGAACAATCTCAGTCGGTATCTCGAACGCGTGGGGGACGGCGAGGAGATCCTCGTCACCGACCGGGGAAAGCCCGTCGCGCGCGTCGTCCGCGTCGACGCGTCCACCAACCGACTCGCCGATCTCATCGAGGCGGGTCTCGTCACGCCCCCCGCGTCGAAACGTCGGCGTCTGCCGAAGCCCCTCAAGGCCGCCGGAACCGTGAGTGATCTGGTCTCCGAACAGCGCCGGTGATCACCTACTTCGACACGTCGGCGTTCATCAAACTCCTCATCGCCGAACCGGGCACCGAAGCGGCGGAGCACATCTGGTCGGCGGCGGATGACCTCGCATCCGCTCGGCTGATCGCGGTCGAGGCTCGATCAGCCCTGGCCGCCGCGACCCGAGCACAACGCTTGACCGCCCGCCAACACCGAACCGCGAAGCGCGAGCTGACGGAACTCCTCGACCAACTCAACTTCGTCGACATCACCGAGGAAGTCATCGCGGCTGCCGGAACACTCGCCGAGGATCAAGCGCTACGCGGCTATAAAGCCGTGCATCTGGCGGCTGCACTCGCGATCGGCTCCGACGTGATGGCCACCTCGGACGCTGAACTCGGCAAGGCCGCGCATCGTCTCGGGCTCAACGTGGCCGATCCGACTGCGTGACTCGAGCAACCCGTCCCCTCTTGGCCTGCGGGCTGGCCGTTCGGGCCCCATTCACCCAGAGCGGCTAGAAACTCCGGGTCTCACACCCCCGGAGGACCCGATGCCTGAAGCCGTGATCGTCTCGACCGCCCGCAGCCCGATCGGCCGCGCCAACAAAGGGTCGCTCGTCGACCTCCGCCCCGACGACTTCGCCGCGACCATCGTGACCGCCGCGCTGGCCAAGGTCCCCCAGCTCGACCCGCAGACCGTCGAAGACCTCATGATCGGCTGTGCTCAGCCCGCCGGCGAGCAGGGCTACAACCTCGGCCGCGTGGTCGCGATCCTCGCCGGGCTCGATGATGTACCCGGTACCACCGTCAACCGTTACTGCTCGTCGTCGCTGCAGACCATCCGCATGGCCGCGCACGCGATCAAGTGTGGCGAAGGCGACGTGTTCATCGCCGCAGGCGTGGAGTGTGTGAGCCGGTTCGACAAGGGCCGCTCCGACGGCAACCCCGGCACCACCAACGACCGCTTCTCCGACGCCCGTGGCCGCTCCAAGGCGCGCCAGGACGCGGGCGCGCCGGTATGGACGCCTGGCGTTGGACTGCCGGACGTCTACATCTCGATGGGTCAGACCGCGGAGAACGTGGTGCAATCCGAAGGCGTGACGCGCGAAGAGATGGACGAGTTCGCAGCGCGTTCACAGCAGCGCGCCTGTGAATCGCAGGTCAATGGCTTCTTCGAGCGCGAGATCATTCCGATCACGTTGCCCGACGGCACGGTGATCTCCAAGGACGACGGCCCGCGCGACGGCACCACGGCAGAGAAGCTCGCGCAGCTCAAGCCGGTGTTCCGCCCCGACGGTTCGGTGACCGCGGGCAACGCGTGTCCGTTGAACGACGGTGCCGCCGCGGTGATCGTGATGAGCGATACCCGTGCGAACGAGTTGGGGATCACTCCGTTGGCGCGCGTGGTGTCGAGCGGTGTGTCCGGGCTCAACCCCGAGATCATGGGCCTCGGTCCGATCGGCGCATCGCGCATGGCGTTGCAACGCGCCGGGCTGACCATGGACGACATCGACCTGGTCGAGATCAACGAGGCCTTTGCCGCACAAGTGATTCCCTCGGCCAAGCACCTCAACATCCCTATGGAGAAGCTCAACATCCACGGCGGCGGGATCGCGCTCGGCCACCCATTCGGCATGACCGGGGCACGCATCATGACCACCCTCATCAACGGCCTGGAGGACGGCGGTGGCCGCTACGGACTCGAGACCATGTGCGTGGGTGGCGGCCAAGGCATGGCCATGATCGTCGAACGCCTGAGCTGACCGGACGCCGCACCGAACTTGCGTCATTTTCCGACCGTGACGGTCGGAAAATGGCGCAAGTTGGTGTTTGGGTTACGAGAACCGGGCGCGGAGTTCGCGTTTGAGAATCTTGCCCATCGGGTCGCGTGGAAGTTCTGGGAGGAACTCCACTCGACGCGGCGCCTTGTAGCGGACGAGATGTTCGCGCGCGAACGCGATCACCTCGTCGGCGGTCACCGGCGGTCCGAACGCATTGCGTACGACAACCCCGGTCACGATCTCGCCGTATTCATCGTCGGGAAGCCCGATCACCGCGGCCTCCGCGATCCCGTCGAGGGTCACGAGAATCGACTCGACCTCCGCGGGATACACGTTGGATCCACCGGTGATGATCATGTCCTTATGGCGGTCGGCCAAAAACAGGTATCCGTCTTCGTCGAGATAGCCCATGTCGCCGAGCGTGGCGAGGTTGCCGCGATAGACCGCCTCGGTCAGTTCGTCGGGACCCTCGTAGCGGAAGCCAAGGCCCCAATCGGATCCGATATAGATCAGCCCGATCTCGCCAACGGGCAGCTCGCCGCCGTCGGTCCCGTGGGCGTCGGCCCCGTCCGCGTCAGCTTCGTAAATCTTGATCGTGGAGCCCGGCGCGGCCTTGCCAACACTCCCCGGCTTGCGCAGCCACTCCTCTGGAGTGATGACGGTGCCCATGGTCTCGGTGCCCCCGTAGGTCTCCCACAACGCGCCATCGGGCAAGAAGTCGATGACGGCACGCTTGAGGCTCGGCGCACACGGGGCCGAGCCGTGCAGCACGCGCTTGATGCTCGACACATCGGCCGCGGCCCGCTCAGCGTCCGGCACTGCCATCAGTCGAAAGAGATGCACCGGCGCACACCATGAATAGGTGACCCGCTCCCATTCGACCGCGCGCAACCATTCCGTCGCGTCGAAGTGGTCGAGCAACACCGCGGTATGGCCGAGGAGCGACGCACTGTGCAGGCCACTGAACCCGGCGATGTGATGGAGCGGCGACGCGGTGATATTTACTTCCTCTACCGCATCGATCCCGTAGTTGGTGTAGTACGCCACCATGCCCTCGATCGACTGCGCCGCGGGAACAACCGGTCGCAACACGGCCTTCGGCCGCCCAGTTGTGCCCGACGTGTAGGCCCGCAACGTGACGTAGTCGGACGCCCATTCGGTCTCGATCGAAACGTCGGCGGTCGCGAGCGCGCGCAGGAACTCGTCCAGGGTCACCTCGTCGACGAGCGACGCGACCTCGCCGTCGGTACAGAAGTACTCCCGCTCGTCGCGAGTCGCCCCGCCCGGGATCGGCACCACCTGCGCGCCGAGACGCGCCGCGCCGAGGGCCGCGATTATCCACTCCGGCCGGTTCCCAAGCGCGATCCCCAAGCGCCCCGTGGGCCCGACCCCTCGACCCAGCAAGACCGTGGCCGCCCGCGTCGCGAGATCGTCGAGCTCGCCGAACGTGATGCGGCGATCGCCGTGCACGATCGCGACCTTCTCGGGTCGCAGACGAGCGTGGGCGGCGACCCCGTATTCCGTCATCGGCGCGCCGCTACGCCCCGTAGACCGGAGTGGGGGGCGGCCCAATATCGAGCAACCGCGCCACCACCGGCCCGACCTCGATCGGCTCCCAACGTGCGCCCTTGTCCTCACGCGGTCCGTGCTGCCAGCCGTCGGCCACCGAGATGACGCCGCCCTCCACCTCGAAGACCCGACCGGTCACGCCCGCCGATTCCGATGAACCGAGCCACACCACCAACGGCGCGATGTTCTCGGGGGCCATCTCGTCGAACGCGTCGTCGGCCGGTGCCGCCATGGTGTCGGCGAATACCGCCTCGGTCATTCGTGTTCGCGCCGCCGGGGCAATCGCGTTCGCGGTCACGCCGTAGCGGCCCAGCTCGGCGGCTTCCACCATCGTGAGCCCCGCGATCCCCGCCTTGGCCGCGCTATAGGCGCCCTGGCCCACGCTGCCCATAAGACCCGCGCCGGACGACGTGTTGATCACTCGGCCGTCGACCGCTACCCCGGCCTTCTGTTGCTCTCGCCAGTAGGCGGCGGCGAACCGAGCGGGGGCGAAGTGGCCTTTGAGGTGCACTCGGATCACCGCATCCCACTCTTCCTCCGAGGTGCTGACCACCATCCGGTCGCGCAAGAAACCGGCATTGTTGACCAAGACGTCGAGAGTCCCGAACGCGTCGATCGCGGTGCGAATCAAGCGCTGCGCGCCGTCCCAATCGGCAACGTCATCGCCGTTGGCCACCGCCTCGCCACCCATGGCGCGGATCGCGTCGACCACCTCGCCGGCCGGGCCCGTGGAGCCTCCACTGCCGTCACCCTCGGCGCCGAGATCGTTGACCACGACCTTGGCCCCCTGGCGGGCGAACTCCAGCGCATGCCCGCGGCCAATACCGCGCCCCGCGCCGGTCACGATTACTACTCGGTTGTCACAGATCCCCATGGGCGGATCAACGTAGCCGGATCAGATCAGCGCGCAGCTCCCGGGCGATCTTCGCGACATCACCCCGATGGAGATTGACTGCCCGCACGCCCCACGCGAACCGGTAACGGCCCGAGCCGATCCGGTATTCGGGCAGAGTGTCCGGACCACAGGACAGGGTCCCGAGCCCGCGGTGACGATGATCGAGGTGCAGGGTGATCACGTCGGCCGGAACGAGGTCCCCGGCGTGAGGCGCCGCGGTGATCTGTTCCGGCGTGAACTGACTCACGTTCAACTGGAACGGCTCGGCCCCAACCACGAGCAGCCCGCGCCCGGCCGCGGTGTGAATGACGGCCCATCGCGTATCGGCATGACCACCGTGCTCTTGGGGTACCACGTACGGCACGTATTGATCGGCCACCGTGGAAGTGAACCTGCCGATCTGCGCCCCGCGGCGACGGTCCGGATACGACTCCACCGGGCCGCGCCCGTACCAGGTGACGCGGTCGAGCGCGAGCGGCAGATCCATGCGCATCCCGATACGCGGCAGGTCCACGAACGCGGAGGGAATCCGCACATCCTCGGCCACGAGCACCGCACCGTCGGCGCGCAGCGTCATCGTTTCGCGGGACACAATCGGCGCGTCCGAATCTGTACCCACAATCTCTCGGACCGTGGTGGCGCGGGCGGATTGACCATGCGCGGTGACCCGCACCTTCACCGAGCGCACGGAGAGGTTGTCCAAACCCGCGCTACGCCACCGTCCGAGCGGCTTGAGTTCCTGCATCGCCGCGAGCTTGAGGCCATCGTTGTCGGTGGGCGCACGCCAGAGCGCGAGGTGCGGTCCGGATTCGATCAGGGCCAGACCCCGCCGAGCGAGTCCGAGGCAGCCAGTCTCGAGATCGACAGTGGCGTCCAGCCCCGCCGCGGAGATCGTGGTGATCGAGCCGGACTCAACCGTGACCGACCCCTTCGACGGCGTCGCCTTCCGTGCCACGGTCGCGCGTCCCCGCGGCGGAATCGTGATCTGCACAACCCCGATCTCGAACCCTCGCGGCGCCCACGGCAGCTCCCGCGCCGTGGTGAACCGAACCGTCAGCACCGCCTCAACGTCGCGATCGAAGGTGGGGACGGCTTGCGGCAACAGAACCGTGGCGGACTCCCCGGCGCCGAGTTGCGGGAGTGAGAGCACCGCAGCGGCGCGCACCGTTCCGTCGACCGCGATCTCATAGCGGGCGCGCAACCATGCGAGGTCTCGAAAGTCCTGGCGGTTCGTGACCCGCAGGCGCGGTGTCCGACCCGGCACCCATTCCACGCCGACCGGCAACGCGAGTGCCTTGTGCTCTTCCATCGCGGGCTTCGGCGTGCGGTCGGGCCAGACCAGTCCATCGATGCAGAAGTTGCCGTCGTTGGGCTCATCACCGAAGTCGCCGCCGTACGCGGAGCGGGTGGCGCCGTCGGCCAGGCTTTGCGCCAAGCCGTGATCCCAGAACTCCCAGATGAATCCACCCTGCAGCCCCGGAGTGGACTCGATCGCATCCCAGTATTCGGCGAGACATCCGTTGCTGTTGCCCATCGCGTGCGAGTACTCGCACATGATCAGCGGGAGTTCACCGTTGCGGGCCTGCGCCCACGCCACGATGTCGGCGATCTCCGGGTACATCGGACACAACACGTCGGTGGCGGTCTGGCGGCGACCCCAGTCCCACATAATCGCGCCCTCATAGTGAAGCGGTCGGGACGGGTCATACGCGCGGATCCATCCGGCGAGCGCCTCGTGGTGCGCGCCGTACCCGGACTCGTTGCCCAGCGACCACATGATGATCGACGGATGGTTCTTGTCACGCGTGACCATGCGAGACCCGCGATCCAACAAGGCGGCGGCATAGCGCGGGTCGTGGCACAAGGAGAGGATGAACGCATGACTCTCGAAGTTGGTCTCGTCCACCACGTAGAGCCCGAGTTCATCGCACAGGTCATAGAACGCGGGATCGTTGGGTGAGTGCGACGTGCGGACCGCGTTGAAGCCGTACTGCTTCATCACCACTAAATCGGCGCGCATCTGATCCACCGTCACCACCCGACCGGTGTGGGGATCGAAGTCGTGACGGTTGACCCCACGGATCAGGACCGGCTGGTCGTTGATCAGAAACTCGCGGTCGCGGATCTCGATCGAGCGGAACCCGACGATGCAGGCGTTGACCTCGCGCACTTTCCCCGTCGCATCCGCCAGCGTCACCACCAGGCGGTATCGGTTCGGCGCCTCCGACGACCACGGCATCACCGCGAGATCTTCGGCGCTGACATCCACCACATGGCCGGAGAAGAGGTAAGCGCGGCGATCCGTCGGCACCACGCCAACCATCGCCACGCCCACCTTGGCACCCTTGATCGTCTCGAGCTGTGCGCTCACCGTCCAGTTGCGCTCGGGCTTGCCGGTGAACCCGATCTCGGTGCGCACCTTGAGCGACCCAACGCCTTGGGAGGGATTCCACCCCGGTCGTGCATGGACGTCCTGGATCCGTACCCGGCCGGCCGCGCTGAGATACACCGACCGACCGATGCCGGCGTGCCACCACTGATCTTGATCTTCGACATAGCTCGCGTCGGACCACCGGACCACCATGAGCGCGATCGAGTTTTCGCCGACGGTGACCACGTCGGTGACATCGAACGCGGCCTCGAGCCGTGAGTCCTTCGAGATGCCCACGGGTCGGCCGTTGACCCAGACGTGGAGCACGCTGTCGGCCGCGCCGATGTGCAAGACCACCCGGCGCTTTTCCCACGCGCGGGGGACCGTGAACGCGCGCCGATACATCCCGGTCGGGTTGTCGTCGGGCACCTCGGGCGGAACCCCCCGGAACGGCATCTGGACGTTGGTGTAGATCGGCCGGTCGTAGCCCTGCATGGTCCACAGACCGGGGACGTCAACGTCGTCCCACGCCGCGTCCTCCGACACAACCTCGTGGAGCGCGGGCGCCATGAAGTCGGCCGGCGCGAGTTCGGGGCTCGCCACCAGCATGAACTTCCATCGCCCGTCGAGGGTGCGGACCCACGGGTTCGACCTCTCCCCGAGCGCGGCGTCTCGGTCGGGTGCCGGAAGGAGCGGACTGCGCATCGGCAGCCGCCCCACATGGGTGATCTCGGGTTTGGTCCAGGCGCGCAACGCCACCAGCGAATCCATGAGTTCAGACAGTACGGTGCCCGCGTGCACTTCGGGATCACCATGTTCACCACCGACCAAACGATCGACGCGGCGTCGCTCGCACGTGCCGCCGAAGACCGCGGGTTTCACTCGCTCTACATCCCGGAGCACACCCACATTCCCGTCTCCCGTCGGACTCCACCACCCACGGGCGGCGATGAGCTCGCCGAGGAGTACCGACGCACGCTCGACCCGTTCGTCGCACTCGCGGCGGCTGCCGCGGTCACCGACCGGATCTTGCTCGGCACCGGAATCTGCGTCGTGGCCCAGCGCGAACCGATCGTGACCGCCAAGGCCATCGCCACCCTGGATCAGATCGCCGCCGGCCGGTTTGTGTTCGGAGTTGGGTTCGGTTGGAACGCGGACGAGATCGAACACCACGGAGTCGCGATGGCGGACCGCCGTGACATCGCCCGTGAGCACGTCCTCGCGATGCGTGCGTTATGGCACGACGACGAAGCCGAATATCACGGGAAGTTCGTGAACTTCTCGCCCTCATGGTCGTGGCCGAAGCCCACCCGACGCAGTGGCCCGCCCGTGTTGATCGGTGGCGGTCCGGGGCCCAAGCTGCTCGCACACGTGGCCGAGTACGCCGACGGTTGGATCCCTATCGGTGGCGCCGGCATACGGGCCGCGCTCGACGACCTGCGCCGAGCGTGTGACGCCGTGGGGCGCGACGCCGGCGAACTCCGCATTGTTCCGTTCGGAACTGTTCCCAATCCGGGCAAGCTCGACTACTACGCGTCGCTGGGGATCAACGAGGTCGTGCTGCGGGTCGAGGGTGGCGACGCCGACACGGTGCTCCCGATCCTCGACGAGTACGCCGCGCTGATCCCTTGACGTTGCCCACGGCCCCGGCCGTCGTCGAACTCCAGATTGCCGACGAACCCGACGCGTGGCGCGCGGCGGGATTCACGGTGGTCGATGACATTGCACAGATCGGTGCAATCACGATTCGACTCATCGGACGAGCCGAGGCGAAACGCATCCGGTCCTGGAGCTGGTCAGACCTTCCGGGCGATCCTCCCGACGATCCTGGCGGCACCGGGTCGATCGATGGCCTCGTCACTGCTGTCAAACCGTCGTCTCCGAACCCACCGGGTGCGCACGCGAACGGCAGCACGATCGTCGATCACGTGGTGGTCGTCACCCCGAACCTCGAGCGCACCACTTCCGCCTTCGCCGCGCGTGGACTCGACGTTCGCCGGGTACGCGACACCGATCAGTACGGTGCGCCGTTCCGCCAGGTGTTCTTCCGCGGCGGCGAGACGATCATCGAACTCATCGGTCCCGTAGAGCCTGCGAGCGACGACAGCCGGCCGGCGCACTTCTTCGGCTTGGCCTTCACCGTCGCGGATATCGATGCCACGGCCGCGCTCCTTGCTGACGGCGTCGGTCGGATCAAGGACGCGGTACAACCCGGTCGACGAATCGTCACCTTGCACCACGATCAGTACGACATCTCCGTTCCGATCGCGTTCATGAGCGCATAGCGGCTTCCCGAGTAGCGATCACGAGACCGGCGGCTCCTCAACGGGCAGTGACCAGGCGACTCGGGTCTTGGTGCGCTCGTAACCCTGGCCTTCGTACAACGCGAGCGCACCGGTGGGATTCTCGGCATCCACGTCGAGGGCGGCGTACTCCAGTCCCTCAACCGCAAACGCGCCCGCAGTCGCGCTCAGCAACGCGCGCGCCACACCCTGGCTACGCCAGGCGCGGCGCACCCCGAGTTGGTGGGTCCACCCTTCACGGAACCCAAGCGCGGGCCAATCGTCAGGGTGAATCGAGTTGAGCGCGTACCCCGCGATCGCGTCACCGTCGAGGACGAGATACGAGCAGTCGGGACGGAAGTTGTGGTGGCCGGTGACCCATGTGCCCCAGGTCTCGGCATCGAGTTCGCTCGACGCGAAATGATCCCGGAAGGCCTCGTTGTGAGCCACCCGTATGGCGTCGTCACGGGTCACGTCGAAGGGTACGAGTTCCAGACCCTCGCGCAGCGCTATCGGCATCGCGCCGTCGGCGAGCGGGCGGCGCATCTCGTGGTAGTAGCGCAGCGGAGTGAACCCGAACGAGCGAAACAGATCGCTACGAGTGACATCGGCCTGTGATGCCGAAAGCTCCAACCATCCCGGACTCAACAACTGCTGGTCGGCCGCGACCTCCCGCCCTCGTTCGGTCTGCCATGCCACCAGTTCCGCGCCCACGCCCATGCCGCGCACGTCCGGGACCACGGCACCGTCGAGCAACACGCGTCGTTGATGCGAGCTGGGAATACAGACCACCGTTCCCCAGCCGACTATTCGCCCGTCGCACCACCCCAGGCGCGCGTCGCGCGAGGCGTCGAAGTACGACAACCCCAGCTGTTCCTCCAGGTCGGCTCGCCCCAGCACCTCACCAGTTCGATCGACCGCCTCAACGATCGCGAGCGCGTCGACCCACTCATCCAGGTCGCCGTCAACCGGTGCCCGCCATTCCACCCGCATCACCTGATTCTGTCTGCTCCGATCCCTCGGATGGCGGAACTACAGCCGTTCGATGATCGTGACGTTCGCCTGGCCACCGCCTTCACACATCGTCTGGAGGCCGTAACGGCCGCCGGTGCGTTCCAGCTCGTTGAGGAGTGTGGTCATCAACCGCACGCCGGTGGCGCCCAATGGGTGACCGAGCGCTATTGCCCCACCGTTCACATTCACCTTGGCCATCTCCGCGCCGGTCTCCTTCGCCCATGCAAGGACGACCGACGCGAAGGCCTCGTTGATCTCCACGAGGTCGATCTCGTCCAAGCTCATGCCGGATTTCTCGAGGGCGTAGGCCGTTGCCGGGATCGGTGCCGAGAGCATGAAGATCGGATCGTCGCCGCGCACCGAGAGGTGATGGATGCGGGCCCGCGGCTTGAAGCCGTGTTCCTTCACCGCCCGCTCCGACGCGATGAGCATCGCGCTCGCGGCATCGGAAATCTGGGAGCTCACCGCCGCGGTGACCCGACCTCCTTCGATCAGCGGCTTCAGCGAACGGATCTTCTCCCAATTGGGTTCGCGTGGCCCTTCGTCAAAGGTCGCGTCGCCGAACGCAATGATCTCGTTCTCGAACCGTCCTTCGGCCCGAGCGCGGATCGCGCGCTCGTGGGATTGGACGGCGAAATGTTCCATGTCGTCTCGGCTGATCCCCCACTTCTCTGCGATGAGCTCCGCACCGCGGAACTGACTCACCTCTTGGGTGCCGTACCGCTCCACCCAACCCGTGCTCGTGCTGAACGGATCGGTGAACCCGAACTGCTCGGCCACCGTCATCGCCGAGGAGATCGGGATCATGCTCATGTTCTGCACGCCCCCGGCGACCACCACATCCTGGGTGCCACTCATCACGCCCTGCGCCGCGAAGTGCACGGCCTGCTGACTCGAGCCGCATTGCCGGTCCACCGTCGTTCCGGGGACCGACTCCGGGAGGCCCGCGGCGAGCCAACAGGTGCGGGCGATGTCGCCGGCTTGGGGACCAATCGCGTCGAGACACCCGAAGACCACGTCTTCTACGGCGGCGGGATCGAAGTCGTTGCGCGTCACGATCTCTTTGAGCACGTGCGCGCCGAGATCGGCCGGGTGGACCTGGCTCAGCGAGCCGCCGCGTCGACCGACGGGAGTGCGGACGGCATCGATGATGTAAGCCTCGGACATGGTGTTCCCTTCTCAGGTGAGACGTCAGGTGAGACGTCAGGCGGGACGGTCAAGGATCGCACGAGCCACGCGGTCGCGGTGCCACGCGGCATCGCCCCACGCGCCGGCGAGGGCCCACGTTCGCTTCATCCATAGGTGCAGATCATGTTCGTAGGAGTAACCGATCGCGCCGTGGCATTGCAGCGCGGTACTCGCCGCGAGCATCCCCGCGTCGGCAGCTTGGGCTTTGCCCATCGAGCAGTGCAGGGCCGCGTCGGGATCGTTGGTCGCGAGCGAGTGGGCCGCTCGGTACACAAGCGGGGCCGCAAACTCGAGCGCGATGCGTACGTTCGCGAGCTGGTGCTTGATCGCTTGGAATGACCCGATCGGCGAGCCGAACTGGCGGCGTTCGGTGGCGTACGCCACGGTCATATCGAGCATCTGGCGGGCGAGTCCGAGGAGCTGGGCGGAGTACCCGAGCGTTGCGCGCCAGAACGCGACCGAGATCTCGTCGCGTGTGAGCGGTCGGGAAGTGTTCGCTTCAACCAGGCGCGTGAGCCGACGGCTCGCGTCCACCGATGTGAGCGCCTCGAACGTCGCGCTCGAGCCGGTGGCGAGCTGCGCATCCGGCGCCAGTACCACGATCACATCGGCCGCGACTCCATACGGAATCACCGGATCGCCGGCGCTCACGGTCATCACACCATTCACGACATCAGGGTGTTCCAAGACCGCGAGGGGCGCACCCACCAACACATGCTCGACGAACGGCTCGGGCAACGCGACTCGCCCGGTCTCTTCTGCGAGCAGCACCACATCGAGTTCGCTCAGGCCGAGCCCGCCCGACACCTCCGGCACCAGAGCACCGAGCACCCCCATCTCGCCGAGCGCGTTCCACGCGCTCCCGCTGCGGCCGTCGGCGTTGCTCCAGGCGGCGCGCACCACACTCGGCGGACACTCCTTGGCGAGGAGATCGCGAACGGCGTCTCGAAACGCGAGCTGATCTTCGGTGAACGCGAACTGCATAGCGCTACTTTCTCGGTAGCCCGAGCACACGCTCGGCGATCACGTTGCGTTGGATTTCGTTGGTCCCGGCGTAGATCGGACCGGACAGCGCGAACTCGTAGCCCTTCATCCACGGCGATTCGAGCTCGGCTTCGTAGCCAAGGAGTGCCAGCGCAGTCTCGTGGAGACGCACGTC
This sequence comes from Acidimicrobiia bacterium, assembly GCA_031430375.1. Lineage (GTDB taxonomy): Bacteria > Actinomycetota > Acidimicrobiia > IMCC26256 > JAENVU01 > JAENVU01. Next base: position 23,287 of record JANPBJ010000149.1, read on the forward strand.
GAGCTCGGACCAGAACACTTTGGTCAGACTCGACTCGATTCCCGGCGGATCTCCGGCGGTCACACGCGTCACGGTCTGGAGGGTCTGCAGGCGGTACGCCTCGGCATCGATGTAGGCCCGGGTGACCTGATCGCGGAGGAGCGGATCCGGCGCGGCTCCAACACGATCCCGGTACAGCGCGACTAACCGGTCGGCCGTCGCGTTGAACCGACCGGGGCTGCGCAGGGTGAGGCCGCGCTCCGAGCCCGTGGTGGCCATTGCGACACTCCAACCCTGATCGACACCGCCGAGCACCAAGTCGTCGGTCACGAGTGCATCTTCGAAGAAGACTTCCGCGAACCCTTGGTCACCATCAAGACGACCAAACCCGCGCACGGTGACTCCGGGCGTGTCGAGCGGGACAAGGAAGTAGGTGAGGCCACGGTGGCGCTCCGCGGTGGGGTCGGTACGGAACAGTCCGAAGAGGTGGGTGCAGAACGCGCCGCGAGTGGTCCACGTTTTCTGGCCGTTGAGTCGCCAACCGCCGCCGGACTCGTCACGCGTTGCAGTGGATCGAATGGCCGCGAGATCGCTGCCCGCATCCGGCTCGGACCAGCCTTGACACCATGACTCTTCTCCGCTCGCCATTTTCGACAAGAAGCGATCCTGCTGATCCGCCGTCCCAAACTCGAACAGCGTGGGCGCGAGCAGGAAGATCCCGTTCTGGGTCACGCGTTGGGGCGCGGCCGCTCGGTAGTACTCCTCTTCGAAGATCAACCACTCCCACAGGCTGGCCCCGCGGCCGCCGTACTGCTCGGGCCACGAAACGACGGCCCATCGAGCATCGAAGAGGGTTCGCTCCCACTCCAGATGGCGGGCAAATCCCTCGCGGGTGTCGCCACTCGGCAACGGTTCGCCGGGAACATGCGCGGCCAGCCACTCCCGCAGCTCCGCCCGAAACGCCTGCTCCGCCGGGCTCCAGCTCAGCTCCACGTCAACATCCGCCTCGGGTTCATACCGGCCGGGACGCTACCCGCCGACCTGACGAGCCATCAGATCGTCGGAGGGAGAGCGTCGAGGGGAGCGGGTCGAAGGACGACCGTGAACGTTGACCGAGTTCTGGGCGGGAGGAGACGCCCGAACCACTGGCGCGAAATCGGCGCGGGCCGATGTCAGATGACGTGACGCCTGGGTGGCCGTGCGACCTCGCTGACGAGCGCTTGTCGGATAAGTGGCGGTCAGCACCACCCACGCGACAAGCAGTCGCGGGGGCCAGGTGTCATGAACGAACGCCTGGTTGACGCGATCGATCGAGCGACGCCGAATCTGGCGTTCGTTGTCCGTACGTCCCTCCAGGGAAGGGAATCCGCACAATGAACAGCGCAGACGCGTCGCCGTTGTGGAGTGTGATTGCCATTGGCGCTGCCGTAGACCCGCCCCGCGTGTCCTGCCACCAGCGCCAACGACACGCAAGCAGGCGTCGACCGACCCAGTGTGTGGGCCGCTTGACCCATTTTCTCCGGTTTTCGACCCATATAGGGTGCTTCGCCAGGGATCGCAGGCGGCCGGTTGAAGGGGCACGAACATGTTGAAGTTCCGCGTTCGATTGTTGGCGATCGTCTGCGCGCTCGGTGCGGGGCTGGTCCCCGCGCTCGTCCTCGACACCAGCGCACCCGCCCTATCGAACCCGACGTTGCCCTACCTCACGGTGGACCACACCATCAGCTCCCAACCGTGGGTCCCGGTCGTGGCAGGGAGCACCACGAACGCGTTCGACCTCGACGGCGGCACATTCTTGCCCTTCGACAACGCGTTCTGGTTCGTTGACGACGGCGGGAATCGAGCGTATGAAGTTGACCGCACGACCGGAAAACTCCGGCGCACCATCACACAATCTGCGTTCTCCGCGGCTCAGCCCGTCGGCGGCGGCACCGCGGCGGGTCTCGGCCGTTCGGATGCACTTCAGTCGGCTGCGTACGACGTGTTTACCGACAGCCTGTACATCTTTTCCGCCAACTGTTGCGGCGTCGCGCCCTTCCAACCAACTGCATTTCGACTCAAGCGCGACGGTGCTGGAAAGTTCCAAGTCGAGTCGTACCAAGCGCTTCCCGAAGGCACCAACCCTGCAGCCGCGGGCTACCGGTATGGCTCCGGCCTGTACTTCGGGAAGGGCACCAAGATCCGAACGTACGACTACGCGATGAACACCATCGGACCCGACATCAACATCATCGGTGCAGGAACATCCATCACCGGAATGGATTTCCCCGACGCCGACACGCTGCTCCTCACCACGACGCTGAATCAGTTAGTGAAGGTCTCAACCGCAGACTGGACGGTGGTCAGCGGGTGGACGTTCGACCTCGGGCGTCTCGGAATCCTCGACCCACGATCGGTCGATGCGTCCGGCGATCAGATCTTTATCGCCGACGGCTACGACCTGCGACCACCCACGGACCCGCTGAAGTACGCGGTCTTCGTGCTGAACCTCAGTGAGACCCCGCCCCCCGTCGCGTCGTTCGCGCCCCACGTGACCCGCGGCGCGAGCCCGTTGGCGGTGTGGTTCGTCGATCACAGCATCCGCGCCGAAACCCACCTCTGGAACTTCGGCGACGGCTCTCCCACCTCCACCGAGATCAGCCCGGCGCACATCTACACCACCCCCGGCACCTTCACCGCGACGCTGCAGGTCACGAGCGTCGGTGGCACCGACAGCGCGAGCAAGGTCATCACCGTGTTGCCCGGAACCGCGCGTACCGGTGGATACACCCTCGACGGTTTCGGCGGTCTCCACCCGTTCAAAATCGGTAGCACGCCGGTCGCGCCCGCGGCCCGCGGCGCGGTCTACTGGCCGGGCTGGGACATCGCTCGCGGCGCGGCCAGCCTCCCCGACGGGTCCGGCGGCTACACCCTCGACGGCTACGGCGGTCTCCACCCATTCCGGATCGGAGCCGGAACCACTCCGCCGGCCGCAAAGAACGGTCCGTACTGGCCCGGAGTCGACGTCGCACGCGGCGTCGCACTCATGCCCAACGGTAAGGGCGGACTCTTGGTGGATGCCTACGGCGGGATCCACCGCTTCCGGGTCGGAGCCAGCGCCCTGCCTGGGCGGCCAACCGGGAGCCCGTACTGGTTGGGTCGGGACATTGCCCAAGGCATCACGATCCTGCCCGACGGATCCGGCGGTTACGTGATCGACCGGAACGGCTCGCTCCACGCGTTCACTATCGGTGCGAATCCCTCACCCCCCGCTCCGACCAACGTCTGGGCCGCACCGGCGAGCCGGCCCGGTCGGGGTGTGTCACTCCTCAGCACCGGGACCGGCGGCTACACCATCGACGGCACCGGTGGAGTTCACCGCTTCGCAGTCACGAAGATGCCGCCCGGAACCTCGGGGATCGCCACCTGGCCCGGGTGGGACATCGCCCGCGACATCGTCGTACTCCCCGCGAACTAAAACCCCGCGAACTAAAACCCCGCGAACTAAAACCCGCAGGGGTCCTCGCCCTTATGCCTGTTCCGTCGCAATGGCTTTGGCCCAGCGGTAGTCGGCCTTGCCCGACGGCGAGCGCACAATCTCATCGACGAGGTGCACTTCCTTCGGAACTTTGTAACCGGCGATGGAAGCACGGGCATGGTCCGCGAGGGATTGGACGGTGGGGGTGGTCGTCCCCCGTGCCTTGACCACTGCGGCGACGCGCTCGCCCCAACGCTCATCAGGCACGCCGACGACGACGACGTCGAACACATCGGGATGCGACTTCAACGCGAGCTCAACCTCTTCGGGGAAGATCTTCTCGCCACCGGAGTTGATGCTGACCGACCCGCGCCCGAGCAACGTGATCTGGCCGTCGTCCTCTACCCGGGCCATGTCACCGGGCATCACCCACCGCTCGCCGTTGAGCACTACAAACGTGGCCGCGGTCTTGGCCTCGTCCTTGTAGTAGCCGAGCGGCATGTAGCCCTTGCGCGCCAGGTGTCCGATCACTCCCGCACCCGGCACGAGCGGCACACCCTGATCGTCGATCACCATGGTGTGGTCACCCATCGTGAAGCGCGGCTTGCCTTCGGCGTCCGAGCTGGACACCGAACCCTGGAAGCCGGTCTCTGACGCACCGAGTGAATCCACGATCATCACGTTGGGGAGCACTTCACCGATCTTCTGTTTCACCGCGGGCGACAGAATCGCACCGCCGGACCCGATGACGAAGAACTTCGAGAGGTCGTACTCCACGCCTCCATCTTCGAGGGCCTCGATCAACGGTCGGGCCATCGCGTCGCCGACCAAGCTGATCGTCATCACGTCTTCTCGCACCACCGTGCGCCAGACCTCGTGCGGGTCCATCTTCTTCTGCGCGCTCAGCACCAACGTGTTGCCCTGGAGCAACAACATGAGCGCGACCCATTGGGCGGCTCCATGCATCAACGGCGCGATCGGGAACCCCACCAGCGTGCCGCCGTTTCGCGCCACCTCCACCACGGCATCAGGCGAGTCGAACACTCCGCCGCCGTTCATCAGGGCGCCGATCGTGGAGTGGAAGAAATCTTCCTGGCGCCACATCACACCCTTGGGCATTCCCGTGGTGCCGCCGGTGTAGAGCATGTAGAGGTCGTCACCGCTGCGCGGCAATGCGTACCGGTCCGGCGAGGCCGCCGAGAGCACGTGTTCGTACTCCACTGCTCCAATCGCGTCCAGGTCCTCATCCGTTCCGTCCTCGATCGACACGAAGGTCGTGAGTTTCGGAGCTTGATCGCGCACCGCCGCAATACGCGGGATGAACTCGCGACCGTGGACCAGCGCCACCAGATCCGCGTTGTCGAACAGGTACGCGAGTTCGGCCTCCACGTAGCGGTAGTTCACGTTGATCGGAACCGCACGGGCCTTCCACGCGCCGAACATCGCCTCGACCCATTCGACTCCGTTATAGGCATAGATGCCGACGTGGTCACCGACCTTGACGCCCGAGGCAATGAGATGGTTCGCGAGACGTGACGCGCGCTCGTCGAGTTCTGAAAACGTGAGGCGACGATCGCCACACACCACCGCGGTGCGATCTGGCACTGTGCTGGCGACCGCTTCGAACAAGTCGGCGAAGTTCCATTCCATTGACTATTTCCTCACAATCACGCAGCTGCCATGACCGAACAGGCCCTGGTTTACCGTGAGCCCGACTCGGGCCCCTTCAACTTGTCGGGCGCCCGCCTCACCGCGGACCTGCCAGGCCAGTTCGCACACTTGGGCGATGGCCTGGGCCGGTACCGCTTCGCCGAAACACGCGAGTCCGCCGCTCGCATTCACCGGGATCCGCCCACCAATGGTGGTGTCGCCGTCACGCACCAGCCGTTCCGCCTCACCGGGCTTGCACAGCCCGATGTTCTCGTACCAGTCGAGTTCGAGCGCGGTCGAAAGGTCATACACCTCGGCGAGGTCGAGATCCTCAGGTCCGATCCCGGCCTGTTCGTAGGCGGCGTACGCAATCGAGTCGCGAAAGCCGCGCTCGGGAGGCGTGACACCGAACGCAGAGTCGGTGGCGAAGTTCGGCATGTCGATCAGGGTGTTCGGGTAGCTCGGCGTCACGGTACTGACCCCTGCGACGCGCACCGGGTCGCTGATGCCGTGCGCCTTGGCGTAATCCATCGAACACACGATGAGCGCAGCCGCACCATCCGAGGTTGCGCAAATCTCGAGGAGGCGTAGCGGATCCGAGACAATCGGCGACGCGGCCACATCTTCGAGCGTCACTTCCTTGCGGAACCGCGCGTAGGGGTTCTCGAACCCGTGACGCGCATTCTTGACCTTCACCGCGGCGAAGTCCTCCTGGGTTGCCCCGTGGAGTTCCATTCTCCGCCGTGCGTACATCCCGAAATAGGTGGGGTTCGTTGCACCGAGAAGACGGAATCGCAACCAATCCGGATCGTCACCGCGCTCCCCCGCGTTGGGCGCGAGGAAACCCTTCGGCGTGGTGTCGGCACCAACCACCAACGCCACATCGACCATGCCCGCAAGAATCTGGGCGCGGGCCGCGTTCAGCGCGGTCGCTCCGCTCGCACACGCGGCGTACGACGACGAGACCGAGGCGCCCTGCCATCCCAACGCCTGCGCGAACGTGGCGCCCGCGACGTATCCGGGATACCCGTTACGCATCGTGTCGGCGCCACACACCAGCTGCACGTCGCGCCAGTCGACGTTGGCATCGGCAAGCGCAGCACGAGCCGCGACCACGCCGTACTCCACGAAGTTTTTGCCCCATTTTCCCCAGGGATGCATCCCCACTCCGAGGACTGCGATGTCGCGCGCGTTCTCGCTCATGCGCTCACCGGCTTCCATTGCCAGATCACGAACTCACTGTCGTCGTCTTCGAAGAGGGTGCCCAGCGTGAGTTCAACTTCGGTCCCCACGGTGAGAGAAGCGGGGTCGAACTCGGGTGCCAGCGGCCCGAGCACCACCATCTGCTCGTCGGCGAGCTCGACCGCCACCACGGTGTACGGCACAAACGGGTCCGCGGCTACATACGGGGCGGGGGGTTGATAGTGGTTGGTAGTCCATGACCAGACCCGACCACGCCGGGAGAGCTCAACCTCCTCGAGTTCTTCGGTGGGCGCGGCAGGATTGCGCGAGAAGGCCAGGTTCTTCGGGAAGAAGAAACTGCCGGTCTCCGCACCCCGACTCGCGAGCAGTGCGGGCTCGTCGCCGAGGGTGAACCAGCCATCAACGGCGGCAACTCGGGTCTTCATGGCGGGGCAGCCTACAGAGCCAATCCCCGGAATCGTTCGGTCGGGGCGGTCGCCTCCGACGCGGCAATCACGGGCCCCAACTCGGCGGCGATCTGGCGGACCTACGCCAGGTACTTGGCGTTGATCCCCGTCTTCACCTCGAAGGGTTGTGTGGATTTTGTTGTCGGGATGTCGTGCAAACCTGACACGGGCGTCATACGATGCGCGAGCGGCGCCGGGGGGCCCGCACCAGGGGGTCGAAGCATGAAGGTACGACGTCAGACAACGTTGCGGACCGCGATCGTCGCCGGTATCGCGATCGGGACCGCGGTCCTGACCGGCTGCACTGGAGCCGATAGCAGCGGCGGGGGTGGTGACAACCTCCGCTATGGGTACGACCTGGAGACCCAGTTCACCAACACCTTCGACCCGGGTGGGAAGAACGGGTCGACCGGTGATTGCGACACGATCGTGACGTCGTTCATCTACGACGGCCTACTGCGGCGCGACCAGGCAACCGGCGAGTCGATCCCCGGCATCGCGACGAGTTGGGAGGTGACCGGCGACGAGAAGCGCTCGATCACGTTCCACCTGCGTAACGACGTCGAGTTCTCCGACGGCGAGAAGCTCGATGCGGCTGCGGTGAAAGCGAGCTTGGATCACAACAACGAGAACGACCAACTTTCGGGGCTCGACCACATCGACAATGTCGAGGTCGTGGATTCAACGACGGTCACGGTCAACCTCAAGGACGACCAGTCGACGCCGTTCATCTACAACATGGGCGCCGGGCGCGACGGTCAGATCCTGTCGCCGAAGTCACTCAAGACCGCGGCCAAGAAGCCGGTGGGGTCGGGACCGTTCATGCTCGAGAGCTTCACGCCCGGCCAGGGCATGGTGCTGGTCAAGAACCCGAAGTACTGGGACACCCAGAGCTATGACTTCCCCGGCATCGAGTTCGTGCAGGCCGGTACCGGACCGCCGGCAGTCCTGCGGTTCAAGGCCGGCGACCTCGATCTCGTGCGGTTCGAAGCCGAATCGCTGCCAGTCCTGCGCAAGGATGCCAACGCCAATGTGGTGATCAAGGCCACCGAGGCGTACCTCCAGTTTCAATTCCGGCTCGGCTACAACGACGGACGGACCACCCCGTTCGCGAATCCGCTCGTCCGTAAGGCGGTGCGGTTCGCGATCGATCCGAAGAAGATCAACGATCTCGTGCAACTCGGTGAAGGCGCGATCGCCACCCAGGCTCTTCCCGAGGAGTCGCCCGGTTACAACGGCGACATCGCAGATGACTACGCCTATGACCCGGACGAGGCGAAGCGGTTGCTGACCGAGGCCGGTTACCCGGACGGGTTCGAGTTCACGATGGTGATCCCCGGTCCGGGCATCGAGAACATGAACCGACAGGGCGAGCTCCTGCAAAACATGCTCGCGGATGTCGGGATTACCGCGAAGATCGTTCCGGTGCAAGGCAACGACATCGCGACCAACTACTACATCAGCGGTGGCGGCGACGCGTTTGCCGCCGCGCGGTTGGCATCGAGCTTTTACCCCGGCGCGTACTTCGACCAGTTCGGCAAGTTCCAGTTCGTTCCAATCTGGAACAAGGCGCAGCGAGACGATATTGATGACCTCACGCTCCGAGCCCAGGGTTCGAAGGACCCCGCGGAGACTGCCCGGTTGACCCAGGAGGCGGCCAAGATCGTGAGCGACGAGGCGCTCGAAGTGCCGATCGCGTTCATGCCGCAGTTCCTCGCCACGGCGAAGGATCGCGTCGGTGGGGTCGTCGGCGGTCAGCGCAACATTTGTGACCCGCCCGATCTCTCGGGCTTGAAGATGAAGGCCGGGAAGACTTAGGTCTCGGTCTAGGTCGAGGAGCGCAGGAACAGTGGGGGCCTATGTAGCGCGCAGGCTCGGCGCTCTGGTCCCGCTGCTCGTCATCATCTCGTTCATTGTCTTCTCGCTCTCGCAACTGTTGCCCGGAGATCCGGCGATCGTGCTCGCCGGTGGACAGAAGGCCACCCCGGAGGGCATCGCGCGCGCCCGCGAGAAGCTGCACCTGGACGAATCGTTCGTCGAGCAATACATCATCTGGCTCGGCGACACCGCGCAGGGTGATCTCGGTGAATCGTTCTTCGACCACCGTACCGTGGCGGAGTCCATCTCGAGTCGGTTTCCGGTCACGCTGTCCCTTGCGCTCGGTGCCTTGTTCTTGACGGTCCTCATCGGGGTTCCGCTCGGCATCCTGGCCGCGGTACGCCAAGGCGGCATCGTCGACCGACTCATCACCATGGTGTCGAGTGTCGCGCTCGCGATGCCGGACTTCTGGTTGGGAATGATCCTGATCTCGCTGTTTGCCGTGACCTTCCGGGTGCTGCCGTCGGGCGGCTATGAGGGACTGTTGAGCTCTCCAGCCGGGTGGGCCACCCACCTCTACCTGCCCTGGATCGCGATGGGTATCCCCGGCGGAGCGGGCCTGGCTCGCCAGGTCCGGGGCGCGATGATCGACGCGTTGGAACAGGACTACATCCGCACGGCCGAGTCCAAGGGGTTGCGACGGCGGGTGGTGGTGTTCAAGCACGCATTGAAGAACGCGTCCCTCGCGCCGGTGACGGTTCTAGGTATCGGCTTTGCCTACATGCTCGGCGGCTCCGTGATCATCGAACGCATTTTCACGTTGCCCGGCATGGGCCAGTACTTCTTCATCGCGCTGTTCAAGAAGGACCTCCCCGTGATCCAAGGGGTCGTCCTCCTCAGCGCGTTGATCTTCGTCGTCCTCAATCTCGTCGTGGATGTCCTGTACGCCTACCTCAACCCGAAGGTCAGGTTGGGATGACGGACGCAGCGCTGGAGCCCGACAAGCAGCTGGATGCGACCGGGCCCTCCCCGTGGGGCCGTGTCCTACGGCGCTTCGTGCGGAGCGGTCCGGCGATGACCGGGCTCGTGATCGTGGTGCTGCTGGTCTTGACGGCCCTGTTCGCGTCCGTGCTGGCGCCTTACGGTCAGGGCCCGGACTTCGAACCCGATCTCGGTCCAACGGCCAAGCATTGGCTCGGGACGAACAGCATCGGCCGGGACCTGCTGACGCGGCTGATCTATGGCGCCCAGTCGTCGATGTTCGTCGCGTTCTTGGTCGTCACGATCGCAACGTCGATCGCGCTGGTGCTCGGATTGGTATCCGGCTATTTCGGCGGCTGGGTCGGCGCGGTCATTGACCGGTGTATGGACGCGCTGTTCACCTTCCCGCCGTTAACCCTCGCCCTGGCGATCGCCGCGCTGCTCGGCCCGAGCCTCACCAACGCGTCGCTTGCGATCGCGGTGGTCTTCGTCCCGGGGCTGATGCGGGTCATTCGTTCTCAAGTCCTGGCGGTTCGGGAGGAGTCGTTCATCGAGGCGGCTCGTTCGGTGGGGGCCAAGGATGCTCGGATGCTGCGCAAGCATGTACTGCCGAATGTGGTCTCTCCTGTGATCGTGCAGGCCGCGCTGGCCTTCGGGTACGCCATCAGCGCCGAGGCCGGCCTCTCGTTTCTCGGTTTGGGCGTGACCCAACCGACATCGAGCTGGGGCGTGATGTTGGCAGAGGCCTACGCCAAGATCCTCGAGTCCCAGTGGCTCCTGGTGCCTCCGGCGTTCGCGATTCTGTTGGCGATCCTCGCGTTCAACCTGGTGGGCGACGGCCTCCGCGACGCCCTCGGCCGTGAAGCCATCGCCGTGGAAGGACCGTGACCGTGAGCGCGAGCGAGGTGCCGCTGCTAGAGGTCGTGGATCTCACAGTTGAGTTCGGTACCTCGGCTGGCACGGTGCGTGTCGTCGATGGTGTGAGCTTCGCGGTCAATCGCGGTCAGACCCTCGGTCTCGTCGGTGAGAGTGGTTGCGGGAAGAGCGTCTCCTCCCTCGCAGTCATGGGACTGATCCCGCGGCGGAACGCTCGCGTCCGTGCAACTACGCTCCGGTTAGGCGACCATGACCTCCGGACCATCGGCCACGCAGAGCTCCGCGCACTACGGGGTCCCGAGATGGCAATGATTTTCCAGGAACCGATGACGAGCCTGAACCCGGCGTTCACCGTCGGCAATCAGATCGCCGAGACGGTACGCGCCCACCAGCGCGTCGGACGTTCGGCCGCCAATGCCAAGGCCGTGGAGATGCTCGACCGCGTAGGGATTCCCGATCCACACCGGCGGGTCAAGGACTATCCGCACGCGTTCTCGGGAGGGATGCGGCAGCGGGCAATGATCGCGATGGCGCTGGCCAACGATCCGAAGTTGCTGATCGCGGATGAACCCACCACTGCGCTCGACGTCACGATCCAGGCTCAGATCCTCGAGCTGCTCCGGACCCTGCAACACGAGACCGGCATGGCGATCGTCTTCGTGACTCACGATCTCGGCGTGGTCGCCGACATCTGTGACCGGGTGGTGGTGATGTACGCGGGCCAGGTGGTGGAGGAGTCACCGCTCGACCCGCTGTACGCGTCACCCCGGCATCCGTACTCCGCTGGGCTCCTGGCGTCGATGCCCCAAACCGCCTTGCCCGGCCAGCCGCTCACCGTCATTCGCGGTCAGGTCCCGAGCCCGCAGGATTGGCCCCATGGATGCCGGTTCGCCGAGCGTTGCGACCATTCCGAGCCTCGTTGTGTGGAGGATCCGGTGGCATGGACCGCAATGGCCGACGCCGGAGTCCGTTGCGCGCGCGCGGAGTCCATCACACTCGTTGGCACGGCCGAGCTCGGCGGATCGCGAACGAATTCGGCGCGTGGAGATTCGGCTCGGGGGGATTCGGCCGGTGTGGATCCGGCTCGTGCGCCCGCGGATGCACTGGTCTCGGTCGTCGGTCTCGCCAAGGCGTTTCCGGTGCGCAGCGCGTTGTTGCGACGTCAGCTCGGCCTTGTGCGTGCCGTCGACGGTGTGGACTTCGAGATCGCCGCCGGGGAGACGCTGGGATTGGTCGGCGAGTCGGGGTCGGGCAAGTCCACGGTGGCGCGGCTCGTGTTGCGGTTGATCGAGCCGAGTGCAGGAAGGGTCTTGGTGGCCGGACTGGATGTCACGGCGCTCGCAAAGGGGCCCTTACGTAACGCACGCGGCGAGATGCAGATGGTGTTTCAAGACCCCTACTCGTCACTCGATCCGCGCCAGACCATCGCCGAGGCGATCGGGGAGCCGATCGAAGTTCACCGCGGTGTGAAGGGCCGCGTGCGTGACCAACGCGTCACCGAGTTGCTTGCGCACGTGGGAATCGGCGCCGACGCCCTCCGCCGGTATGCGTACGAGTTCTCGGGCGGGCAACGTCAGCGCATCGCGATCGCTCGCGCGCTCGCCCTGGACCCGAAGCTCGTGGTGCTGGACGAACCGGTCTCATCCCTCGATGTGTCGACCCAATCGCAGGTGATCAACCTACTCATCGATCTTCAGGATCGGCTCGGTCTCACGTATCTGTTCATCGCGCACGATCTTTCGGTCGTCCGCCATATCTCGGATCGCATCGCGGTGATGTACCTCGGCCGTATCGTCGAGCAGGGACCGGCGGAAGAGGTCTATACCCGCCCGCGCCACCCCTACACCGAGGCGTTGCTCTCCGCGATTCCGCTTCCGGATCCCCACTATCAACGCAACCGGCCGCGTATTGTTCTGCACGGCGATGTGCCCAGTCCGCTTGCGCCACCTTCCGGCTGCCGGTTCCGAACTCGGTGCCAGTACGCGATGGACGTGTGTGCGCACGAAGATCCCCCGGCGTTCAGTGCGCCGGGAGGAACCACGGTGGCGTGCCACTTGCACACCACCGGTCCCCAACTCGCAGGCGAACCCGTCACCGGGCTGGCCGTCGGGACAGGGACGCCACGGTGACATGCGACCACGGTCGCAGAATGGGGAGAGACATGACCAAGTGGATGCGACTGGTTGCCTGCTCCGGCGCGCTCGTGCTGGTGCTCGCGGCCTGCGGTAGCGACGACAAGAAGACGGACACACCACCCAAGACTGATCCGCCGACCACGACCACGGAAGCGAAGTCCACGCTCATCGCGACCGCGGAGCCGACAACAGACCTCGCGGCCGGGACGACGGTCACGGTGAAGGTCGCCGGGTTCACCGCGGGCAAGACACTCGGGATCAACGAGTGCGCCCAAGCCGGAGAGGCCGAAGTCGGCCAGGCCGACTGTGATATCGGCGCGATCAAGGTCCTGACAGTGGGTGCCGACGGGACCGGCGAGGGAACGATCGCGGTCTCGAAGGGACCGATCGGTCAGAACGCGCACCTGTGTGGAACGCCGGACGTCCGGTGCTTCCTCAGTGTGGGTGAGCTGATCGAGGGTGAGTCCGAACGCGCCGAGGACATCGATCTGACGTTCGCGCCGTAGCCGGATTGGTCAGCTGAAGAGGGCGGCGTGGGTGACCCGTGCGAGCCACGTCGCGAGCGCGGTGTAAGCCAGGGTGTCCTAAAACTGAACGCGCTCAGCCCGCAGCGCGCCGCACGGCATCCATCAGCCGCGCGACCTCCCGACCGTCGGCGAAGCTCGGCGTCTCGGCGCCAATCTCTCCCGAGCGGACCGCATCTCGCACGACCAGAGCCCACGCGGTCATCGCCACGAGATGCGGATCGCGATTCCCCGAGTGGGGGCTGCTCCACTCGTCGCGCGAACCATCCCCGCATCGCATGACCACACTGCGATCCGCAACGATCTCCGCCACCGCGTGTGAGCCGGAGAGGAGGACGCGGGGTGCGACGGACGCGGCCGCCGCAAACGTGGAGTCGATCGCGACCGTTGCACCCGCATTCGTGACCAACCCGGCTCGAAACGTGTCGTCCGCATCGCAGGGTCGGGGCTGCCCGCCAGCATCGGTACGTACAGGGATCTGAGTCTGAAGCTCGGCCCGGGTGACCACAAGATCCCCGATCCACCAACGCAGCGTGTCGAGCGCATGGGAACCCCACGCGCCCAGCCAGCCTCCACCCGCGGCCCGTTCGAACAACCAACCCGCGGGTCGCAACGGCACCCGAGACCAGCTGCTGAAGTGGCTCCACGCGACGTGCTCGATGTCTCCGATCGTTCCCGCGCGAAGGAGTTCCCGAACGTGGACGCGCGCCGGTTCGTGACGAAACTCGAAGTTCAACAGCGCGACCAGGCCCGTTGATTCGGCTGCGGCCACCATCCGTTCGGCGTCACCGAGGTTGCAACCAAAGGGTTTGTCGCACAGGACCGCATGCCGACCCGCCAGCGCGAGCTCCACGTGCTCCGCGTGCAGGAACGGCGGCGAATGCACCGACACGAGGTCGAGGTCCGGTCGTCGGCACAGCGCAGCCACCGCACTGGCATCGCGCGCTGAGACCACTTCCACCACGTCGCATCCGTCGGCGGCCGAGAACACCGGCGCGACCACCCGCGCGCCGAAGCCGGTGCCAATCACGCCAATGCGCAGCGCGGCACTCATTCGGCGAAGGTGGCCGACGGATCGGGGATGTTCGACGGCACCGGTGCGTTCACATCCGAGATGATCGCAGACCGGCGGCCGAGGCGGGTTCCAGGAATATGTGTGCGTGCGGCGTTCGCTGCATGATGGACGCCGGGCAGGCGGTGGTCATCGGACCTTCCAACGCGGCCGCGACCGGAACCGACTTTCGCGCGTCGGGGGCGATGACCATCACCGATCGGGCCCGGAGCAATGCGGGAATCGTGACCGTGATCGCCCGCGGCGGAACCTGCGCCACCGTCGGGAAGTGGCCCTCGCCCACTTGTTGATTGCGGCACGCAAGATCCAGGTCGACGATCTTCACATCGAGCGGATCGGCAAAATCCGCGACGGGTGGATCGTTGAACGCGAGATGTCCATTCTCGCCGATGCCCATCACACAGAGATCCAAAGGGTTGTCGTGGAGCAGCCCCGCGTACCGAACGCACTCGGTCTCCGTGGGCGCGAGACCGTCGATGAGATGAAAGGCCCGCGGCGACACGCGGCCCACAATCCGGTCGCGCATGTATCGAGCGAAGCTCGCCGGGTGATCGGCGCCGATCCCGACGTATTCGTCCATGTGGAATCCGATGACTCGGTCCCACTCGACTCGGCTCGACCCCACGAGCACATCGAGGAACGCCAACTGCGAGTTCCCCGATGCGAACATCACGTGCGCAACACCGCGTGCGCTCACCGCCGCCGCGATCGCTTCCACCGCGAACACCGCCGCGGCCCGTGCGAGCGCGTTCGGATCGGCCAGAACGTGGACGTTCACGGTTTCGTCACGCGAATTGCGGGAGCCACTCGGCGGTGGCGCCAAGCAGCTCGTCGGTCATGCGCTCCAAGGCCTCGAAGGCGATACGGCCCGCCAACGGGTCGGCGTGCATCGCAGCCAGGACCACGTCTCGATCCCCGGTGACGCCTGCCTCCACGGTGAGCTCCTGGGCGACCGAGACCCGGCGGAGCTGTTCGGCCAGCACCGTCGGCGCAATCGCTCGATCGCGCCCGCGCATGCCAGCACCGTCGACGGTGCAGATGCTCTCGACCACAACGGCGTCGGGGAGGTCGGGGCATTGACCGGCGTTCGGCAGGTTGAGCGGGAGGTCCCGACGGTGACCGGTGATCAGCGAATCGATCGCGGCGGCCACCAGCTCGCCCGATGGCACCCGCGAGACCTCGGGGGTTGCGAACATCGCGTCGAGATCCGTGGCGTGCCCAACTTCAGACCGTTCGCGATCCTCGATCGTGGTGAGACGCACTCCCCACCGTTCACCCCACCCGGATTCGGCGGTGAGGAACCCGGGGAAGAACTCGGCGAGGTGACGGTCGCCCGCACCCGGGAGCGCTCCGAACCGTCGGAACAGATCGAACTTCAGGCGATTCGCGGCGATCAGATCGCCCTTGGTCCAGTGCTCACCCGGGGTCGGCTTTGCGAGGCCCAAACCTTCGGGAAGGTCCATCGCCAGCCGTTCGTCGGCGCGCCCGGGATCATCGAGGAGCTCGGCAAGGAGCTCGAAACCGTCGCGTCCTCCCACGGTGGCGCGCGTGACGATGGGAAAGTGATTGACGCCCGTGATCTCGAGATCAATGGATCGAAAGTCCACCTCGAGGAGGAGTGACAGGAGGAACTGCAACACCGTCACCTCGTGGCACAGGCCGACCGTGCGAATCGACGACTCACGCGTGACCGCGCGACAGATCGTGGTCATCGGATTCGTGATGTTGAGCATCCACGCGTCGGGACACAGCTCCTCCATGTCCGCTGCGATACCGAGAAAGATCGGGATGTTGCGCAGCGCGCGCGTGATCCCTCCCGGACCGACCGAATCGCCGACGCTCTGCTCGATCCCGAAACCGCGCGGGATTTCCAAGTCGTGACGCATGCTCGCGAACCCGCCGGTGGAAATGGTGACGACCACGTAGTCCGCACCGCCGAGCGCGTCACGTTGATCGGTACTCGTGCGCACCGACAACGGGATGGACCGCCGCGCGGCCACGTGTTCCACCCACTCCGCCATCCGCGGCAACGGCGCCGGGTTGATATCGACGAGCACGATCTCGGCCCCAACCAGCGAGGGCGTGTTCGCGACGTCCACCACGAGATTGGGCACCCACTGGTAGCTCCCGCCGCCGATGACCACAATCCGCGGGCTCACGTCAGCCTCGCTCTTGGCCCTGCCGGCCGGGCCGCTCCGCATTCGGCGTGGCGTTGCCGCTGGACACTCAGGATCCTTGCGATCCAGGGTCGAGGAGGGACTGCAAACCACCGTGCACATGACGAAGGTAGGCCGGACTCTCCCACGCCGCGGGGAAATGACCCAAGGCGGTTGTCAACACCCGGCCGGATCCTTCGGAGAAACTCCAGGCGACGGGATATCCATAGGCGGGCGGTCGGGCGCCCTCCGCCGTCAGATCCAACTGTTCGACTGGGACCCGCACCAGGATGTGCGCATCCGGTCGAAGGTCCCGAAATTGATACACCTCGTCGTGCCAACGCCACCGCGACCCGAGATGCGCCGTCGCCGGATGGCTCGCATCCACCACTTCGAGATCCACGGTCTGCGTCCAGGGATGCCCGTCGAAACGCGCGCCGACGATACGGCCGAGTCCTCCCAGCCGTGGCACGCATCGGCCGCCGCGTGGATCGCGACGGCTTGTCGCGCGGGTGACCGCCACTTATCCGACAAGCGCTCGTCAGCAAGGTCGCACGGCCGCCCAAGGGCGCGGTCAGCACACCGACCCGGCGACCGTTTGTCGCCTGGGTGGCGCTCACCGATTGAATCCGCCGCCAGCTATCCGACAAACGCACCGGGGAGTGGGAGCTCCTCCACCCAAGCGTCACGTCACTCGAACGGGCTGCGTTCCGCGGAACGCATCGCCACCTGCGAACGCCCCAAGCGACACCGGCTCGATCACCACAACCGTGCGGGCCATGGTCTGACGGTTCTCCATTGCCATGAGTCCCGCAGGGAGGTCGGCAAGATCGACTTCTGGCTCGCGTGCCCGCATCGTTGCGATCATCGGGACCTCCGGAGTCAGACGGATCCGAGGCGAGCCAAGGTTTCGGTGGCTTCGCGCATCACGCGTTCGATGATGGTGGCGACTGTGGGCAACTCGTCGACGACGCCGACTACCTGGCCGGTGGGCAACACCCCGGTGTCGAGCCGGCCGTCGACCAACGCGGCCTTCGTGAGCATCGGCGCGTTGGCGGCCATAGCCACCTGAGCCCAACTCAAGCCCTGGCTCTTCTTCATCGCGATGCCTTCTTGCGCGAGGTCACGCAGGGACCGTCCGCTCAGCGACCGGAACCGCAGCGCGTTCGCGAGTGATCGAGGCAGCGCGCTGATCCGACCCGCTCCGTCGAGATGGTCGACGAGTTCCGTGCGGATCACGCGCTGCGGATGCCCGTCGACCTGCTTGGTAACAACGGTGTCGGTGACCGACGCTTCGAGATACCGGGCTTTCACTGCGTCGGGTACCCGGCTCTCCGCAGAGAGGAGGAACCGTGTCCCCATCGCGATCCCGGACGCTCCGTACGCGAGCGCGGCGACCAGCCCGCGACCATCGAAGAACCCACCGGCCGCGATGACCGGGATGTCGACCGCGTCACACACTTGCGGCAGGAGCAGCGAGGTCGGGACCGTCCCGGTATGCCCGCCGCCTTCCGCACCCTGGGCGATCACTGCGTCGACACCCCACTCGGCCACCTTCTCGGCGTGGCGCCGAGCGCCGACCGTCGGTATCACAACCACTCCCTGGTCCTTGAGCGTCTTCACCAACCGCTCGCCCGGAGCCTGAGCGAAGCTCGCGACCTTCACGCCCTCTCGCACCATCAGGCCGATGCGGTCGTCGACATCCGGTTGATCCGAACGCAGGTTCACGCCGAACGGCTTGTCGGTCCGGTCCTTCACCGACGCGATCGCGGTCGTGAGTTCGGGCACGCTCATCGTGGCGCTGGCGAGGATGCCGAGCCCACCGGCCGCACTCGTCGCCGCGGTGAGCCGGGCGCCGGCGACCCAGCCCATCCCCGTCTGGACGATCGGGAACTCCACGCCGAACAGCTCACACGCGCGGGTATGCAACGCCGCGTTGGTCGGGCCGCCGCTCATCCCTCCCCCTCTTGGCCCTGCGGGCCGGGCCGGTCAGGCCCCGCTCCGCCTGCCGGGCGCGGCCGCAGCTGCCGTACGGCGTCGCTCATGGGTTCGGCACTTCCTTGTCCCGGAGACCGTGCGGGTCGATGACCTCGCGGATCAGCTCGAGTTCGTCCGGGGTGGGTGCCCGGGTCTCGGGGACATCGCTCGGCATCGCGAGTTCGAACCCGGTCGCGGCCACGATGTCGTCGACGCTCACCCCGGGATGCACCGACCGCAACCGCATGTGGTGATCCTCGGTCTCGAAATCGAGTACACCAAGATTGGTCACCACATGACGCAAGCCGTGGAACCGACCCGCCGCACCCAGCTTCGCGGCCCGGTCGTATCCGACACCCGTGACCACATCCACCTTGGGCACGAACACCCGGGCTGAGTGATTGGGAATCCAGTAGCTCGTGATGTTCTGGATCGTGTTCCCAGCTGCGCCACGGAAGCCCAGTAACTGCGCCTTGGGCTGGTCCCAGTCGCCGACGAAGGCAAAGTTCTGGTTGCCGAACGCGTCGATCTGGCTGCCACCCATCATCACGTGGCGGCGACCCGACCACACCAAGTCAAACATCGAGCGATACGGATTCCACGCTTCGATCGTCTTGGGCTGATCCGTCGGACCCACCGGGTAGGGGCCGGCGATGAGCAGCGCCTCGCCGTCGGTCATGACGAGGTCGGGCGAGAAACTCGCGCGGGCCAACCGTCCCCCGATCATCGGGACGGTGCCGATCGGATTGCACAGAATCTCGCCGTCGCCGCGGAAACATTCCGCCACCGCGATCACGCAGTACTCCGCGCGGGTGATGAGATCGTTGGTACTGCTCATACACCTCTCCCGCTCTTGTGCCTTCGGCACAGGCCGCTCGGGCCCCGTTCCGCTGGCGTCTTGGCTGCAAGCGTCGTTACGTTCCGCTCCACTTAGGCCCCGACCACCTTCCGGTATTCGTTGTGGTCGCCGCAGTCGAGATACTTCGCCCGCCACTCGTTCCACGCTTCGGGCGTCTTCGCGCTCGCGGCGTAGGCGCGTTGGAACTCTTCGTCACGCGGGTAGTCGGGAACGCACTCGGTGAAGTGGGCGCCGTGCGGTGCCTCGATCACGCCGTCGGTCATCAAACGGTTGATCTTCAGCGACTGCACCGGTCCGCCCGCGGCCAAGTCGTCGGTGTCGACGATCTTCTCCACACTCATGAAGCGCCGATCGGCCGCCATGCAGAAGAGGTCGTCGAAATAGGGATCGACGTTGAGGTACTGACCGTTCCCGCGCCGATCGCCCCGGTGCATGTGAATCAGCGCAACATCCAGGTGCAGCGCCGGTGCGGCCACCAACTCCTCGCCGTCGTCATACGGCGAGACGACGGTGCGGATCTCGTCTTGGCGCTCGAGCAGATCGGAGCCGAGGCCCACCCGGGTGGGGATGAATGGCACCCGCCACGCCGCGGCCTGCAGACCGAGCAGGAACATTCCCTCATCCATTTCGAGGGTGGAAACCGCACCGGCCTGACGCGCCTTCCGGAAATGCGGTTCGAGCGCGATCGAGTCGAGCGAGCAAAACGCGTAGACGGCCTTGCGCACCTTGCCGGTGGCGCACAACAAGCCGAGATCGGGGCCGCCGTAGGACACGACCGTGAGGTCTTTGACATCGCTCTGCGCGATCGCTCGCACGAGGCTCATCGGCTTCCGGCGTGAGCCCCAGCCGCCGATGCCGATCGTCATACCGTCGAGGAGCTCGGCGACCACATCCGCTTCGGTGACAACTTTCGAGGACGGCTGCGCCAAGGTGAGACTCACTTGGTGACGTCCGTGTCGCGCTTGGCGACGAAGGCGTCGCGGTGTTCGTCGGCCACGCCGGAGAGATTCAGCTCGAACGTGAACCCTTGCTCGAATCGATAGGAACGCTTCACGTCGATCGGGTCGATGCCATTGAGAGACTCCTTCGCGGCGCGGATAACGGTGGGACTCTTCGCGGCAATGTCGCCCGCCACCGCGAACGCGGCGTCACGCAACTCCGCGAGGGGCACCACCTGCAGCACCGAGCCGAAATGATGCAGCTCCTGTGCGGTGATCGTGGCTGCGGTGTACACCATCGCTCGCATGCGGTGTTGGGGAACGAGGCGCGCCAGGTGGGTGGCCGCGCCCAACGCACCCCGATCCACCTCAGGGAGACCGAAGGTGGCGTCGTCACTGGCTATCACGATGTCGGCGTTGCCCACCAGGCCAACACCACCGCCGAGGCAGAAGCCGTTGACCGCGGCAATCACCGGTACCGCGCACTCGTAGACCGCGGCGAAGGCCGCGACGCACCCCCGGTTCGCGCCGATCAGGGCATCGAACCCCTCGGTGTTCTGCATCTCTTTGATGTCCACCCCGGCGTTGAAGCCACGGCCCTCGGCTCGCAGCACCACCACGTGCACGGCCGGATCCTCACCGAGCGCACGGATCATCCGCGCCAGTTCGAACCAGCCGGCCACGTTCAGGGCGTTCACCGGCGGGTTGTCCATCACCACCTCGGCAATGCCGGCAGCGTCGACGATTTGGGTGATCGGCATGGGCGCACCCCAGAGAAAAGAGGGAAGAGTTTCTGACGGGTCGTCAGATCGGGGAAACTTACCCGCATGAGTGAAGCGAGCCCTACCCCCAGCCTGTACCGATCATCTCGCGGAACGGGGCCTGTCCGGCCCGGCCCGCAGGGTCAAGAGGACAAGCCATGAGCGATGAACTGGACATGTCGGGCCGCGTCGTCCTGGTGACGGGAGGAGCGCGCGGGATCGGTCGCGGGATCGCCGAGGCGTTCCTCGGCCGAGGTGCGAACGTCATCGTGTGCGGTCGGACCGAGCCCGACGAGCTCCCGACAGCGGCCGCTCACTCCGCCGTCTTCCTCGCCGCCGACGTGCGTGACGCCGACGCCGTCGACGCGCTCGTGACCGAAACCGTGGCGCGGTTCGGACACCTCGACGTGTTGATCAACAACGCGGGCGGATCACCATGGGCCGACTCCGCGACGGTGTCGCCCAAGTTCTCGCGGTCGATCATCGAACTCAACCTGCTGGCGCCGCTCGTGTGCGCGCAACGCGCCAACGCGGTCATGCAAACCCAAGCCGACGGCGGTTCGATCATGAACATCGCGAGCGTGAGTGGACTACGACCATCGCCCGGCACCGCAGCGTACGGCGCGGCCAAGGCGGGGTTGCTCAACCTCACGCAAACGCTCGCGGTCGACTACGCCCCGCTCGTTCGCGTCAACGCGGTGAGTGCAGGCCTGATTCGCACCGAGCAATCACATCTTCACTACGGCGACGAAGCCGGGATTGCCGCGGTCGGCGCGACGGTGCCGCTCGGGCGCATGGGGACTCCGGCCGACATCGCGAACGCGTGCATCTTCCTCGCGTCTCCGCTCGCGGCATACGTTTCCGGAGCAAACCTCACCGTCCACGGAGGCGGCGAAGCCCCCGCCTACCTCGACGCCGCGAGCACTTGACGCGGCCGTCTGACTCGGCCGCCAGGTTTGACACCCGCGGATCCAACCGAGAGCATGCGGAGCATGACGCATCCCCTGGCCATGCTCACTGGTGACGAGATCTCACACGCCAGTCGGATAGTGCGCGAGTCTCCGCAGTGGACCGAGGGTGCGACGTTCGTCCATGTGATCCTCGACGAGCCCCACAAGGATGAGACCGCGCGCGGCACGGCCGGAGAGCCTGTCGATCGCCGGGTCCAAGTCCAGTTGGTGACGGGTCCCGAGATCGACGTCACCGAAATCGTCGTCTCGCTGACGAGCAACACGGTGCTGCGCTGGGACGTCGTCCCGGGCATGCGGCCTACGTTGCTGTTCGGCGAGGCAGCCCACGCCATCTTCACTACCAAGGAGCATCCCGACTACATCGCCGCGCTGGCTCGCCGCGGTATCACCGACATCGACAACGTGCAGATCGACCCCTGGCCGGCGGGCGCGTTCGGTTACGAAGCCGAGCGGGGTCGCCGGATCGCTCGGTGCATCTCATTTCTCCGCACCGACCCGCAGGACAATGGCTACGCGCGACCCATCGAGGGTCTCATCGTGCACTTCGATCTCGGCCGCAAAGAAGTCATCGAAGTCATCGATCACGGGATCGTCACGCTGCCCACCGAACATGGGCGCTACTTCGCCGCCGACTCCGAACCGCTGCGCACCGACCTCAAACCCATCGAGATCACGCAACCCGAAGGCCCCAGCTTCACCGTCGACGGCAACTTCGTGCAGTGGCAAAAGTGGTCGGTCCGGCTCACGTTCGACCCCTACGAGGGGCTCGTGCTCCATCAAGTGTCGTACAACGACGCGGGACGCGAACGGTCGATCTTGCACCGGGCGTCGATCACCGAAATGGTGGTGCCGTACGGGGATCCCGCCGAGACCCAAGGCTTCAAGAACGCCTTCGACGTGGGCGAGTGGGGTCTCGGCCGGATGACCCAGTCGCTCACGCTCGGGTGTGATTGCCTCGGCGAGATTCATTACTTCGACGTGGCCCTTACGCGAGAAGACGGCGAGCCGTACACGATCAAGAACGCGATCTGCATGCACGAGGAGGACTACGGAATCCTCTGGAAGCACGTCGACCTGTTCGGTGGCACGAGCGAAGTGCGCCGCAGCCGCCGGCTCGTGGTGAGTTTCATCTCCACCGTCGGCAACTACGAGTACGGCTTCTTCTGGTACTTCTACATGGACGGCAATATTCAGCTCGAGGTGAAGCTCACCGGCATCGTCTCGCCGATGGCCATCGAACCGGGGACCACTCCCGAGTATGCGAACGTCGTTGCCCCGGGCGTGGCGGCACCGAATCACCAGCACATGTTCAGCGCACGTCTCGACTTCGACGTCGACGGCACCACCAACGAGGTCTACGAGGTCGAGGCCGAGCGCGTGGCCACCGGGCCCGAGAACCCGTGGGGCAATGCGTTCCGCGCGCGGTCGACGCGCCTCGACTCGGAACTGGTGGCGCAGCGCGACACAAACTCAGCCACCTCGCGCTCGTGGCGCATCGTGAACCCGGACGCACACAACGGACTCGGGCAACCGACGGCCTACAAGCTCATCCCGACGATGAGCACGCCCACGCTCCTCGCGCAACCGGACTCCAGCGTCGGCCAACGCGCGGGATTCGCCCAGCACAACATCTGGGTGACGCCGTACGCGCCGGACGAGCGCCGCGCCGCGGGCAACTATCCGAACCAGCACGACGGCGGCGACGGCCTCCCCCACTGGACCGCGGCTGATCGGTCACTCGTCGATACCGATGTGGTGGTCTGGTACTCCTTCGGCATCACGCACTTCGTGCGTCCCGAAGACTGGCCGGTCATGCCGGTGGAGTACACCGGGTTCCTGCTCACACCGTTCGGCTTCTTCGACCGCAACCCCGCGCTCGACGTGCCGCCGTCCGACGGCGGCCACTGCCACTCGAACGAATAGCGAACCTGCTCAAGCGCGACCCGATTGCATCGTTCATTGTCCGTATTCCACGGGTGGAGGGGACAGACGCACAATGAACGCCAAATATGGGCGGGGTCGTCCCCCAGACTACGGGTGCTGGCTACTCACGCTGACGACTTCGCCCGTCATGTAGCTCGAATAGTCCGAGGCGAGGAAGACGATCACGTTGGCGATCTCCCACGGTGCTGCGGCGCGGCCGAACGCTTCACGTGCAGTCAACTCCTCCAGCACTTCGTCGCTCGTTACCTTGGAGAGGAACGGATGCATCGCGAGCGACGGCGCCACGGCGTTCACGCGCACGCCGTACAACGCGGCTTCCACCGCGGCACAACGCGTCAAGGCCATCACCCCGGCCTTCGCGGCTGCGTAATGCGCCTGGCCGCGTTGCGCGCGCCATCCGAGCACCGACGCATTGTTGACCACCACACCAGCGTGCCGCGGCTGCATGTGGCGCAGGGCGGCGCGCACGCACCGGAAGGTTCCATTGAGCGTGACGTCGAGCACCTTCATCCACTGCTCGTCGGTCATGTCCACGAGGTCGGCCGTACCACCGAGCCCGGCGTTATTCACAACAATGTCGACTTCACCGACCGCCGCGACCGCGCCCGCGAACATCGCCTGCACCTGCTCCTCGACGGTCACGTCGCACGGCAACGCCGCGGCCACGCCGTCGCCGAGCTGCTCGGCCGACTCGGCCAGGCGCCGCTCGTGCGCGTCGCTGATCACGACCGTCGCACCTTCGGCAATACAACGCTCGGCGGTCGCGAACCCGATGCCGGTTCCGGCGGCTGCCGTGACCAGCACCCGCTTGCCGGTCAGGAGCCCATGCGCGGGAGGAATCGTCGGATCTTGTTCGTTCACGTCATTCCCCCGCTCGACGAACGTGGCACCGATTCGGATTGCATGACATGTCGCTCACGCGGTCACCTTGGGTTCGGGCGGCAGGCCGAGGACCCGCTCGCCGATGATGTTGCGTTGAATCTGATTTGAGCCGCCGTAGATCGTGTCGGCGCGGGTGTAGAGGAACATTCGCTGCGCGAGCGTCAGGTCGTACGGCAAGGCCTCGCCCACCTGTGACCACGGCCCGCGAATGTCCATCGCCAGCTCGCCCATCCGTCGGTGCAATCCGGCCCAGAAGAGTTTGCCGATCGATGTCTCGCGCGTCACGTCGCCTCGCGCCATCGCGGTGAGCCCGCGCATCGCGGTATACCGCATGATCTCGAGTTCGATCCACGTCTGCGCCAGGCGTTGGCGGATCACGGGGTCCTCCGCGATCTCGCGCTCACGCGCCACGGCCACCATCTCGTGCCACTCGTTGACGAAGTTGAGCTGCTGGCCGAGCGTGAGCGCGCCCCGTTCGAACGCGAGGGTGCCCATCGCGACCTTCCACCCACCGTTCACCTCGCCGATCACGTTCTCGGCGGGGGTGCGCGCGCCGTCGAAGAAGACCTCGTTGAACTCTGACGTACCAGTGATCTGCTCGATCGGCCGCGTCTCGATCCCCGTCTGCGCCATGGGAACGAGGAGATACGAAATGCCCCGGTGACGCGGCGCGTCACGGTCGGTACGAGCGAGGACGAAACACCACTGTGCCCAGTGCGCGAGTGACGTCCAGACCTTCTGACCGTCGATCACCCACTCATCGCCATCGAGGACCGCTCGGGTTGAGAGGTTTGCGAGGTCGGAGCCCGCGTTCGGTTCGGAGTAGCCCTGACACCAGAGCTCTTCGCCACTCGCGATGGGCGGGAGAAACCGAGCGCGTTGGGCGTCGGTGCCGTAGTGCAGGATCGTTGGCCCAATGAGTCCTTCGCCCACGAGTCCCACGCGCCCGGGTCCCCCGGCACGCGCGTACTCCTCGTAGAAAATTACCTGTTCGAGCAGCGTTGCGTCGCGCCCTCCGTACTCACGCGGCCAAGACAGGCAGGTCCAGCCCGCCGCCCCGAGCGCACGCTCCCACGCGTGACGTTCCCCGAAGAGGGCGTGCTCGTCACCGGGTCCACCTCGTCCCCGAACCATGCGGAACTCACCCTCGAGGTGCGACACCAGCCAGTCGCGCGCTTGCCCGCGAAACGCGTCGTGCTCGGCCGAGAAGTGCAGGTCCACGGTGGGTCAGCGCGGCCGATAGAACGGGTTCCACGGGTCCGTTCGCGCGTTGAGAACTTCCTCCACCGGCGGGTCACCCCGAACGCCGGCCAGCAGGGCCAACCGAACCGACCGACGGTTGTTCTCGAAGACAAGTTTGGCATCCGCGGCGTTGGGATTGACCCAGACCGCGGCGATCAACAGCAGCTTGCCCACCCGATCCGTCGGAATGATGTCATCCGCGAGCGCGTCGGCCACCCCGGCGGCGACCCCCGCTTGTGCTGCACCCCAGGTCATCTCAGCGTGGCGTTCGCCCGTGATGCCCGCCTTGTTGACGAAGAGCGTGGGCGGCTGGACCAGCAGCCCCGGCTGGATCACCGCCACAAACGGCGCGTGGCCGCGCGATGGTGACGCGAGCGCGGAAGCCCACGCGGTCCCCACCGGGCCGGAGCGTTCGCCCAGCACCGTGTTGACGTGAGCGGCCTCATTGCCGTCACCGATGAAGCTCTCCCCGATCTGCACCGCCGCATGCTGCCAGACGGCGACGCGCCCGGGCGAGTAGCGCGGTCACCGTGGCCGCCAGCGCCACCCCCGCCGCGAGTTCGGTCCGGAGCCCCTCTGGCGATTCCCGTTGGATCTGCTTGTGCAGTTGGTCCACCCACCCCGGCAACGGATTCACGCCGAAGAAGAACTCCCCGGGCTTGTCGGAATCCAAGATGGCGGCGCCGGCGATGCCCGCGAGGAGAGCCCGCCGGGGTGGGACCCCGGCGACCGTGACCAACGCGACGGTGGCCAGCCCGAGCCATCCGTCTCGTTTCGCAACCTCATAGAAGCCGTCCTTGTCCAGCTGTGGGTTTCCCCAGTGTGGGGTTAAATCCATGACGACGTGCGTCGCAAACCCCACGCCGAACGCGGCTACCGGCCGCCGCCGACACAGGCTGCCCGCGATTGTGCCGGCAAGGACGTGGTTGGTGATGAACATCGCTTCGGTAGTGTGCCGCGCCGGTCCACCGACGCGGACCATGCTCGCCGCGTCAACGGATTCGGGTCTATGGATTTGAGTCAACGGAGGAACGAATGGCATTCAAAGTCGGAGTACAGCTTCACCCCCAGGTCGGAACCGTCGACGAACTCCGCGCGGCATGGAAGGCCGCAGATGCGTTGGGCGCCGACAGCATCTGGATTTGGGACCACTTCTTCCCGCTCTACGGCGACCCGGATGCGAACCACTACGAGGCGTACACCTTGCTCGCGGCGATGGCCGTCGACACCCAACATGCGCACATCGGCGCGCTCGTCACCTGCAACTCATACCGCAACCCGCAACTGCTCGCCGACATGTCGCGCACGATTGATCTCCTGAGCCACGGCCGCTTCGTGCTCGGTATCGGGTCAGGCTGGTTCGAGCGGGACTACACCGAATACGGCTACGACTTCGGAACCGCAGGAGAGCGGCTCGCGCAGCTCGGCACCGCGCTGCCAGTCATTGCCGACCGGCTCGGCGCGCTCGTGCCACCACCCGACGGCGACGTACCAATTCTCATCGGTGGCTCCGGTGAGAAGGTCACGCTCAGACTCGTAGCGGAGCACGCCGATGCGTGGAACACCTTCGGCCCGCCCGACAACTTCGCGAAGAAGAACGCGATACTCAACACCTGGTGCGAGAAGTTGGGACGCGCCCCGCGTGAGATTGAACGGACCGTCGCGATTCAACCCCAAGAGGTGGGCGACATCGACGCGTACGTCGCGGCGGGCGTCGAGCACTTCATCGTGATGGTGGGAGCGCCGTACGACCTCGCGCCGCTCGAGACCCTCATCACCGAGCGGGGTTGACCCGACCCCAGCTCCTCCCGCCGGGCACTGCTCACGAGCCATGCAACAAGACTCTCGGACCTGATCGCCCGCCGGCAGCCCCCCGACGCCGCAGGAGATGAGGCACGGATCAAGGCCGCGGCGATGCTCGTGATGGAACGTTGGCAGGCGAGCGAGGGCGTGATCGTGCACTGCCACGGCGGCCGGGGGCGGACCGGAGCGGTACTGGGAGCTGCCCTGGTGTTCATGGGCCACGATTCCGAGGTGGTGGTGGACTGGCTCCACCGAGTCCAACGAACGCGAGGGCGTCGAGGATGGCCCGAACAGCGCTGGCAGGCCGACGTCGTCCACCGAGCCCAGCAGCAAGTTGACCCAGTGTCACCGGACGTCCCCCACCTTCCGTGAGGTGTCTTCGCGCGCTCCGCGCGAACCGGGCAAAGAACCGGGCAAAAACTCGCGACTTGCACGACTGGTTCGATACCTCCCGCTTGCCTCACCGCGGCGCATCGACTATCAAAGTGACCCGGCCAGTGTCCGAGTCGCGCGGCGGAGTACGACGCGACACCTTCTCGGATCCCAGTCTCAAGGACGCAATGCGCGCAGCTTCCCCGACAACCGCGGGAACTGCCGCGGCGGTACGCCGCGGGCGG
This sequence comes from Acidimicrobiia bacterium, assembly GCA_031430375.1. Classification (GTDB taxonomy): domain Bacteria; phylum Actinomycetota; class Acidimicrobiia; order IMCC26256; family JAENVU01; genus JAENVU01. The sequence goes on from JANPBJ010000149.1 coordinate 51,578, forward strand.
TTCCGGTTCATAGTGATGCTCGTGGCCGCGTTCGTGGCGATGCTTGCCGCGCTCATCCTCACCGATAGCCCCGCCAAGTCGGGGCCCGTAGCTCACGGGATCCTGCCGCGAACCGCATCCAGTCCCATTCTTCGTGTCCAACCGGCCGGCGCCGTCGAGCTGGCGTCCTCCTCCACGTCCACGACGTCGACCACCACCCCGCGCCCGCGGCCCGTCGCCCCGGCATCGACGCCGGTGGAGGACACCACACTGCTCAGCCCGGAGGACGTCCCGGAGCCAAACGTCATCCTGCCGATCCAACTCATCGGCCGCATCCAGATTCCGAAGATTGGCCTCGACACCGACCTGCGCGACCAAATAACGCAGGAGTCGATTGATCTCGGGCCGTCACACTGGCCCGGGACCGCGAGGCCGGGAGGATATGGGAACGCGGTGATTGCCGGGCACCGCAATAGCCATAGCGCGCCGTTCCATGACCTCGAAAATCTGGCGCCCGGCGACACCATCAGCCTCGTCACCGACAACCGCACGCACACCTACACCGTGACCGAGCTGTTCGTCGTGACACCCGAGGCGGTGTGGATCACCGAACAGACACCCGGTCACACCCTCACGTTGTTCACGTGTCACCCCCTCGGCGAAGCGACGCAACGACTCGTTGTCCGCGCCACACTCGCCTGACCGCGGCGCACCCGAAGTCCGACGCCGTTCGCCGGCAGCCGCCGGGGCGCGTACGGTCACGTCATGACCGACCTCACCCGACGCCTCGACGGCATGCGGATCCTGGTGGTCGGTGCCGGGACACAAGCCACCGGTGATCCCGATGCACCGATCGGTAATGGCCGGGCCATCGCGGTGCGGGCAGCGCAGGAGGGCGCGACCGTTATCTGCGCCGACCGCGATCGGGAGCTGGCGGAGCAGACCGCACGGCTCGTGACGGAAGCGGGCGGTCAGAGCTCGGTCGTCGTTGGTGATGTGTCGTCTCCCGAAGGCTGCGCCAAGATTGTGGACGGCGCGTTCGATGCGACCGCACCACTCGATGGCCTCGTCCTGAACGTAGGAATCGGCAGGGGCGCCGGCCTACGCGGCACCACCGTCGAAGATTGGGATCTCACCCTCGACGTGAATCTCCGGGCTCACTTCTTGATCTCGCAGCTCATCATCGACCGTATCAACGAGGGCGGGGCGATCGTGTACATCAGCTCCGTCGCCGGATTGAAGCCTGGTAGCCGACTGCCGGCGTACGACGCGTCGAAGGCGGGGCTCATCGGGTTGTGTCGCAACGTGGCGCTGGAAGGCGCCCGCCGGCGGATCCGAGCCAACGTGGTCGCGCCCGGCCTCATCGACACCCCGCTCGGCCGATGGGCCTCGGGCGGTCGGCCGTCACGCGAGCGCACTCCGGTACCACTCGGCCGCCAAGGCACCGCGTGGGAAGTCGCGGCAACCGTGGCGTTCTTGTTGTCGTCCGACGCGAGTTACATCACCGGCCAGACCATCGCGGTCGACGGCGGGCTCACGCTCATCTGAGGAGATAAGGTCGCACCAGTAACGCGGGAGTCCGGTGCGCCGGGCTGAGAGGCGGGCACGCAGCCCTCGACCGTCACCACCTGATCCGGATCATGCCGGCGCAGGGAGTCTTCGCAGCCTTCCGTACGCGTCGGTGAGTCCACTGACCCTGAGGACGAGCATGCACGCCATCGTGGCTGCGGGCGGTGATCCCCTCGACGAGATGTGGCACGCCGCGCTGCCAGCCGATTCACTCATCATCGCGGCGGACTCAGGGCTCGCGCACGTGTACGCACTCGGACTGACGCCGAACGTGGTCGTCGGCGACTTCGATTCCGTGGATTCGAAGCAGCTCGATCGTGCCAACCGAGCGGGCGCCAGAATCGAGCGTCATCCCACCGACAAAGACGCGACCGACCTGGAACTCGCACTGCTCGTGGCACGCGAGAGCGGCGCCACGGATGTCACGGTGATCGGTGGAGGCGGCGGCCGCCTCGACCACGCGCTGGCCAACGTCGCGCTCCTCGCCGACCCGACGTGGGCGGGCATGCGCATCGAGGCCTTCCTCGGAACGGCGCGCCTGACGGTCGTGCGAGACCACGCGGCGATCGAGGGAACCATCAACAGCCTGGTGACCCTCCTCGCGGTGGGCGGGGTGGCCGGAGGGATCACCACCATCGGGCTCCGCTGGGCGCTGACCGGCGACGACCTCGCGCCCACCGCGTCCCGGGGCGTGAGCAACGAAATCGTCCGAAGCCCCGCGTCCGTCACCGTAGGTACTGGAACGTTGCTCGTGATCCAACCCACCGGAGGCCGCTAGATGCACGCCCGAAGCTTGAGCCTCATCACCGCAGTCGCGCTCCTCACCGTTGGCGCGTGCGGCTCCGAGATCGGGGCCACGGGCGGCCGCGGGTCCAAGACCGTCACCCTCGTCGCCCACGACTCCTTCGCGGTATCGAAGTCGGTCTTCCAGGCGTTCACCCGCCAGACCGGATGGAAGGTGCGCGTCCTCAAGAACGGCGACGCGGGCGCGGCGCTCAACCAGGCGATCCTCACGAAGGACGCGCCGCTCGGTGATGCGTTCTTCGGTGTCGACAACACGTTCCTCACACGCGCCCTCGATGCTCACGTCTTCACTCCGTACCGGGCGCGCGAACTCGACCGTGTGCCGCGCCGCCTGCGACTCGACCCCACCAGTCACGTCACCCCGATCGACTTCGGTGACGTGTGCGTCAATGCCGATCGGAAGTGGTTCGCGACCCACAACATCGCGATCCCGCGCACCCTCGATGACCTCACCGCGCCGGAGTACAAGGACCTCCTCGTGGTGGAGAATCCCGCGACTTCATCGCCCGGTCTCGCATTCGTCGCCGCGACTGTGGCGCAGTTCGGCGACGGCTGGCTGGACTATTGGGACCGCCTGCGGGCCAATGGTGTGAAGGCCGTCGACGGGTGGGAGCAGGCGTACACTGGTGAGTTCTCCGGCGCGGCCGGCAGTACCGGTGACCGTCCTCTCGTCGTGAGCTACGCGTCCAGTCCGCCCGCCGAGGTCTTCTTTGCGGATCCGCCAACCGCCGATGCACCGACGGTGTCCCTTGACCGCACCTGCTTCCGCCAGGTCGAGTTCGCCGGCGTGCTGCGCGGCGCAACCCACCCGGACGGAGCCCGCCGGCTGATCGACTTCATGCTCAGCCAACGCTTCCAGCGCGACCTGCCCCTCACGATGTTCGTGAACCCGGCCGTCGCGGGCACTCCGCTCCCGCCGGCGTTCACCAAGTTCGGCACGGTTCCGGCGGATCCGTTCACCATCCCCGCCAACCAGATCGGTCGCGACCGCGAAGCGTGGATCAAACAGTGGACCGCGCACATCCTCCGATGATCGTCGCACCGCGCATCTACCGGCGGGTCGGTCGCGCGCTGTTGGTGGGCGCGCCGCTGGTGTTTCTCGGCGTGTTCTTCCTCTGGCCGGTCGGCGCGATCCTGGGTCGTGGTCTCAGCGCGCATGGCACCATCGACCTCTCCCCGATCACCGAGGTGCTCAGAGATCCCAGCTTGCGCGGGGTCGTGCTCTTCACCATCTGGCAAGCCGCGCTGTCCACCCTGGTGACGCTGGCCATCGCCCTCCCGGCCACCGCGGCGCTGAGCCGGTTCCGATTCCGTGGTCGAGGCCTCATCGTGGCAGCCCTGACGATGCCATTCGTCCTGCCGACCGTGGTAGTCGCCACGGCATTTCGCGGGCTCGGAATCCAAGGGTCACTGCTCGCGATCGTTGTGGCTCACGCATTCTTCAACGTCGCGATCGTGGTGCGGGTGGTTGGGGCATCGTGGGTCAGCCTCGATCGGCGGGAAGCAGACGCTGCCCGCACCCTCGGGGCCGGACCCGTCCGGACGTTGACGTGGATCACGCTCCCCGCGCTCCGTCCCGCGATCGTGGCCGCATCTTCGATCGTCTACCTCTTCTGCTTCACGTCCTTCGGCGTGATCCTCGTGCTCGGCGGTCCCCGGTTCGCGACCCTCGAGACCGAGATCTACCGCCAGACTGCGCAACTTCTCGACCTACGGACCGCGGCGGCACTCTCGATCCTCCAACTCGTCGCGGTCGTGGCCGCGCTGCTCATTGCCGGGAGAGCCACCGGACACGCTCGCCGTCAGATCATCGGTTCGCAGTTCCGTCACCCACCCCGAGCCGGGCGCGAGCGACTCGTCGTCGCCATCGCATTGAGCCCGGCGCTAGTACTCGTGGGGATCCCGCTCCTCGACCTGGTCCGGCGATCATTCGCGCACGACGCGGCCGGCTACCGCCACCTCAGCGAAACCCCGCTCGGTGCCGCGAGTTCCAGTCTGCACGCGCTTGGAACATCACTGGAAGTCGCCACCGCGGCTACCGCGATCGCCGTGGTACTCGGCCTGGCGCTGGCCACCTCGGTCACCCGGCCCGGGCAGCGGAGCCGAAGTGCGCGTTTTGCCGAACTGTTCGTGGTCTTGCCTCTCGGAGTATCCGCGGTGACCGTGGGTTTCGGGTTTCTCATCGTGTTCGACACTCCTCCCCTCGACCTCCGCACGTCCTGGTGGATTATTCCCATCGCGCATGCGCTCGTAGCTCTTCCCTTTGTGGTTCGCGCCACCGTCCCGGCTTTGCGCGCCATCGACCCCCACCAACGCGAGGCAGCCGCGCTCCTCGGCGCCCGACCCACACAGGTATGGCGAGAGATCGATCTGCGCGTGGTTGCTCGTGCTGCAGGAGTCGCCGCCGGGTTCGCGTTCGCTATCTCCTTGGGCGAGTTCGGCGCGACCCTCTTCATCGTCCGCCCCGAAACCACAACCGTCCCTGTCGCGATCTTCCGGTTTCTGAGCCACCCCGGCGCGACCAACGTGGACCAGGCCATGGCCCTCGCGACCATCCTCATGGCGATCACTGGACTCATCGCCCTGGCGGGCGAACGATTTCATCGCGTGGGCCGCACGGGAAGTGTCCTCTGATGCTCACCGTCGGGAACGTTTCGGTTCGGTACGGATCGACGATCGCAGTCGACGGGGTTGACCTCACCGTGCTCGACGGCGAGATCGTGGCAGTCCTCGGGCCGAGCGGGAGCGGGAAGACCAGTTTGCTCCGGGCGATCGCCGGCCTCGAACCGATCAGCTCAGGCACCGTGCGTTGGAACGACCTCGACGTCACCAATGTTGCGGCCCATCGCCGTGACTTTGGTTTGATGTTCCAAGACCACGCGCTCTTCGGTCACCGGGACGTGCTCGGCAATGTGAACTTCGGGCTCCGGATGCGCAACGAGAGCCGCAATCGTCAGATCGCACGATCCGTGGAGATGCTCGCGCTCGTGGGACTCTCCGGATACGAGCACCGCAGCGTCGATCAACTCTCTGGGGGTGAGCAACAACGCGTGGCCCTCGCCCGCGCGCTCGCACCTGCGCCGCGGCTCCTCATGCTCGATGAGCCCCTCGCGTCGGTCGACCGTGAACGCCGGCAGCAACTCGCAACAGAACTCCACCGCATCATCCGCGCCAGCGCGACCCCCACGCTGCTCGTAACCCACGACCTCGACGAGGCATTCACCCTGGCCGACTCGGTGGTGATCTTGGACCGAGGCCACGTTGAACGCGCCGGCAACGCCCGGGACGTCTGGCGTAATCCGGGATCGATCACCGCGGCGCGCTTCCTCGGCGTGGCGAGTGAGTGGACCTTCACCATCCACGGGTCCATCGAGGGGAGCACCGTCATCACGCCATGGGGACCCATCCCGGCGCCCGACGCGACGCAACGGCAGGCGTGGGTCGGGTTCCGGCCCGTCGATCTGCGCATCGACCGCGCCGGTCCCGTCGATGGGACCGTACGCGCCACATGGTTTCGCGGCGACCACTTCGTGAGCGAGATCGACACCGCATTCGGACCGTTGACCGCGGTGAGTCGAACATCACCCGACCTTCATTCGAAGGTCTCGATCGCCGCCGATCTCGATGCCGCGGTGGTGCTCGGCGCATAGTCTCGCCGGTCATGGCTGCCCCTCGGTTCGATCACCTCCATACCTACGCCGAGTTGAGCGCGGCCTTGGAATCACTCGCCGCGGCCGCGCCCGAGCTCATGAGCCTCGAGCACGCGGGAACATCGCACGAAGGTCGGCCCATCTGGCTCGCGACCGTCACGAACACCGCGACCGGACCGCATCATGAGAAGCCGGCAGTGTTCGTGGAAGCGAACATCCATGCCACCGAGGTCACCGCGTCGACCGCGGCCCTCCACCTCCTCCATCACTTGACCACCCGGTACGGCACCGATGCCGCCGTGACCCGAGCTCTCGATACCCGCACGTTCTATGTGATGCCACGTGTCAATCCCGATGGGGTGGAACTCGCCCTCGCGGATGATCCGATCTATCTGCGCTCCTCCACTCGCGCGTACCCGCGGCCCGATCAACAGCCCGGGCTCGTCGAGCGCGACGCCGACGGTGACGGCCGTGTCCTCTGGATGCGGGTGCAGGATCCCGACGGCGCGTGGATCATCCACCCCGACGAACCGCGGCTGATGATCGCTCGACCGTTCGACGACGTGACCGACGGTCCGTTCTACCGCCTGCTCCCCGAAGGTCTCGTCCACGAGTTCGATGCCGACCGAGTCCCGATCGCTCGGTCGTTGCATGGCCTCGACTTCAACCGCAACTTCCCCCAGGATTGGCTCCCGGAGGGGAGCCAACGCGGTGCAGGCGAGTTCCCAACCTCGGAGCCCGAGGTGCGCGCCGTCGTGGAGGCGGTCGGCGCGCGGCCGAACATCGGGGTCTACTTCGCCCACCACACCTTCGCCGGAGTCATCCTGCGCCCGTACGGCGGACACGCGGATGATCACTTCCCCACCGCAGACCTCGTCATGTACAAGACCATGGGTCGGCGCGCCACCGAAATTACCGGCTACGAGACCGCGTCGGTGTTCCACGAGTTCAAGTACGACCCCAAGACTTCGATCACCGGTTGCGGCGATGAGTGGGCGTACGACTACCTCGGCGTGTTCGGCTGGACCACGGAGTTCTGGAGCCCACTGCGCGCCGCGGGGATCGAGCACAAGTACATCGAGTGGTACGACGAGCATCCGGTCGCGGATGATCTCGCCCTCCTCGCGTGGAATGACGACGTCTTGGATGGCGCGGGCTTCGTGGACTGGTACGCGTTTGAGCATCCGCAGCTCGGGCCGGTGGAGCTGGGCGGCTGGGACACGTTCCGCACCTGGAGCAATCCGCCCGCGGCGCTGATGGAGGCCGAGATCGCTCCGCACAGCACTTGGGCCGTCGCCCAAGCTCTCGCGCTCCCGGAACTCGCAATCCACGATGTCCACACCACCCTGCTGGCCGACGGCGCGTACCTCGTACGAGCGGTCGTGAAGAACATCGGTTGGCTGCCAACCAACGTGACGAAAAAGGCGATCGAACGCAAGGCGGTCCGGCCGGTGGAGGTCACAATTTCGGTCGATGAGTCCGTTGAGCTGGTGAGCGGTCGCGCCACCATTGAACTCACCCAGCTCCCCGGCCGGGCCCGCGCTCGCACGATGATGGCGGCCCACGATGGAGTCTTTGACCCGAGCACCGACCGGGCGTTCGCGGAGTGGGTTGTGCGCGGTCCCCGTGGTGCGACCATCGAGATCACGGCATCACACAGCCGCGCCGGCGTGGCGCGCGCCACACGGGACCTCGCATGACCACGCCGGTGCGGGTGGGTCTCGCCGGCGCGGGTCCGTGGGCGCGCATCGTCCACGCGCCGCTCCTCGCTGCCGGCCCCGAAACCGAACTGGTTGGGGTGTGGTCCCGCACCCCGGAGCACGCGTCCGCGCTCGCCGTTGAGATGCACGTCGCGGCGTTCGCATCGTTCGATGCGATGTTGGAGCAGGTGGATGCAGTCGCGCTGGCCGTCGTCCCGGCAGCTCAGCCCGGCCTCGCGGTCCGCGCCGCCAACGCCGGCAAGGCACTCCTCCTCGAGAAGCCACTCGGAGTCGACGTTGACGGCGCCCGGCGCATCGCCGAGGCCGTCGCCGCCAACCAGGTGGGGTCCGTGATGCTCCTCACCTACCGCTTCGCCGATGTGGTCCGCGAGTTCCTCGCCGAGGCCGCGACCATGCAGCCCACCGGTGGTCGTGCGTGCTTCATCTCCGGCGCGTTCCTGGGCGGTGCCTTCGCGGGTGGCTGGCGGCTCGAGCTTGGAGCACTCCTCGATGTTGGGCCTCACATCCTCGATCTCGTGGAGGCGGCGCTCGGTCCGGTCAGGGAGATCCAGGGTCACGGTGATCCCCGCAGCTGGGTCGGTCTGCTCCTCACCCACGAGTCCGGCGCATGCAGCGAGGTCACGTTGTCGTGCGCAAGTGCGATCGAACCGAGTCGCACGGAGATCGAGATCTACGGTCGCGATCGATCGCTGTTCGTCGACGCGCGTTCGGCCGCGCGCGCCGACTCGTTCGCGCGGATGCGCGCCGAGTTCGCGCATGTCGCACGCACGGGCGACGCCCATCCCTGTGATGCGGCACGAGGTCTGGTGCTCCAAGAGCTCATCGCTCGTGCCCAGCAAGCGCTCCAGGTCTAAAGCCGCACCGATGGCCGCCCTGATCGTCGCCGCGATCGCCGTCATCGGCCTGGTTGGCAGCGCGATCGGGGGCCGGCACCTCTACTTACGACTCGACCGACCGGGTGGATTCGAATGCTCACTCCGCGTCACCCACGGAGACATGGTCGGGCTCGGACCAACGTTTCGAGCGGGCTACGCCGGACCGGAAGTCCACGAGCTTCTGTGGCGGCGCATCGCGTGGCCGGGCGAGGGTGTGCGGATCCCCTTCCGTTGCGTCCGCATCGATCGGGAACGCCGACTCACGCCGCGTGAACGGCTACGGATTCCCGCCTCGTTCAGCGTGCTGCCCATCGAGTTCGCCGACGGCACCATCCTCGAGCTCGCGATCGCCCGTCGGCGCATCGCGCGCCTCGTCGCACTCTTGAGCTGACCGACGTCCGTTCCCGCTACCCTCGCCGCGTGCCCAGGGATCCGCTCGATGTCGTCGTCATCGGGGGCGGCCACAACGGCCTCGTCGCCGCGGGATTACTGGCCAAACGCGGCGCCCAGGTCACGGTGCTCGAACGTCGTGACGTTGTGGGTGGCGCGGCAATCACGGAACAGCCTTGGGGTCCCGACTTCAAGATGACCGCCTTGTCGTATGTGGTCAGCCTGATGCCACCGACGATCCTGCGAGAACTCGAACTCGCGAGGCACGGCTACAGAATCCATCCCCAAGGTCCGTACTTTGCGCCCCGGCCCGACGGCCCAGCACTGCGACTCCCCAACGACCCGGCCGCCCGTCATTCCGCGATCGCGCGATTCTCGGCGCGCGACGCCGACGCGTACGAGCAATGGGAAATGTGGCTCGGCGGGCTGGCCGAGGTGCTCGCTCCGCTGCTGACCGAAACCCCGCCCCGGCTCGGGTCGCATCGCCCGTCGGATCTCGTGGCCCAGGGAAAGTTTGGCTGGCTGGCGAGGGATTGGGACCAACGTGCCATCGCCGACATCACGCGCCTCTTCACCATGAGCATCGCCGATCTCGTGGAGGAGCGATTCGAGTCCGACGCGATGCGCGGCGTGCTCTCGGTGAGCGGTGTCATCGGTACGTGGGCTGGGCCGCGATCAGCGGGCACTGCATACGTGATGGCCCACCACAAGATCGGTGAGGTCGGCGGCGGACAGCTCGGCGCGTGGGGATTCCCCGAGGGGGGCATGGGTGCCGTCACTGGAGCCCTGCGCGATGCCGCGCTCTCGTTCGGCGCGACCGTCCGCACGAACGTCGACGTCGCTCGCATTCTCGTTCGCAACGGTGAAGCGCGCGGCGTGGTCACCGCCACCGGCGAAGAGATCCGCGCCAGCTGCGTGATTGCCGCGACCCATCCCCAGATCACGTTTCTTCAGCAGCTCGACCCATCGGAACTCCCGGACCAGTTCGTGGACGACATCAAACGATGGAAGACGCGCAGCGGAACTGTGAAGGTGAACCTCGCGCTCGACCGACTTCCCGAGTTCAGCGCTGCTCCCGGGTTCGACCCTGACGTCCATGGCGGCACGATCGTGATTGCCCCCAGCCTCGATCACGTGGAGAACGCATTTCAGGACGCGGTCGCCGGGCGACCCGCAGCCGCACCGTTCGCCGACATCTGCATCCCGTCGGTCTTTGACAAAACACTGGCGCCCGATGGCAAGCACGTGATGTCGATGTTCACCCAATGGGTACCCTGCGCGTGGTCCGCAGAGCCGCGGTACGACGAACTCGACGCCTACGCCGACCGGCTGATCGCGCAAGTCGAAGCGGTCGCACCCGGGTTCACCAGTTCGATCCTGCACCGCCAGGTCATCGGCCCGTACGACATGGAACACACATACGGATTGGTCGGCGGGAACATCTTCCACGGCGAACTCTCACCGTCCCAGCTGTTCCACATGCGTCCCGCGCCGGGCTATGCCGACTACCGAACGCCGATCGCGGGCTTGTACCAAGCGTCGAGCGCAACCCACGGCGGCGGCGGCGTGACCGGTATTCCCGGGCTCAAGGTGGTGGAGCAGATCGTCAGCGACCGCTCCACCACGCGCGACCGCGTCCGCCGCGCCGTCTCCCGCCGCCCATAACCCGCAGCGTTTGTCGAGCAGGTAGCGCTGAGCGCACACAATCCGACAAGCGCCGGCGTGGATGGTTGTGGTCGGGGACGTCAGGCCGTCGCGACGAGCGCGGCTTCGAAGGCCGCCAGGGCGCGATCGATCTCAGGCTCGGTGACCACCAGCGGAGGCATCCACCGCAACACGTTGCCTGCGGTCCCGGCATTTATCAGGAGCAAACGGCCCTGCTCGCGGCAGTGCGCCCCGATGGCGGCGACCCGCGCCGCGTCGGGCGTGCCCTCGACGGTCATGAGTTCACACCCCACCATCAGCCCGGGGCCCCGGACATCACCGATCGCGGAATGGGTGCGAGCCAGCGCCCTGAGACCGGCCCGCAACTGCTCACCCCGGGCGTTGACGTTCTCCATGAAGCCCGGTGCGGTGAGCACGTCGATCGTCGCCAGCGCCGCGGCACAGCCGATCGGGTTGCCGCCATACGTTCCACCGTGCGCCCCCACCGGCCAGCGGTTCATGATCGCGGCCGACGCGCCGATCGCGGAGATCGGAAACCCCGAGGCGATGCCTTTGGCCATCACGACAATGTCCGGGACCACGCCCATGGCATCGATCGCAAACATCGAACCGGAGCGGCCGAATCCCGACTGCACCTCGTCGGCCACGTACAGGATTCCGTGCTCGACACAGCGCGCTTTGATGCCCAGCGCGAACCCGGCGGGCGCGGGCACATACCCTCCCTCCCCCAACACCGGTTCCATCACAATGGCCGCCGTTTCGCCCGGCGCGGTCTGCGACGCAAGGAGAAGATCGAAGGCCACCAACGCGCGAGAGGTTGCCTCGTCGTCACTGATGCCGTCGCGGAACGCATACGGAAACGGCGCCACGAAGATGCCACTTGGCAGCGGCTGGTATCCGGCGCGGTAGCCCGTCTTCGACGTGGTCATCGCCATGGTCAGATGCGACCGACCATGGAACGAGCCCTGGAACACAATGATGTTCGGTCGTCCGGTGGCGTGCTTCGCGAGCTTCACCGCGGCCTCGGTGGCCTCCGCCCCGGAGTTGGCAAAGAAGAACGTATCGATCCCACTCGGCGAGATACCGGCCAAGCGTTCCGCGAGTTGCTCGAGCAGCGGGTGTCGATAGCAGTTGACCTGCGCGTGGATGAAACGCGCGGCTTGCTCCTGGATCGCCGAGACCACCGCGGGATGGCAGTGCCCGGTGCTCGTGACCGCGATTCCGCTGGTGAAGTCGAGATACTCGGTGCCGTCGGCCGTGGTCACCGTGCATCCTGAACCTGACACCACCGCGAGGTCGGTGACCTGAAACCAAACGTCGGCAAGATGTGAACCCATAAGCGCGCAGGTTACGCGCCCAGTCCGCTTCGAGCTAAGCCTCCAGCGCCCAGGCCGCGTTGGCCTCCGCGAAGAGCCGGAGCGTGCCGTTCATATCGCGCGGTCGCTCCTCCAGGCTTTCGGCATCCCACTCCGAGCGCTGGGCGTCGAAGAAATCGCCGCCGTATACGTGCAACGCGACTGCGTATTCACGTCTCGGATTGGCCACGGCGTGGATCGCATCGTGACCCATCACCAGCACCTCGCCCGCGACGAGCTCGCGCCCGCCGCTCGGTTCCAACCCGTGATCGCCGCGGCGGAAGAATGCATTGTCCTCCTGCCCGCCGTACATCCCGACGACCGCGAACATCGCGTGCTCGTGCGGGTTCAATCTCATGCCCGGAGTCCACGCAAGATGGAGGACCGTGAGGTCGGAGGCGCGGTGCAGTACCACGATTCCCCCCTCAGTGATCGGCCCGATTGCGGCGCGGAGCGCGTTCGGGTCGCGCACCAGTTCAGCGAGTGCATCACGCACCGCAAGCTGCGGCGTGTGCTCGCCGATCGCCTGCACACAACGGTCCACGATCGCATCGGTGTCGAGCACGCCCCGAGACTACGACGGCGGGTCTAGCGAGGGCGCAGGTTCGTGAGCGGGCGGCCATACGTCCACGCCGCGGCGTCGCCGGGCTCCCAGCGTCCGGAACCAAACGGATGGCCCGCGATGCGTTCACGGGCTATGCGCTCGGCGGCTCGACCCGGCGGGACCGACCATTCCCGTCCGAGCGCGAACACCGTGGCCGCCGTGTCCTCGATTCGGGCAGTCGACGCGATCGCGTGATCACGCGAATATCCGCCGAACTCTTCCGCGATATTCAGGATTCCACCGCCGTTGACCACGAAGTCAGGTGCGTAGAGAATCCCGCGAACGGCAAGCGCGTCGTCCATCGCTTCTGATTCGAGTTGATTGTTGGCGCCGCCACAGATCACCTCGCACCGGAGAGCCTCAATCGTGGTCTCGGTCACGACCGCGCCGAGCGCGCACGGCGCGAGCACATCGCACTCGGCGCTCAGTGCCGCGTCGGGTGCCAGCACCGCGACTCCTAGTTCGTTGCCGACGGCCTGCGCCCGGGCCGGGTCGAGATCGCAGATCGACACCCGCGCGCCGTCCGCGACGAGCGAACGGGCCAGACTCGATCCGACCTTTCCGGCGCCTTGAATCATCACGTGGCGATCGGCGAGCGACGTGTTCCCCCATCGGTGCTGCGCGGCGGCGCGCATTCCGGCCCACACGCCAAAGGCAGTAATCGGCGATGGGTCCCCTGATCCGCCCAACGCCGCACTCACGCCGGTCACCCATGGCGTGAACTCGGCGATGCCATCCATGTCGGCGGTGGTCGCGCCCACGTCTTCGGCGGCCAGGTAGCGCCCACCCAGCTCATCGATCGCGCGCCCGAGCACCTCGAGCTGGGCGGGCGAACGCATGGCCGTTGGGTCGTCCCACTGAACGACCGCCTTGCCGCCGCCGAGCGGCAACCCCGCAACCGAGGCCTTGAGCGACATCGCTTCGGCAAGCCGGAGCGCATCCGCGATCAGCGCATCGTCATCGGAGTAGTCCCAGAACCGGATTCCACCGAGCGCCGGCCCGAGCGCGGTGGAATGAATAGCGATCACGGCCCGGATGCCCGCATCGGCATCGACGACACGCACCACCTGCTCGTGACCATCGGGTACTTCGACCTCGGTGATCTTCATAGCTGCAAAGGTAGGCCGATGGAGATCGCACACCCGCACGGCCGGGCGCAGCACTGGTCCAACTGCACCGCAAAACCGTCGCGCCCTCACCCTGGCGATGGTCCGCGCCGCCGATGACCGCCCGACGACCGGTGACCCACAAGCTGTTTCGGTGCTCGGGGTCCTACGATCGGCTCCATGACGGACCTGCCCGGGCTCGACCGCGCGACCACGCTGCCCGCCTCGGCGTATCGCGACGACGATTGGTATGAGCAGGAACGCCGCGCGATCTTCGCCACCACCTGGCAACTCGCCGGATTCCGAGCCCAGCTGACCGAACCGGGCGACTACGTCACCCATGAGATCGCGGGATGGCAGATCGTCGTGCTGCTCGATGACGACGGCTCACTCCGCTCGTTCCACAACGTATGCCGCCACCGCGCCGGACCACTGGTGACCGACGATGGCGGACACTGCGCGGCCATCGTCTGTGGATACCACGGCTGGCGTTACGCACTCGACGGCAGCCTGGCGAATGCCCGCGACTTTGGAGCAGCGGCGGACTTCGACCCCAACGACTTTGGTCTGCTCCCACTCGACGTCGACGAATGGCGCGGCCTCATCTTTGTTCGCATCACTCGCGGTGGGCCCACCCTCGTGGAGTCGCTCGGTGGACTCGTCGGTCGCAGCACCGACCAACCAATCGAATCGTTGACCTACAGCCATCGCGTGACGCACATCGTCGACGCCAACTGGAAGACGTACACCGACAACTACGGTGAGGGGTACCACGTTCCCTTCGTACACGCGGAGCTCAACCTCCAGATCGATGCTCGCGCATACCAGGTAGCAGTTCATGACCGCTGGGTCGAGCACACCGCGCCAACCCGCGACGGGGCGGTCACGGCCGGGGCGTGGCTTTGGCGGTATCCGAACTTGGGCCTCAACCTCTACCCCGAGGGGATGAACGTGGAGCGCTGGTTGCCCGACGGCCCACGCCGAACGCGCGTGATCTACGACTTCTTCTTCACCGACACCTCACCCGTTGCCGCCACGACGAACGCGGAGATCGAACGGCTCGGCATTGAGGTGCTCCAAGAAGACCGCCGTATCTGCGAACGGGTCCAACGGAATCTCGAATCGGGCATCTACGGATTCGGTCGGCTCAGCCCGCGTCACGAGAACGGTGTCCACGCTTTCCAAACCTGGGTCCGAGACGACCTCGCCCGCTACGAATCAGCCCGCGACGAATCAGCCCGCGACGAATCCGCGGGATCAAGGTCGAGTGCGAGGGAGTTCACGCAGTAGCGAAGGCCGGTCGGTCCCGGTCCGTCGGGGAACACGTGACCCAGGTGACCACCACAGCGAGCACACAGGATCTCGGTCCGGACCATGCCGTGGGCCGTATCGGTGCGTTCCTCGATCGCCCCTTCTTTAGCCGCGGCCCAGAACGACGGCCAGCCGCTGCCGGAATGGAACTTCGTGTCGGAAGAAAACAGCTCGGCCTGACACCCTGCGCAGCGATAGGTCCCGGGATCTTCGATGTCGTTGTACTCACCGGTGAAGGCGCCTTCGGTGGCCGCTCGGCGCAACACGGCGAACTGATCGGGACTCAAGCGCGCGCGCCAGTCGTCATCGGTCAGGGTGGTGGGATCCACAGAATCAGTCATTTCTCCAGGTTACGGGCTCATCTCCACACAATCTCCACAGTCCGAGGCCCACACTCTCACCTGCTCATTCGTATCCTTGGTAGGTGCCTTCGACCACCGTCTTCGCGCCCTCCGCGCGAACGATCCTCGTGGTGGAGGACGAAGCCCCCATCGCCGATGCGGTGGCCGCCCGGCTCCGCTCCGAGGGTTACCTCGTGGAGATCGCGGCCGACGGTCCTGACGGCGTGCGCCGCTGCCAGGAACTTCGCCCCGATCTCGTGATCCTCGACCTCATGCTGCCCGGCCTCGACGGGCTCGAGGTCTGCGAACGGATCCAGGCCGAACGTCCCGTTCCCGTCTTGATGCTCACCGCCCGTGACTCCGAACGTGATCTCCTCGTGGGTCTGAGCGTGGGCGCGGATGACTACATGACCAAGCCGTTCAGCAGCCGGGAACTCGTCGCTCGCATTCACGCGTTGCTCCGCCGGGTCGAACGATCCCGCGCCGACGGCGACGCCGGCTCCGCCAAGCTGCGCGCAACCCTCACAGTGGGTGCGATCGCGATCGACCCCACCACCCGCCGCGTGCATCACACCGGCGAACAGGTGCACCTCACACCTACCGAGTTCGATCTGGTCCTCTTCCTCGCCGAAACTCCCGGGGTGGTCTTTACCCGTGAAGATCTTCTGGAACAGGTGTGGGGATACGACATCGCGTCGGGCGTTCGGACCGTCGACTCCCATGTTCGTGCAGTGCGTCGCAAGCTCGGCAACGACGTCATCCGAACCGTCCACGGCGTGGGCTACGCGTTCGGCGACGCGTTGGCCGATCCCGTGGCCGAAGAGCCCGCGTGAGACGCATGCGTCAAGTTCCTCACGTCCCCGACCGTCCGCTCGACGCGCTCACATCTATCAAGGTGAAGCTCGCGACCCTCATCGTGGGTGCGGTGAGCATCACGGTCTTCGTGTTCTGGTTCGGGGTTCGCATCCTGCATGTCTGGCCCAGCCTGGCCGGAATCATCGCCGCGGCCTTTGCACTCCTTCTCGTCAGCCGGTTGGCGCGCGGCATGACGTCACCACTGCGCGAGATGGCCGCGGCAACACAAGCGATGGCCAAGGGCGACTACACCCAACGCATCACCGCAACGTCTCACGACGAAGTTGGTCGCCTCGCAAATGCGTTCAATCAGATGGCGGGTGAACTCGCCGAGACCGACCGGGTTCGCCGCGATCTCGTGGCCAACGTGAGTCACGAGCTCCGCACACCTCTCACCGCGCTCCAGGCCACGCTCGAGAACCTCGTTGACGGAGTTGCCGCCGCGGACCCCAAGACGCTTCAGACCATGCTCAATCAGGTAGAGCGCCTAGGCCGGCTCGTGGCGCAGCTCCTCGACCTTTCCCGTCTCGAAGCAGGCACGGTTCCGCTCGACCGCCACGCGTTCGCAGTCGAACCCGTGCTCGCCCACGCGGTGCGGGAACAACAACTGAACGACGCCGGCATTGCGATCGAGATGAGCGTCGACGATCACGACCTCGCGGCCGACGGCGACCCTGAACGGGTGCACCAGGTGGTGGCCAACCTGCTCGAGAACGCGGTCCGCCACTCGCCGCGCGGCGCATCCGTCCAGGTTCGGGCCCATCGCAGCAGCACCGGTGTCACCATCGAAGTGCTCGACGAAGGACCGGGCATCGCGGCCGTCGACGCGCAGCGCGTCTTCGAGCGCTTCTACCGTGCCGATACGGCACGGGCATCCTCTGATGGTGGCGCCGGGCTCGGCCTGGCCATCGCCCGCTGGATTGTCGACCTGCACGGCGGCGACATCCACCCCGAACCTCGCGAGCCGCACGGTTGTCGAATGGTCGTCACCCTGCCGCGCGCTTCATCGCAAACCAGCCCGACCCGGGAGGCCATCCAATGAACTTCGCAACGATCGACGAAGCCCTACGCCGCATTCGCCGGGGCGAGATGGTGCTCGTTGCCGACGACGAGGACCGCGAGAACGAAGGCGACCTCACCATGGCCGCCGAGTGCATCACGCCCGAAGCGATCAACTTCATGTTGCGCTGGGCTCGCGGACTTGTGTGTATGCCCACGCATCCGAGCTATCTGGATCGCCTGGAGATTCCCCCGATGGTGCCACCGGATGTTGCCGGCAACGACACCCCGTTCGCCGTCTCCATCGATCACGTTGACGCGGGCAGCGGCATCGGTGCGGCGGATCGAGCACACACAGTCCGGCGGTTCCTGGACCCAAACGCCACTCCGGAGGAGTTTCTCCGACCCGGTCACGTGTTTCCGCTGCGAGCCCGTAGTCGCGGCGTCCTCGAGCGCCGAGGCCATACCGAAGCCGCGGTTGACCTCGCGCGCCTCGCGGGTCTTTCGCCCGTCGCGGTGATTTGCGAGGTGTTGCACGACGATGGTTCCCCCGCTCGCTTGCCCTTCCTGCAACTATTCGCCGAGGAGCACCGCATCGCGATCATCTCGGTGGCTCAGCTCGTGGACCACATCGAGGCCAACGGTTCAGCAACCGCCAACGGCCAGCTCGCCAGCACCGCCAGCCGCGCCCCACTGCTCCTGTAAGAGGGCGAGCGGGGTTCGTGCCACGCCCCCGGCCACCGACGTCCGAACCGACGCAGGACTTACGGTTCTTCGCCCACCTCTCTGAGCGCCGCGGCAATCGCGGCACGCATTCGGCGGGCGGTACTGGGTGCGAGATGGGCCACAAGGCCGTAGCCCGCACCGCCGCGCTCCTCCAAGGTCAGGCTCACGCGCGGTTCGCCGTCATCGGACGCGCCGGGGTCGTCACTCAATCCGACCATCCATGAGATGGGCGGGAACTCATCATCGGCAGGATGATCGTCCAGGGAGTCGTCGATCGAGCGGCGCACGCCGCGCACGATACCGGCATCGCGAAGGAGCAGTTCATTTCGAAGCTCCGTTCCTGGTCGGCTTGCACACAGGACTTTTCTGTAAGAAGCTGCTTACATCGGTGATGTTCGGATGGGTACCGTCATTCCTGATGCGTCGAGCAATGACGTCTTCACTCGCGAAGGATCTCGCCCGCCTCGAACTCGCGATCAGGTCGTGAGTGACACCACTAAGAGTGCCTGCGCGACGTGATACGTCACGATGATCGCGATGGGTTGCCCCGGACGCGCCTGCACGAACCGGTCTTCCCCAATCAGCGCATCTGACGTCATGAAGAACAACGCGCCGACCGCACCCAACGCGTTCCCGCTGGCGACCGCGCTACTCACCATGACAAGGATCGTAAGCACGTAGGCAACGACCGGAGCCACCAGTTCGCGATGGCCCTTGGCGCGGATACCGCGGAGGAGTCGCGTGCCCAAGATCGTGGCCACCACCACCACGGGAATCGCGAACAACCAATGTCCGTCGGTGTCCTGGTTCAGACCCACCACATAAGCAACGTGTCCCAGCAGAAACGATGCGAGCCCCGGAACAAACGCGTCGATCGGCAACATCAGGAACACATCGCCCGCGAGTGAGAGCACCAGCGCGATCACGAACCAGGTCCGAGCCGTCGATGACAACGGGTCCAGCGCGACCGCGGCTCCGATCATCAGCACCAGGGTGAGCGGTTTGAAGATGTAGATGCCCAGCCGGACCCGACGGGCCACGGAAATCCAATTGCCAGCCGCGGCGAGGCCAGCCAGCGTCATCAGCGCGACCGCCAAGCCGTTCATCGATTGATCCT
The DNA here is from genome assembly GCA_031430375.1 of Acidimicrobiia bacterium. Lineage (GTDB taxonomy): Bacteria > Actinomycetota > Acidimicrobiia > IMCC26256 > JAENVU01 > JAENVU01. Next base: position 70,645 of record JANPBJ010000149.1, read on the forward strand.
CATCGACCGGTCATCATCGACTGGGCTTCATCAATATCCTCGGGCCCGCACCGTGTCACCATACGCGCCATGTCCCTTCGTGAGCGTCTCAATCACGCGCGGCGCGTTGTACTACGAACCGGAACACTCGTTCAGGAACGCTTCTCCTCCGAGCGGGGAGAGAACCTCGCGGCCGCGATCAGTATGCGCGCGTTCTTGGCACTCTTTCCGATCGTCCTCCTCGCGATCGCGGCAGTCGGCTTTGCCGGTGGCAGCCCGAAGATCGTGGCTCGTGATGTTGCGGACGCACTCGGGCTTGGACGCGACTTCGGAAACACGCTGACGCAAAGCCTCACGACCGCGAGGGAGGGGCGGGTTGCGTCGAGTGTCGTGGGCGTGCTCGGTCTGATCTGGACCGGCACCGGACTCAGCGCTTCGGTCAATGCGGCATGGGACGCGGCGTGGTCCATTCGCGGTGGAGCCTTTCGCGGGCGAGCCCTCGGTGCGGTTTGGCTCGTCGGCGGGCTGATCTTCCTCGCGATCACCGCCGCCACCACCGTGCTGTTGCAAAGGGCCAACATCCGCATCGAACTCGGTGTCATCGGCGGGGTCCTCGCCAACTCGCTGTTCTGCTTCTGGACCGCGCTCACCCTTCCGGCCCGACGGATCCCGTGGCGGGCCATGGTCAAGCCCGCGATCATCGGTGGAATCGCGTTCGAGATCTTGCGGGTCGTCGGCGCGTTCGTCGTGCCCGCGCTGGTTCGCCGTTCGTCGAACGTCTACGGAACGATCGGCGCGATGTTCGCCCTTCTCGTCTGGCTTCTCATCATCGGACGGATCGTGGTCTACATCGCGATTCTCGAACGCGTTCGGTGGGAACGCGCCGGTGGGAACGTGGGCACTACGGGCTGAGGCGTTGGATGGTCCAGCCGTCCGGTGTCAGCCTGTACGCAACGCGGTCGTGCACGCGATCATCTCGGTTGCGCCAGAACTCCAAGCGGTCAGGGTGAATGCGATAGCCACCCCAGTGCGGCGGCCGCGGGACCACTTCTGGGAACCGGGCTTCGACCGTTTCTACCTGGGCCTCGAGCGTCGCTCGATCCGCGACCACTTCACTTTGGCGTGACGCCCACGCACCGATCTGATGACCGCGGGGCCGACCAGTGAAGTACGTGTCGGACTCGGCCGCGGCAATGCGGGTCGCGAAACCCTCGATCCGGACTTGGGCATCAAGCTGGGGCCAGTAGAACAGCGCCGCGACTGGCGCGCGATCGCCCACTTCCACACCCTTGCGGCTCTCGTAGTTGGTGAAGAAGACGAAACCGCGAGCGTCGATCCCTCGCAACAGCACGACCCGCGAGGAGGGTCGACCATCGGTGTCCACCGTGGCCACGGTCATCGCCGCCGCACGGCCATCCGTTGCTGCCACGGCGGTGTCGTACCACCGAGAGAACTGCGCGATCGGATCCGGATCGACAGTGCGCTCATCCAAGGGATCCAACTGATTGGGGGTCATCCCCCGACGGTACGCCGCCGCAGATGTGAGGTGGGTACTTGCTCAAGCGGCCAGGAACCGGGAGAATCCCAGGATGGGCTTTCATCACCTCGCCATCGCCACCCGTGACCTCGAAGCGAATCACACCTTCTATACCGAGGCCATGGGGTTCACGCTCGAACGCACCAGCGTCGCGCCGACCGACACCGGCGGCTGGGCGCGCCACGTGTTCTACGACACCGGGAACGGCGAAATGATCGCGTTCTGGGATCTGCACGATCCCACGATCGGCGACTTCGAGCCATCGATCTCGCAGGGGCTCGGACTCCCGCAGTGGACGAACCACATCGCGTTCAACGCGCCGACGATCGACGCCCTGGCCGTGGCTCGCCAACGTTGGCAGGACCACGGGCACTACGTGTACGAGATCGACCACGGCTGGTGCACGTCGATCTACACCACCGACCCGAACGGGATCATGGTGGAGTTCTGCACCACGACGGTCGTGGCAACCGACGCGGACCGCACCGACGCTCTCCGACTGCTGCGCGAGGTAACACCTCAGCTCGAAGCCGCACCCACCGGCACTCTCTACTCGCCTACGCCCGCCCCGGTCTGACCGCTCACTCCGGCGATGACGCCATCGGCGTGGAGCGCGGCGAGCGTCGCTGTGTCGAGATCGAGGAGCGCCACGAGCACCGCGTCAGTGTGTTCTCCCAGCGCGGGCCCGACTGTGCGGATGGCGCCCGGCGTACGCGACAGCTTCGGAACAATCCCCGTCATCGGGACCGCCCGCTCAAAACCAGCCGCCAAGCGAACGATCATCTCGCGCGCCGCAACGTGTGAATCGGCCGCGATATCAGGTGCGGTGTTGATAAGCCCAGCCGGGATCGAGTGCGCCTCGAGCTGATGCAACACTGCGGTGGCCGGGAGGGTCACCGTCCAAGCGGCAACCTCGGAATCAAGCGCGATCTGGCCGGCCGCACGTGCGGCATGCGTGGCATACGGCGCGGCCAACTCCGGCCGATTCATCGCATCCGTGAGGCGAGCGAAGACCGCGTCGGCATTCGCGGCGATCACGACGTCACGCCCATCCGCGGTGGGATACGCGTTCGACGGTGCGACGCCGGGCAGATAACCGCCGCTGCGACCACGGACGATTCCACCGAGCTCAAAGTCGGCAACCGTCGATTCCATGAGCGCCATCACCGCTTCGTAGATCGCCACATCCACTTCCTGGCCGAGTCCGGACCGATGCCGTTCGTTGACGGCCGCCAACGTCCCGATCACCGCGAACAGCGCCGCCAGGGCATCGCCCAAGGAGATGCCGGCCCGCGCCGGCGGACGATCCGGATCGCCGGTGGTATGACGGATCCCACCCATCGCTTCGCCGATGGCGCCGAACCCTGGCTCGTGGGCCCGTGGCCCGTCCTGACCGAAACCGGACACGTGCGTGAGAATCAGGCGCGGGTTCACGGCACTCAGCGCGTCGTATCCAAGCCCCCACTTCGCCAAGGTCCCAGGCTTGAAGTTCTCGATCACCACGTCGCAGCGGCCGGTGAGCGACCGCACCAAGTCCCGGCCCCGGTCGCTGCGAAGGTCGATCGCGATCGATTGCTTGTTGCGTGCGATCGCCGGCCACCACAACGAGCGACCGTCGAGCGTTACCCCCCACCCGCGCATCGGGTCACCCGATCCCGGCGCCTCGACCTTGATCACCTCGGCCCCGAGGTCACCCAACAGCTGTGCCGCGAACGGGCCCGCGATGAATGAACCGAGTTCGAGTACTCGCAGACCGGCGAGCGGCGGTGATGCGTCCGTCACAGCCGCCTAGCCTGCCACTTCATGCCACGCGCACCCGCCACTCGGATCGGTCGCTACGAGAATCCATACCTGGTGGCGGAGTGGCACCGGGATCCGCCCTCGGGAACGCACTGCACCGCGCTGGTCCTCGAGACTCAGGACCATGCGATCGCGCACGGGTGGCTTTACGCCCGCGGTGGCGAGTCCACCGTGGCGGTGCTGATGCACCCGCGGGCCAACTTCTCGCACCACTACGTGACACCAGGCCTGCTCGAAGCGGGAATCGCCGTGCTCAACGTCACGAGTCGTTGGCTCAATAACGATGCAACGTTGATTCACGAACAGGTGTTGCTCGACGCGGCGGCCGCCGTCTCCGCCGCCCGGGCACGGTACGAACAGGTTGTGCTCATCGGCAACAGCGGTGGCGCGTCGCTGTTCACGTTCTACCTCCATCAAGCGCATGCTCCTTCCGGGGCGCGCCTCACCCACACCGCGGCAGGCGACCCCTTCGACCTCAACCAGTTCGAGCTTCCCGGTGCGGATGCGATGGTGTATCTCGCCGGTCATGCAGGTGAGGGGCACTACCTGCTCCACGCCATCGACCCTTCGGTCACCGATGAGAACGATCCCATATCGTGCGATCCTGAACTCGATCTGTACGACCCCCGCAACGGCTTCGTGGAGCCACCAGGCCTTTCTCGATACGCGCATGCGTTTCTCGGCCGATATCGCGCGGCCCAGCGCGCGCGCGTCGAACGGATCGACGCCCACGCCCGCGAACTCGTCGCGGCGAAGCGGGCGGCGAAGGCCGCCTGGGCCGAGGGCCGGAACACCAAAGATCGTCGCGCTTCGATCGCGACGCATTTCCTGCACGTTTACCGGACCGACGCCGACCCACGGGCCGTTGATCTGTCCTTGGACCCGTCGGCGCGCGACTACGGGTCGTTGTGGGGACGGCGGCCGGATTGGATCAACTACGGAGCCGTGGGATTCGGGCGAGTGGTCGCACCCGAGGCGTGGCTGTCCACCTGGTCCGGACTTTCATCTCAGGCGGAGATCTCGGTCACGGGAAGCCGCATGACGCTCCCGGCGCTGCAGGTGGTCTACTCCGGCGACAACTGCATCTATCCCTCGGACGATGAACTGATCGCCTCATCGCTCGCGACCACGCGGCTCGACCATGCCAGCGTCGACGGCGATCACTATGGCTTTCCGGCCGAGGCCGGACGCGACCCCGCGACCCGCATCGTGGCCGACTGGATCACGGCTCAGTCATGAAGGTTCGGATCGGGTACGGGTTCGGCGCGCAACGCGGGTTCACCGCCGCAGGTTTCGCGGTGATGGTCGACGCTCTCGAGGCACTCGGATTCGATTCACTTTGGCTTTCCGAACGTATCAACGCGGAGGCACCCGACCCTGTCATTGGTCTCGCCGTCGCGGCCGGTCGCACCTCGCGCATGAAGCTCGGCACGAGCGTGCAAGTACTCCCCGGTCGCAACCCGGCGGTGCTCGCCAAGGAACTCGCGAGCCTCGACGTCCTCTCGGGCGGGCGCTTCCTTCCCGCGTTCGGACTCGGAATAGCGCACCCCGCCGAGCAGCAGGCATTCGGGATCGAGCGGTCCGAGCGCGCCGCGTGGTTCGAGGAAGCCCTTCCGCTCCTGCGCCGCATGTGGACCGAGGACGCCGTCGATCACGACGGAGACCGATTCCACTACGAGCAGTTGCGAGTTCGGCCCCACCCCCTCCAGCAACCCTTCGACGTCTGGCTCGGTGGTCGCGCGCCGGGAGAACTTCGCCGCGTTGGTCGATTGGCCGATGGATGGCTGGCGTCGTTCTCGATGCCGGCCGAGTGTGCCAAGGGCCGGGACGCGATCGATGAAACCGCCGCGGCGAATAATCGGGCGATCGATCCGGAACACTTCGGCGCGATGGTCTTCTACTCTGACGGACCCGTACCCGAACCGATCCAGAAATTGATCGCGGCGCGCTCCCCGGACACCGACCCAGAAGACCTGGTGCCCGGAAGCCCCGGCGCGCTGGCGACCCGACTTCAGGAATACATCGACGTCGGCTTCTCGAAACTCGTCCTCGTGCCATTGCACAGCCCCGATGACTGGATCGCCGAACTCGAACCGTTGGCCCGAGACCTGCTGACACTCCAGAGTTGAGCCAACAACGCCGGTGGCGCGGCTAGGGCGCGGCGGGGGTAATCGGCGGATGGCCCGGGAGATCGTCATGATCTCCGGCCACAAAAGGCGAGCGCGCCAAGCGAATCACCCCGACCAGCATCACCACTACCGCCATCCCGACGATCCCATATTGCAACAGTCCGTGGGCCTTGAGCTGCTCCTCGAAGATGAACACGCCGAGGAATGACGACAAGATCGGATTCGTCACCGCGAGGGCCGGGAGTGATGCCGCAAGGTGGCCGGCATTGAACGCGCTCTGGTTCAAGATCAGCCCGCCAATAGCGAACACTGCGAGCGCGTAGACCGGCCAACGCTGGAACAACGACGCAACGCTGTGGTCTTCGAGTATTCCCACAACCTGCTTCGTGAGCGCGGCAGTACAGGCGTAACAGGCGCCGGTCGCGACCCCCAGGCCGAGCGCTCGGTTATGCGGTTGGGCGCCCCGCGTGACCAGCACCATCAAGACCACGATAAGGACGCAGAACCCAAAACCCGCAGCCCACTCCCAACTCGTGGCGTTCCGTGTCCCTCCAACGGGCTCGCCCACTCCAAGGAAGACCGCGATCCCCACGGCGACGGCCGCCGCGGCCAACCATTCCGAACGCCCGGGCCGCGACACCTTTCCGATCGCGGAAAGTGGCAGTGCGAAGAGGAGTCCGCTCACCATCAACGTCTGCACGACCACCAGCGATCCCACGGAGAGGGCTGCGGCTTCGAGGAAGTAGGCGGCGAAATCGAGACCGACCCCGAAGAGCCACATCGGATGTTTGATCAGGACGAGGAGCAGACCGGGCCGCAGCGACATGTGCTCGGGCGCGGCGGCCGCAACCTTGTGTTGGAAGACTGACGCGATGGCGTAACACAGACCCGCTCCGAGCGCGAAGACAAATACCATTTCAGTTAGGCCGCAAAGCGTTCTGCGATCGAGATCCCGTGTTCGCCCACCGGCCCGACGCGAAGCGACCGGTCCGAAAGTTCAGCCGCTAGTGCGGGAAGGGCGTGAAGGGTCGAGTGCCAACACTCCGGCGCAGATGTGCAATCGGAATCGTGTAATAAGACGGTTCCGCCATCGAGATACCCACCTAAGACATCAGCAACCACCGACTCGGGTGTCGACTCTGCGCGCCAGTCGCGACCCCAAGCGGTCCAGAGCACCGTGCGCAATCCCACCCGCCGCGCGCCGCGCACTCCGCCCAAGGACAACGTGCCATAGGGCGGCCGAAACCACACCGGCATGACGCCGGACGCATCGGCCACCGAGTCCCGCGCGCGGGCGATGTCGTCCGCGACCACGCGTGGCGACAGCCGCAGCTGCGATCGGTGGATGTGACCGTGGACGCCAACCTCGTGGCCCGCAGCCACGACCTCGGCCGCGAGGCCGGGCGCACGCCGGGCCATATCTCCCAACATGAAGAACGTGGCATGCCAGCCGAGGGTGTCGAGGACACGGAGAAACTCTGGGGTCGAAGACGGGTCCGGACCGTCGTCGAAGGTGAGGGCCACGTGCCCCGTTTCGCCGACTCCGGCGAGTCCGGGTGAGAGGTAACGGCCAATCGGCGAGAGCGCTACCAGAGACGGCGCCGCGTGGATCGCGAGTCCGGCGGCGACGACTGCGCCCGCTCCGGCTCCCGCGATGACGACCGGGTGGACGTTCATCGGAGCTCCGACAATGGTGAGGAAACCAGATTCTCGTCCGCGAGCTGACGCTCGAGGACGCCCAATGCGTTGCGGGTTGCTTCCACGGTAGATCCGCGCCCATCCAACACGTAGATTCCGCGATCGCGCAACACGGCCGGAAGCGTCTCCGGCTCGATCAAGTAGTCGGGCCGCACGAGGCGTTGGCCGCGGCGGCGGGCGTAGATCTGATCGAATGCATCGAAGCGCCGACCCGGTACGAACTCCAGAACCTTTGCGCCCGAGACAGTCTTCGTAATCGCATCCGTCGACTGCACCACGTCGGTCGCGGCACGCAAGAGCCGAAACGGTCGGCCCTGACCCCATCCGCCGTTGCCGAGGTCGACCTCACGATCAACCAAGGCCTGGACCGCCGAACCATTTGACGCCTGCGCAATCTCCCCATCGAGAATTGCAGTCGCGTGCATCCGGTCGAGGACGGCTCGGATCGCCGGGTGCTCGACCTCTGCCTTGCTGAGGCGTACGCCGAAAAAAACCTTGTGGTGGGCCGCATGTGGCGGTTCAGCCACACCGATTCCGAACGCCGAGATGCCTTGCGCTCCGAGGGTCAACAACCCGTACATCGCCAACGTCACCAACGTGAGCACGCGCAGGCGATGCGGCAGCTTCGGCATTTGGACCGGCATCTCGATTCCATCGCGCAGGCGGCGAGCCGCCTCTGCCACAACATCGTCGGTTGCGTCACCCGCGAACAATGCGTGGGCCCGAGCGATCTGTTCCTGGTGGGCGACGCTCGGACGACACAGGTCGGTCAACGCGACTCGTAACTCACCTGTGGTGCGGGCGTAGCGGCTGACGCCGATCGCCGACATGCCTTCCGCGTTATCGCGGCCATGGCCGGCGATCGGCAGGAAGGTCACCACGGGCAACCCAACTGCGAACGCCTCATTCGCGGTCAGGCCTCCGGCATTCTCAACCATCACGTCGCAGGCAGCCATCAGGCGAGGCATGTCGTCGGTCCAACCGAGGATCGAACCTCTGCCGCGCCGTTCGAGTACATCCTTGAGGGCGGTATCGCGAGCGCACACCACGACCGGGTGGAAATCCCCGGCCGCGCAGATCGCGTCGTAGGTCCCGGTGACGTCACCGACCCCCCAGGATCCGGCCACCACCAGCACCGCGCGCATGTCGTCGGTCAGCCCGAGCTCCGCGCGACCGGTAGCTCGGATGGAGGCGCCGGCAGGGAGAAACCGATCCGCCACAAGCGGTCCCGGCGCGCGGGCGTCTTCTCCACCGCGTCGGCGCGCGGTGGCGGCCGCGAACTCGCTCGTTGCGAGATGCACATCCACGTGGGGGTGTACCCACAATGGATGGATCGCAAAGTCAGTGAGGTACGTCATGACGGGAACCTTGAGCCAACGCTTCTTGCGCATGTTCCCGAGCACCAGGGATGACAACGGATAGGTGGACACCACAACGTCGGCGTCGGTCTCCGAGATGGCCCGGCGGATGCGGCGTCCCGCAATCAACGTGTCGAGCCGAACGATGAAACCCCACGCCGAGGGCATCTTGTACCAGAGCCGGTAGGTGAGCTCGTAGCTCCAGGGTGCTACCCGCAATTGGACGAGGTAGCTTCACCTGATGAACCAGCCAATGCCGAACGGACAACAGTCGAGAAAGTCGACAACCCGCACGACGTGTCCCTGTGCTTCCAGCCGCTTTCGAAGCTCGTGCGCCGCGCCATCGTGGCCGGCGCCCATCGACGCAGAAATGATCAGAATCCGCCGGGCCATGGAAGGCCGAGCGTACTGCGCACCCTGAGATATTTGGTGGTTCTCTTGACGCGTGCGGGAGCGGGATTCGAGGCCGTGCACACTCCGTCACGCTCGACCCGCGACCAGGATGCGACTCGCTACCAGCCGAGGATCGCGCCGGCGATCATGCCGAGGATCAGCAGCCCACCGGCCCGACGGGTGAGCAGAAACGAGTGGGGCGCAAACCACAGCGGCCAGACCGGATTTGGCATCGGTGACTCGGCCGGCTTCGGCTCGCCGTAGGTCTTCCAGACGCGCACCAAGAGCGGGATCGACGCGAAGACCAGGAGTGTGGCGACGGGGAGGATCTGGGCGATGACCAGGCCAACGGTCATCGCGTAAAACGCTACGAACATGGCGCGGGTGACCTGGCGCGCCGGACGGTCGCCAAGGATAACGGGCAGGGTGCGGGTGCCCGCCGGACCATCCCACGGTGCCTTGTCGATGTGCTTTCCCATGAGGACGGTGGTGCACAGGATCGCGTAGGGCAGCGACGCCAGGATTACCGCGCCGGGAATCGCGCCGGTGGCCGCGTAATACACGCCGCCGACCATCAGCGGACCCCACACGACCACGACCGTGGGCTCGCCGAGCCCGCGCTTCTTGAGCCGAATCGGCGGCGCGGTGTAGGCGGCGGAGAGCACAAACCCGCCGAGCGCGAAGCCGATGATCGCGGGACCGCGTTCGATCGTCAGGCAGATCATGATCCCAAGACACAGAACGTTGACGACCAGCGCATATACCGCTAGGCGGCCGCGGGTGACCACGCCCGAGATCACAGGGTGCGGCGAGTAGAGGTTACGCGGGTAGTCCTTCGTATCCGTGCCCACTTCAAGGTCGAAGAGGTCGTTCATGATGTTGTTCGCCATGTGTGCGAGCACAATGCCCGCACCGGCAACCACGAACAGGCCCCAGTGCACATCGGCGCCGCGAAATACGGCGAGCAGACCCGCAAGTCCCGCTGCGACCAGTGTCATCGGCAGGACACCCGCTCGGGTCAACCACAACCATTTCGACACCGGGTCGAGTTTGCCCTTGGGTGGGTTCGTGGTCGCGAGAACATAGAGCCACTTCTTCGGGAGGCTCTCACGACGATCGAGCGCAGCGTCGGTCATGGGTCCGAGGCTACCGCTGAGCGCGCTGCCCACGTCACCCTCGCGCAACGAGAGACCACCCGTTCAACCGCCATAGTTCATCCGGGTGTCCTCCATCCTCAGCACCTCGGTGGCTTCGTCTTTGAGGAAACCACAGTCGATGACCTCCCCGGCGAAGAGGGTGTGATTGCCAATCACCATGCGGTCCCGCACTTCGCAGTCGAGATACGCCACGGATTGGGCGAGGATCGGCGCGCCCGTGGCGCGTTCGACATATCCGAAGCCGTTCAATGTCTTCGCGTTCAGATCGACATCGACCGGTTTGGTGAACTTCCGCACGATCGCGCGGTCTTCTCGGTCGATGAGACACAGGCTGAAGACACCTCCTGCGTCGATCAACTCGTGGGTGAACGCGTCCTGCTCCACGCCGATCCCAATCCATTTCGGGGCGAAGGACAACTGCGTCACCCAGTTCGTGGTCATGCCGTTGCGTCGCTGAGCGTTGTCGGTACTGCCCACCACGTACAACCCGGATGGCATTTTCCAGAGCACGCGGCGCCGCAACTTGTCGTACTCGATCTGGTCGTCGTCGGAACTCACGCTCACGGGATAGGGGCCGACCGGCCCATCGTTGGTTGCCATCCGCGCAGGGTAGGCGCGAGCACCGTGCGTAGCCCCACGAACAGTGCAACGATCCGGCCGGCCGCGAGACTGCACGCAGCACCCCGACCGAGTTGAGGAGACATCCGATGGACCTCGTGAAAATCGCAACCTGGAGCGAAGTCCCGGAGCGCGAGCCCGTCGGGGTCACCATCGACGGTATCGATCTCGTCATCATCCGGCGCGGCGCCGAACATTCCGTGCTGTACGGCCGATGCCTCCACCGCGGCGCACTGCTGGCCGACGGTCAGATCGAGGGCGATGACCTGATCTGTGGCGTGCACGGTTGGGACTACCGCATCGATTCGGGTGTGAGCGCGTACAACAACGCCGAAGCGCTCGAGAAGTTCACGAGCGTGCTCGAAGGCGACGAACTGTTCGTCAACCGCACCGAGGTCCTGCACTTCTCCATGCGGCACCCCCAGCCTTATGACCCGGACGTGTACCAGGGCTACTACCAGGATCCCCATCAGGTTCCCGAGGAACCATTCGTGGCGTACATCCACGAACTCGCGGCGAACGGGCTCACCAAGACCGGCCATCACGGGCCGCTCGCAGCGATGGGAGTGCCCCGCGACGACCTCCCAAAGTGGGACCACATCCAGTTCGTCACCGCACAACTCGCTCGGCTCCCGAAGCTCGACGACGACCCGGTGGGCACGGAAGTCTGTATCGGCCCCAACGCGGCCAAGCCGCTGTGGCTCGACATTCCGCTGTTCGTCTCGGACATGAGTTTCGGCGCGCTCTCAGAGGAGGCCAAGACCGCGCTGTCACGCGGTGCGCAGCTCGCGGGAACCGGCATCTGTTCGGGCGAGGGTGGGATGCTGCCTGAGGAACAAGCGGAGAACAGCCGCTACTTCTACGAGCTGGCCTCGGCTCGGTTCGGGTGGAACTGGGACGTGGTGAAGAAGGTCCAGGCGTTCCACTTCAAGGGCGGTCAGGGCGCGAAGACCGGGACCGGCGGGCACTTGCCGGGCAATAAAGTAGTAGGCAAGATCGCCGCGGTCCGCGGGCTTCCCGAGGGCACCGCCGCGATCTCTCCCCCACGGTTTCCCGACTGGACCTCCCTGGATGACTATCGCCGGTTCGCGTCCGAGGTTCGCGATCAGTCGGGCGGAATACCCATCGGGTTCAAGCTTTCTGCGCAGCACATCGAAGAAGATCTCGACGCGGCGTTGGCGATTGGCGTCGACTACGTGATCCTCGACGGCCGCGGTGGCGGTACCGGCGCCGCGCCATTGTTGTTTCGCGATCACATCTCGGTCCCAACGATCCCTGCGCTTGCTCGCGCTCGCACACACCTCGATCGTCGGGGTCGGCGTGACATCACCCTCGTCATCACCGGTGGTCTGCGCCACCCCCCGGACTTTGCCAAGGCACTTGCACTCGGGGCCGACGCGGTGGCCGTGGCGAACTCGGCGATCCAAGCCATCGGCTGCGTGGGGATGCGGGCGTGCAACACCAACAACTGTCCCGTGGGAATCGCCACCCAGAAGCCACACCTCCGCGCCCGGCTTCCCGTGGACGAGGCCGCACATCGATTGGATCGCTTCCTGCGTGCCAGCGTGGAACTCATGCAGATTCTGACCCGAGCCTGCGGACACAACCACGTGCGCGAACTCACCGCCGACGATCTCACCACCTTCGACCGCGACATGGCCCATCTCACCGGCATCGCCTACGGCGGGGTCACCCGGTGAGTGAACAAGAACGAAGCGGGACCCAGGACGACCCGCAGCCAAGCGACCAGCGGAGTGTGGCCGGAGCGGCCCGGGCCGAAGACCCAAGAGCGGGATACCAGGTTTGGCACAAGGTTGCGGAGTTGGACGACCTTCCCGACGGTCGGGTGCGCACCGTCCTTGCCGGACGACACTCGATCGCGCTGACGCGAGTCGGTGATCAATACGGCGCGTTGGACAACCATTGCCCCCACCAAGGTGGACCACTCGGCGAAGGCTCCATTGAGAAGGGCATGCTGCGCTGTCCGTGGCATGGCTACGACTACGACCCCCTCACGGGCACCCCGCCGGGCGGATTCTCGGATTCGCCTGCGTGTTTCCCGATCGAAGTTCGCAACGACGGCGTGTACGTGGCGGTGGCCGCGGATGCGCCGCACGAGCGCACCGTGTCCGACGTGATGGTGGAGACGATGGTCGCGTGGGGAGTGACCCACGTCTTTGGGATGGTGGGCCACTCCAACTTGGGTTTCGCCGACGCGATGCGTCGTCAGGAGGAGGCCGGCACCCTCACGTTCGTTGGGATTCGCCACGAAGGCGCGGCGGCGTTCGCGGCTTCGGCGTACGGCAAGCTCACGGGACGGCCCGCCGCGTGTTTCGCGATCGCCGGGCCGGGTTCCACCAACCTGCTGACCGGTCTCTACGACGCCAAAGTTGATCGTGCCCCGGTACTGGCTATCTCCGGCCAAGTGCCATCGAAGGTGTTGGGTCGCGGCGCGTTTCAGGACGTCGATCTCAATGCTGCGTTCGCGGCGGTCTCCCAATACTCCAAGACCGTTCTGCCGGACTCCGACCATGCCGAGCTGATGACCTTGGCGCTGAAGCACGCGACCGTTGAGCGCGGTGTCGCGCACTTGGTGTTCCCCGATGAAGTTCAGGAGAAGGTGGTGGGCGACACACCCCGTGCGTCGTCACCCGTCGGACGCGTCGCGATAAATGAGGTGTTCCCTCCGGCTTCTGCACTCGCCGATGCGCTCACGCTGATCGAGGGCGCCCGACGACCCGTAATTGTGGTTGGTCATGGGGCTCGGTTCGACATGGACGCGGTCCTGGAACTCGCTGACCAGTTGCATGCGCCGGTGCTCACCACGTTCAAAGCCAAGGGACAGGTATCGGACCTCCACCCACTTGGCGCCGGAGTTCTCGGTCGAAGCGGGACGCCAGTCGCAAGTTGGTTGATGAACGAGAGCGACGCTCTGATCGTGTTCGGCGCTTCGTTTTCGAACCACACCGGGATCGCCCCCTACAAGCCGATCGTGCAAGTGGATCTCGATCCGATGGCGCTCGGACGGTTTCACCCGATCACGGTGCCGGTCCTCGGTCATGCGGGCGTCACCGCGCGACTGATCGTGGAGCGAATCGCTCCCGGTGGTGACCGGGTGGATCAGCGGTCGGATGTCGCGGCTCGCTGGGAAATCTGGCGGGCCGAGAAAGCCCGCAGACTGCTCGACGACCGTGGCCAGGGCGTTTCCTCCGCCGCGGTGTTCGACGCGATGAACCGCCACGTGCCCCACGACGCGGTCATCGCGGTGGACGTTGGCAATCAGGCCTACTCATTTGGCCGCTACTTCGAATGCCATGAGCAGTCGGTCTTGATGTCCGGGTATCTCGGCTCGATCGGCTTCGGCTTTCCGGCCGCGATGGGGGCGTGGGCGGCGGTGGGCGACACCCGACCGATCGTCGCGGTCACGGGTGACGGCGGCTTCGGCCAGTACCTCGCCGAACTCACCACTGCGGTCCGGTATCGCATGCCGATCACGCATGTGCTGCTTGACAACCACGAGCTCGGCAAGATCACCAAGGAGCAACGCGCCGCGGAGTACCAGGTTTGGCACACCGATCTCCACAACCCGGACTTCGCCGCGTACGCCGAGTTGTGTGGGGCGATGGGAATCGGCGTGACCGCGGCGGATCAGCTGGACGACGCGCTGATCCGTGCCCTCGAGTACGACGGCCCCGCTCTGGTCGCCGTCACCACCGATGTCGAACTCGTGTGAACATTCTGCTCGACGAGCCGCGTCACTCCTCGTGCGAGGCCTTCCACGTCTCGACCGCCTCGCGAAAACAGGCAGCCGAGACGACCAGCGCGGCGACCGGGTCGGCCCACCAAAGTCCGGCTGCGGTGTTGAGCACCAACGCGATCAGAATGCCGGACGCGAGGCAACCGTCGAGCAAGGTCATCGAAGCCTCTGCTCGTAGGGGTGCGCTGTTCGAGGCGCGCGCCGTGACCCGCTTGAGGCGCGCCAGCCCAAACATGACGGCAGCGGTCACAACGAGGTAGGCGATTCCGAACGGAGACGAGTCCGCCTTCGCGGCGGTCGCGATGGAATACGCACTCGCGCCCACGAGATAGACGCCGAGCACGACGAACGCCATCGAGACCAAGCGCAGCGCGCGCAGCGAGCGCCGGTCGGCGTGATGATCGGCGATATACCAAATAGCCACCACCGACGCGAACACCTCCACGATCGAGTCGAGGCCGAATGCGACCAACGCAAGGGACCCGGCCGCGATCCCCAACCCGATGGTGACGAACACCTCCATCAGGTTCCACGCGATGGTCCACAGCTGCAGTCTGCGCCCGCGCTCGAGCAACGCGTCGTGATCGTGGCTCAATGCGTCCATCGAAACTCCCGGTGGGCCTCTCCATCCAGCAGTCTGGCTTGAACCACCGCGCGTACGGGTCACGCCACCTTGGCGGGGTCCGCGAGATGAGAGAAGACGAACGGCAGGTGCCGGTCGCGCAGGGTGCGGTTCCACCAGATCCATTGGTGCGCGGCATCGATCTCGCGATAGCTCAGCGCGCCGCGTCGTCGAGGGCGCGCCCGAATCGCATCCACGAAGGCCCGGTTGGCGGGAATGAAGGCTCGATCCACCACCTGGGTGGCGCACAGGTCGGCTGGTTCCGTGCTCGTGCATCGTGACGCGATGTCGAGGATGAGGTCGGTGGCATCGAGGCGTGCCGCCAGGTCGGTCGAACGATTCTGACGGTAGGAGTCGGCCGAGGGATCGCCGAGGCCGGGGAGCGACAATGCGTCCAGGTTCGCCGACATTCCGCCGGCCACACCGAACAGCTTCGGGTGCTTCGCCGCCAGCAGCAGTGCACCATGGCCGCCGTTCGACACACCGTCGATCGCGCGTCCGGCGCGGGTGCGGATAGTGCGGAAATGACGGTCGATGTACGGGACCACGGAGTCGATCATGTAGGTCTCGTTGCGGAAGGTTCGGTCCACGCTGTCGTACCAACGTCCGATGGCGCCATCCGGCATGACGACAATCGCCGCATCACGCGGGTGAACCGCGATACGCGTATCCATCAGGGCGCGAACGTGACCGAACGTGACCGCGTCGGCGGCGTCGCCACCGCCACCGTGGAGCAGGTAGAGCACGGGGTATCGCAAGCCACTCTTCGCGTATCCCGGTGGGAGGTAGACGCAGACACCTGAGGTGAAGGCGAGCGAACCCTCTGGAGAACGTGGACCGTCGGGAAGCACGCGTGTCACCAACGAACGGCGCGTGGACTGAATCTTCTGACCGCACGCCCGAGCCGGCGCAACGTGACCAGGCGGGAAGGCTTGCGGCACGCCGGCCGCGCCGTTGTCGAGCGGCGCGGGGAGTTCGTCGTGCGCCGCGATCGGTGCACCTCGTCGCGGCTCCGGATCGGAGGAACCCGCACACGCACCCAGCGCGGCCGCGGTCACCCATGCCGAGATCAGGATCCAACGTGGTCTCATGCGGTCGATTCGGCTCCAGCCCCGGCCGCTGGAGCCGGGACGAAATCGACGAGCGACGCCGGTCCCTCTTCAACGGCCAATCCAAAGTGCGCGCTGATAGCGGAGACGTGCGCGTGGATGTGGCGCGTACGTTCCAGCGTCTCGACGTTGTGCTGGTAGTCGAGATCGGCCTTGGCCTCCGAGACTCGATCGCTGCGCTTAGCCGCGATCAACAGAATCGCGCCCTGCAAGCCGGCCAACATCGAGAGGCAGAGGTTCAGCAGGATGTAGGGATACGGATCGAAGCCGTGTTTGCCATTCGAGCCACCGAGGTAGATGATCGAGTTCGCCGCGGCCCACACCGCCATGAACACGAGAAACCCGATCACGAAGACCCAAGAACCCATGCCGTTGCGCATCAGGTCGGCCGCGACCTCGCCGGTGGTGCGCTCATCACGGTGGCGTCGATTGACAGGAGATCGCATTGCCATGTTCAGTCCTCTCGGCACGGTGTCCAACCAGAGCATTGCCGCGGGAGGGCGTCCTGCGGCGACACGGGTCCCGCGCAGGCACCAAGATGGTCCGGTGGAGCACACGGCGGGGGTCGGCGACGAGGAAGATGCCTTGCCCGCGGGCGAAGACGGAGCGAACGAATGTGGCGCGGACGACCGTGAACTGGTGGCCCGCCTGCGCGACGGTGACGAGGACGCCTTCCGCGAGGTGATCGCCCAATTCAACAGCCAATTGCGCCGGGTCGCACGTACCTACGTCGCCACCGATGCCGCCGCCGAGGAGGTCGTGCAGGACACTTGGGTCGGCGTCATTCGCGGCATCGACCGATTCGAGCAGCGCTCATCGCTCAAGACGTGGATCTTTCGGATCCTCATGAACATCGCCCGTACCCGGGGAACCCGAGACAAACGCAGCATCCCCTTCTCGAGTCTGGCCGGCGACGACGAAGCCGAAGCAAGCATCGATCCGGCACGCTTCCAGACGGCCGGCGGAGCGCATCCGGGTCACTGGGCTTCATTCCCACCCCGGTGGCACGATCAACCGGAGATCCGTGCCGTGGGCCACGAGACGCTCACCGTCGTACGCGACACGCTCAGTCGCCTGCCCCCGGCCCAACAGGAAGTGGTGCGGCTCAGAGATATCGAGGGTTGGTCCAGCGCCGAGGTTTGTAACGCGTTGGAACTGACCGAGACCAACCAACGGGTTCTGCTCCATCGCGGCCGCGCCAAACTCCGGACGGCACTTGAGTCCTATTTCGAAGCGGCACGATCCGTATGACGAGGTGCGCATGAGCACGGTCGAAGAGATGGCGTGCAACGAGCTGGTGGAGCGCGTCACCGAATATCTCGACGCGGCATTGGCCGAGACCGACCGCACCCGGTTCGAAGATCACGTCAGCGAGTGTCCGGGTTGCTGCGAAATCCTCGAACAGTTCCGCGGCGTCATTCGCGCTACCGGTCGACTCAAGCCTGGGGACGTCGCGACCGTCGATCCCGCGACCCGCGACCAGCTCCTTGCCGTCTTTCGGGATTGGCGTTCCGCCCCACGCTGACGCGACCGGGATCTAGCGTGGGCGGATGGCACCGATAACCCTGACCCCCGCCGAGGCTGCGGCCCGGTTGCGACCCCGCGACTCATTGGGGATACCGCTTGGCCCCGGCCAACCCACCGCATTTCTCCACGCCCTCGGCGACCGAGATGACTGGGTCGAACTCACCGTCTTCGGTGCACTGCTGGTGGATCTCTTCGGAGTCTTCACCAAGCCGGGCGTGCGCTACCTCTCGGGATTCTTCGGCCCAGCCGAACGGTTCCTCGTTGACTCCGGAGCGCGGGTCGAGTTCATCCCCGCCGACTTCCGCCGTTTTACGCGCATCGCCGAGCAACTTGCGCCCCGCGTCGTCGCCACCGTCGCCGCCCCACCTGATGCCGACGGATTCCTTTCACTGTCGCTGCATGCCGGCGCGACCGTGGACGCCATCAACCAGGCGGCCGCTGACGCAGGTCGACTGCTGGTAGTGGAGGCCAATCCCAAGTTCCCCAAGACCCGTGGACTCGTCCCGGCCTTTCCGCATCGCATCCACATCGACCAGATCGACATCCTCGTCGAGTCCGATCGCGATCCGTTCGTGCTGCCGGAGGTGGAGCCTGGAGATGTGGACCGCGCCATCGCGGCACACGTGCAGCCGCTCGTCCCCGACGGCGCCACATTGCAAACTGGGATTGGCGGAATCCCGTCGACGATCGTCAGCCTGCTCGCCCACGGCGACGGCGGCGACTACGGGGTGCATTCCGAAATGTTCACCACCGGCCTCATGACACTCCACCGCGCGGGCAAGGTCTCCAACCGCCACAAGGGCCAGTTCGATGGCGTCTCGATCACCACGTTCGCGGCCGGAACGCTCGATCTCTACGCCTGGTTGGACGCCAACGACGAGGTCGCGTTTCTCCCCGTCGACGTCGTGAACTCCCCGGAAATAATCGCGGGCAACAAGACGATGATCACCATCAACGGAGCATTGATGGTGGATCTCTACGGCCAGGTCGTCGCCGACACCATCGGCGTTCGCCAGTTCTCGGGGATCGGGGGCCACGAGGACTTCACTGCCCAGTCCGGGCTCTCCCTCGAAGACAGATCGCTGATCTGCTTGCCGTCCACGTCAGTGGTCGACGGCGTGCAGGTTTCACGCATTTCAGCGGCACTACCTGAGGGTTGGATCGTGACGACGCCCCGCCATCAGCTCGATCTCGTGGTCACCGAACACGGGGTCGCCCGCCTCCGCGGCCGGACCGTAAGAGAACGTGCTCGCGCCCTGGCCGACATCGCCGATCCCGCGTTCCGCGACGAGTTGCGCGAACGCGCCGAACTCCTCCACTAGCCGCAACGACCTGTCATCCGCCCGGGTGAATCAATGAACTCCGGCCGCGAACTGCTGGAGGCGGTCGATCCACTCGGCACGGGTCGTGCACCCGGGGAAACCCACGGCAAGCCATTGGATGCCGAGATCCGCGTACACGGTGTGATCGTCGGCGCGATCGAAGGCGCCGAAACAGATCGTGAGCGGGTCGGTGCGACCGATCTCCTTCGCGTAGGCGCGGGCTGCATCGAGCCTCACAACCAGTTCGTCGAGGTTCGTGATCGCCGGAGTCTTCACGGCACGCACCGCGCCGGGTGGGTTGGGAAACGGGGACCACCCGTCGCCGATCTCGACGGCTCGACGCATCGCGCGCATGCTGTTCCCGCCGATCCAGATCGGCACCGCAGCCGGGTGCGGAAGCTGGGTGACGCCGCGGGCCGAGAATCGGTCCGTCGTGACCGCAACGCCATCGTCGGTCCAGGCGCTGCGCATGATGGCGATCGTTTCATCCAACACGTCGTTTCGGTGGTCGAAATCGGCACCAAGGGCGGCGAACTCCGGTTTGAGATAGCCCGCCGCGACGCCAAGGATCACCCGCCCGCCCGAGAGGTTCTGCAGCGTGGCAACACCCTTCGCGGCCAAGAACGGGTTGCGGTAGGCCGCCACGAACACGTGCGTGTGCAACAAGATCCGACGCGTCGCCGCGGCGGCGAACGCCAAGGCAATGAGTGGATCTTGAGCGTGATGACCACCGCCCGCGAGCCACCGATCGTCGGGAGCGGGATGGTCGGTCACGAAGACGGCATCGAGCCCCGCGGCCTCGACTGCGGCTGCCATCTCGGCAATGGCCTCGCCGGTAACGAACTCCTGTGGATACCCAACATGATCGACCGGGAGTCCAACGGAGTAACGCATGGGCGGCACGCTACCGTCATGGCCCATCCCACCCGAAGGAGAACGTGATGTCCGTCGCCGACGAGGTGCAGCTCAGCGAGGCCGACTTCTGGGTCGCACCCGACGCAGATCGTGAAGCCGGATTTCGACGCCTGCGCGACGAAGCTCCGATCACCTTCTACCCGGAGCCCGACTATGGCGATCTGCCGAAAGGCCCGGGGTACTGGGCCCTCACCCGGCACGACGATGTGATGTATGCCAGTCGCCACCCGGAGCTGTTCTGTTCCGGAAACGGCGGAACGAATATCGGCGACATCCCCCAAGAGATCGCCGACTTCATCGGCTCGATCATCAACATGGATGACCCTCGCCACAAGAAGCTCCGCAGCCTGGTCAATCACGGCTTCACCCCGAAGGCGCTCGCGCAATTGCTCGACGCGGTACGGGACCGCACCACCGAAGTGATCGACGCCGTCGCCGACAAGGGTGAGTGCGACTTCGTCGCCGAAATCGCGGCGCCGATGCCGCTCGCCATCGTGTGCGACATGGTGGGTGTTCCTCCGTCGCAACGCCAAGCGATCTTCGAGGCCAGCAACCTGATCCTCGGAGTTGGCGACCCGGAGTATGTGCAGTCCATGGAACAGCTCATGGCCGCGTTCATGTCGGTCCATCAGATCGCGATGGAGATCGGCGAACATCGCCTCAAGAATCCTGCCGACGACATCACCACCATCCTCATGAACTCCGAGGTGGACGGCGAACGCCTCACCATCGCCGAGTTCGCCTCGTTCTTCATTCTCTTGGTGGTCGCAGGGAACGAAACGACCCGGACTGCAATCAGTCACGGCATGTGGGCACTCCACCAACATCCCGACCAACGTGCACTGTGGTCGGGCGACTTCGAAACGCACGCGCAGAACGCAGTGGAGGAAGTGGTGCGATGGGCGACCCCCGTCATCCACTTCCGTCGAACCGCCACCCAGGACACCGAGATCAGCGGCCAGAAGATCGCGGCGGGCGAGAAGGTCGTGATGTGGTTCAACTCCGCAAACCGAGACGAGCGCGTCATCACCGATCCGTACACCTTCGACGTCACCCGTTCGCCGAACCCGCACCTCGGCTACGGCGGCGGCGGTCCCCATTTCTGCCTCGGCGCCAACCTGGCCCGGCGAGAGATCCGCGTCATGTTCGAGCAGCTGTTCCAGCGCCTGCCCGACCTCGAAATCACCGCAGAGCCCGCGATTCTGCAATCCGCATTCATCCACGGCATCAAACGCATGCCCTGTGCGTTCACCCCGGCGTAGCGGCTCCTCGCCACGCGGCCCGAGACGTCGTACGGTTCAAGACGTGACGAACCTCGAGCCCTTCGACCCTGGGTACGGGCCGCTCGTCGATACCACCGTCCGCGTGGCGGCATGGAACATCTGGGCGCGCTACGCGGCATGGGAAGTCCGCCGTCCGATCATCGAGGCGCAACTCCGCGCCGCGGCGCCCGACATCTGCCTCCTGGTCGAGGTGTGGGACGAACCGGGCGGACGATCCCAGGCCCAGGAACTGGCCGACGCACTCGGCGATTTCGATCACGTGTACGCGTCGAACCTCACGTTCGACGATGGCGTTCACGCCGGCAACGCGGTCGTGAGCCGCTGGCCGATCCTGCGCAGTGAGGTTCGGATGCTCCCACGCGAAGCACCGAACGGCTCTCGAGATGACGAAGGAGAGGAACGGCTCTGCGTGTTCGCGGAGATCGACGGACCGCGCGGTGCCATCCAAGCGTTCAGCGCCCACTTGTCGTGGCGTGCAGATCATGGCGCGATACGCCAGGAACAGGTCCGAGCCATCGCCGAGTTCGCCCGAGACACCCGCCCGCGGGAATTCCCAGCGGTGCTGGGCGGCGACCTCAACGCGGCCCCCGACACCGACGAGATTCGGATGCTCACTGGGCACGCGGCGGTCCCCGTTCCGGGCATCTGGTTCCGAGACGCCTGGGTCCACGGTGGCGACGGGCCCGGCTTCACGTGGTCGAACGCGAATCCGTGGGCCGCGACCAGCCTCGACATCGATCGGCGCATCGATTACGTGCTCGTGGGCCACCCCAAGCTCGGCGGCGTCGGCGACGTCGTCCACGCCGAACTCCTCGGCGACACGCCCGTCGACGGCGTGTTCGGCTCCGATCATTTCGGTCTCATCACCGACCTGCGGTACTGAACTTGGATTGGGGTTATCCAGAGCGGAACCACACGCGGGCCGCGTTTTCAAATGCGCGCTGGTACGTCACGTAGCGAGCGCGCAATGTCGGCCCCGGCCAGGGCTGCGACACCAATGCGGAGGGAAGCTGGGCGTCGCCGCGGATGTGGCGCAATGCCGCGGCACCAGTGAGAAACGCGGGAGCGATCGCATCCGATGGATCAGTGCGAAGGTCTTGCATCGCCGTCTCGAGGCGAGCCACCAACGACACTGCCGTGTCACTCCAGCGCCCCGGAGCAAAGAGCCGGGCGGCGAGGTCAACCGGATCACCGTCAGGACGCGCGTCAAGCCACGTGCACCTCGGATCTTCGTCAGTGTCGAGGTTTGCCGGCCGGGTCCACACGCCTTCGCGCCATTCCGCAAACCGCGCGCTCATCAGTGCGGCGCGCACATGCGCGCGTGCCGCGGCGGGTCGAGCGTCGCCGACCACGATCGCCATCCGCCAAGTACCGGTCCATCGCCGACGGTGTGGCGTGAGACTCGCTATCTGTTCGCGTTGACGCCGGGCCAGGCCGCCCACCAGTTCGTAGCCAGATTCGGTGTGCAGCAGTTCGCTCGCCGCGGTCATTCGGTGCAACGCCACCCGCGCCGTCCCGGCCGAGATACCGAACAGCTCGCACCAATGCACCAAATCCCGAGCAGACGCGCGAGCCGGATGGCGGCCCAACAACAGGCTGGCCATGACCGACCGCGCCGATAACGCCCGTTCCTCAACCGATTCGGTGGGAATAGCATTACGTGATTGTGTCATTTGTTGTAATCATCGTAACATTGATCCCATGCCCACGACCGTGATTCCGGAGCGCCGCCTGCTCGTGGTGCCCCACGCCGGCGCCCCAATCGCACCGACCGGCAAGCCCAAACCCGAACTGCGCGAGCAGCTGCGGCGCATCCCGTCAGGGCGGAACGTGATGAACGCGATCGTCCTCTACGTGGTGACCATCGGCATCTTCGTACTGGCGGCGTGGGCGAACAACCTCGGTGTCTGGATCGCGGCGTTCCTCGCCATGGGGCCGATTCACGCGCGGTTCGCGATCTTCATGCACGAAGCCGCGCATCGCCTCCTGTTCTCGAACCGCAAAGCCAATGACTTCTTCGGCAAGTGGCTGATCGCCTTCCCCGCCTTCGTGCCGATTGATCTCTACCGGCGCGGCCACATGGCACACCATCGCGAAGAGTTCGGGCCCAACGAACCCGATATCCCGCTGTACCGCGGCTATCCGATTCCACGAGACTCCATGCTCCGGAAACTGCGCCGGGACGCGCTCGGGGTGACGGGCTGGAAGCTGACGAAGGGGCTCTTGCGGGGCGTCGTAGCCGAGGATTCCAAGGTCCGAAATCAAGCCCGTGGCATCGTGGCCGTGCAACTCATCATGCTGGGCCTTTTCACCGCGTTCGGTCACCCGTGGATGTACTTCCTGTTGTGGTTCCTCCCGCATCTCACCGTGTGGCGGGTCATCAACCGGTTGCGCTCCATCGCCGAGCACGGCGGGATGCAGCACTCATCCGACCGGCGCGAGACCACGCACTCGGTCCACCAGCATTGGCTTGCTCGCCTCACAATCGTGCCGTATTTCACAGGCTGGCATCTCGCACATCACGTCGACTCCGGAATCCCCATGCGCAACCTCCCCCGCCTGCACGATGAACTCATCTCCGCGGGATACGTGCAACCCGAGCTCGAGTACCCGAGCTACCCCGCGCTCTGGCGCGCCCTCGCCTCCGGCTGAGCTAAACCGTCGTCCATGGGACGCCTTGGGATCATCGCCGGCAGCGCGCTGCGCGACAGCGCGTTCGCGAACCGGGGCACACGGATCGAGCATGCGGGTGTGGCGATGACCGAGGTAGACGGTGCCGTAGTGCTCCAACGGCATGGACTTGATGAGTGGTCTCCACCGCATCGCATCGACCACCGAGCCCACGTCCGAGGTTTCCTCGACGCGGGTGTCGATCGCGTGGTGGCACTCTCATCGGTTGGCAGTCTGCGCACCGACTGGCCCGTGGGTACCTGCGTGACCATCGATGACTTCTACGCACCCGCCGAGACCGTCGCGTACTACGACGATCCGCGGAGCCACACCGTGCCCCGATTCGATGCTGACTGGCGGTCCCAAGTGTGCCAGGCATGGAAAGAGGCGACCACCACCCTGCTGATCGACGGCGGGGTGTACGCCCAGACGAGCGGGCCCCGATTCGAAACCCCCGCCGAAGTACGCGCACTCACCACTGTCGCCGACCTGGTGGGGATGACCGTCGCGTCCGAGTGCATCCTGATGACCGAGGTCGGCCTTCCGTACGCCGCGATCTGCGTGGTCGACAATCTCGCCAACGGTCTCGGCCCGAAGCCGCTCACGATTGATGAGTTCAACGCGGGGGTCGCCGCCAACCGAGCTCGGTTGATCGAGGATCTCGACGCCATACTCCCCACACTCGCCCGGGCTCATTCGTGAGCTTGTGCGTCAAGAACGCGGAATTTGAAGGCCGTGTGATTGGGCTCCGGGCCGAGGCAGGCACCATCAGCGCGTTAGGCCCGGAGGTGGTGCCGGTTGCGGGGGACGAAATCCTCGATGCGCGCGGCCTCACCCTCACCCCCGGCCTCGTGAACGGCCACGGTCACGCGGCCATGACGTTGCTGCGCGGCTACGGCGATGACCTTCCCCTCATGGAGTGGCTCAAGACCCGAATCTGGCCCGCGGAAGCACACATGACTCGCGACGACGTGTACTGGGGAACGCGGCTCGCGTGTCTCGAGATGATCCGCTCGGGCACGACCAACTTCTGGGACATGTACTGGTTCCAGTTCGACATTGCCCGAGCCGTGGTCGACAGCGGAATGCGCGGCACCGTGAGCCAGGTCTTTCTGAGCTTCGCCGGGGCGCCTGACGACGCACGCCCCGAGGCCGCGAGCGACGGCCTCGATCGCCTGGCCGAGTTCGGGCCACGAGTCACGCCCTGTCTTGGACCGCACGCTAGCTACACCGTGGACGAACCCGTGTTACGGCTGATCGCGGATCTCTCCGCAGCACGAGACGTGCCGGTCCAGATCCACCTCTCCGAGACCGAAGGTGAAGTCA
Organism: Acidimicrobiia bacterium; assembly: GCA_031430375.1. GTDB lineage: Bacteria > Actinomycetota > Acidimicrobiia > IMCC26256 > JAENVU01 > JAENVU01. Next base: position 95,845 of record JANPBJ010000149.1, read on the forward strand.
CCGATTGCATCGCCGCGCACGGGTGCCGGCCGGCCGAGTACCTCGACCGCGTGGGCCTGCTCACCGAACGTTCGGTCCTCGCCCATGGCGTGTGGCTCGATGATGCGGAGCTCGATCTCATCGCGCAACGGGGTTGCACCATCGTGACCAATCCCGCGTCGAACATGAAGCTCGCGGTGGGTCGGGCATTTCCCTACGTGGCAGCGCACCGCGCCGGAATCCCGATTGGAATCGGAACCGACGGCGTGGCGTCGAACAACTCACTCGATCTCCTCGCGGAGCTGAAGACCCTCGCCCTCCTGCAGAAGCACACTGCACAGGATCCAAGGGTGCTCCCCGCCGCTGAAGCGTGGGCGATCGCGACGGGAGCCGCCGCGCCGCTCCTTGGCGGCACACCGGTCACGGTCGGTGCACCGGCCGACTTCCTTCTGGTGGAGGCGCAGAACCCGGAGATGATGCCGGCACCCTTGATCGACGCGCTCGTCTACTCCGGGACCGGCGCGGTCGTGCAAACCACCGTCGTCGACGGCGTCGTCCTCATGCGCGACCGCCACATCGACGGCGCCGACGAGATCCGATCCCACGTGAAAGAAATCGCCCACCGCATTCGCACGGCCAGCCCGTGATCCGAGTAGCGCCGAACAACGAATCCCCTGAAACGAAAGGAACCCGAATGACCGCCAACCCGAGCACACTCCCCGACCCCACCGCGGCGTATGGCGCGCTGCGCGAACGCGTGAGCGAACTCATTCATACGACGGAGGAGGATCAGCTCCAAGCGATCGCCCCCGCGACGCCCGAGTGGCGGGTGCACGATGTGGTGTCACACATCGTCGGCGTGACCTCCGACGTGCTGGCAGGGCGAATGGATGGCGTCACGACCGACGCGTGGACTTCGGCGCAGGTTGATCCCCGACGCGACCTCCCCACCGAGACAGTGATCGACGAGTGGAATGCCAATGCTGCAACGTTCGAGCCGATGATCCCCGACTTCGGTCCCGTGGCCGGTCAGGCCGTGCTCGACGCGAGCACCCACGAGCACGACATCCGCCACGCGCTCGATCGAGCGGGCGCCCGCGACTCCGATGCGGTCCATATCGGGAGCGCCTGGATCGGTGACCGCATCGGCGAGTTCCACGCCGGGGCCGGCCACGGCGCACTGCGCATCGAGACCGACCTTTGGGCCCAGACCTACGGCGACGGCGACCCGGCAAGCACCTTGCGCGTCTCCGCCTTCGAACTCATGCGCGGATCCACCGGGCGGCGAAGTCGGGCGCAGATCGATGCATGGGAATGGACCGGAACTCCACGGCCGGAGCTGGTCGTCATGCCGATCTTCGTCCCCCGCGCCGAATTTTTCGACGGATAGACCTTCGATCCTTAGTCCGCCGATTCGTCGCCCTCGGACGGAACGTTGGTGGATTCGAGAATCTCGCGGGCGGCGTCAAGGTCGTCCTCGAAGACGCACACGCGGAATCCATCGACCATCGCGTAGTAGGGCGCAGCACCGAACGCGTCGCCGAACTTGCCCATCGCTTGGATGTTCGCGGTCTCGAGAAAGCTGATCGCGAGCTGGGCTTCAAATCGGCTCGGATAGTTCGCGACCTCAACGATCTGGCCATCCGGCCGGGGAGCGCGCGTCACACACCCAACGTACTGCCCCGACGTTCGCGCAAGATACGGTGCGCTCTCCAATGACCTCACCGTTCGCGCCCTTTAAACACCGACTCTTCGCCGCTTTCTGGACCGGCGCGTTCGTATCGAATATCGGCACGTGGATGGAGACCGTCGGCATCGGGATCTACGTCACCTCGGCGACCAATCAATCGGCCTGGACCGGGTTGGTCGCCGCCGCGGGCTTTCTCCCGGGCGCGTTTCTGGGACCGGTAGGAGGCGCGCTCGCCGACCGCCTGCCGCGCAAGACATTGCTCATCACCACGACGTCGATTCAGACGGCGCTCGCCACCCTGCTCACGATCCTCGCTGCGACCGGATCGCCCAGCCCCGGGCTCGTCACCCTGATCGTCCTCGCGAGTGGGTGCGCGCAGGCGATTGGATTTCCCACGTACCAGTCACTGCTCCCCGATCTCGTGCCGCCGGAGGATCTCGTCGGCGCGGTCGCACTGTCGACCGCACAGTGGAATCTCGGCCGCGTGGTGGGACCGGCGCTTGCGGCCATCGTGATCGGCATCGGTGGGTACGCATGGGCATTCGGCATCAACGCCTTCAGCTTCCTCGCGGTCATCGCGGCGATCATGCTGCTGAAGCTCCCGCCGCCGCGGCCACACCACGGTCAAAGCATTCGCGCCGCGATCGGTCAGGGCATCGGGTATGTCCGGCGCGACCCCGGACTCCGGGTGGTGATGGGATACATGTTCATCAACACCTTCCTTGCCGCACCCTTCATCGCGCTCGTTCCGGCCATGAGCCTCATCGTGTTGCACTCCGGAGAGACCGGCACCGGAGTTCTCATTAGCGCGCAGGGTCTCGGCGCAGTGGTGATGGCGCTCAGCCTCGCCAACCTCGCGCTTCGCTTTGGCAGTCGGCGCGTCATGCTCACCGCGCTCTGGGCACTCCCACCTGCCATCGCGGCCTACGCAGTGATGCCCACCCTTGCGCTCTCCGCGATCGCCCTTTTCCTCGTGGGTCTCATCTACTTCGGTGCGCTGTCCAGCTTCATGAGCATCGCCCAAGTCCGCGCGCCGGCTGAGATCCGCGGTCGAGTCGTCAGCTTGCTCGCGGTGGTCCTCGGCTCCCTCTTTCCGCTGGGTGCCGTGCTGCAAGGTGCGCTCGCGGATGAAGTCGGGCTTCGAGAGACCACGGTCGGTTCCGCGGTACTCATGCTCCTCGCGCTCGTTGCGATGAAGATCCGGAATCCGCGCTTCGCCGACGCCCTCGACCTCCCACCCACGCCGGTTGCAGTACCGTCCCCCGCTGCACCCGAACCTGATTGAGGAGACCCTGATGGCCGCAGTCGAAACCGAACGTCGCGATCGAGTTGGCATCATTCGACTCAACCGCCCCGAGGCCCGCAATGCGGTCAACGGCGATTTGGCCAACGGAATCGAGAGCGGGCTCGACGAGTTCGAGGCCGACGACACCATCCAGGCCGTGGTGCTCACGGGCAACGGACCGGTGTTCTGCGCCGGAGCGGACCTGAAGCTCGTGGCGGTGGGCAAGGGCGCGGAGATGGCGACGGCCCGCGGAAACTTTGCGGGAATCGTCCGGCGGGATTATTCCAAGCCTTTGATTGCGGCGGTCAACGGCCCGGCGCTGGCGGGCGGATTCGAGATCATGCTCGCATGCGACCTTGTGGTCGCAGCCGAGGACTCGCGGTTCGGTCTGCCCGAAGTGAAGCGTGGCCTCTTCGCGGCGGCGGGGGCATTGGTTCGGCTCCCCAACCGCGTACCGCTGGCCCTGGCAACGGAGATGGCGATCACCGGCGACCCTATCGACGCCCCGCGCGCGCTCCAGCTCGGTTTGGTCAATCGCGTGGTACCCGCCGACCAGGTGCTGGACGAGGCGCTCGCCCTCGCGGCCCGCATCGCCGCCAATGGACCACTCGCGGTCAAGAACACCTTGCGCATGGTGCGCGAAGCCGGCGACCTCGGTGAAGACGCGGCGTGGACCCGCAACTTCGAACTCGCGATGGAAGTGTTCGCCTCCAAGGACTCGATCGAGGGAGCCACCGCGTTCGCAGAGAAGCGCGAACCCAAGTGGACCGGCACCTGAGCGAAACCAACCCGGGACGGTCAGGCCTCGGCCAGGTCCTCGTGAGCTGAGGTCACGAAGTCGACCATCGCTCGGGCCGCGAACGCGGCGCCGATCATGGCCGCGGCACCGATGCCGGCAACGATCCGCGCCGCGGTTTCATTGAGAAACGCGGCGGGGTAGATCATGAGGCCGCACAGTGTGGCGAACAACCAGAGCACCCACCACCGGCGGATCACCGATCGCCGCGCGTCTTGGGCCGGAACCATGTCGAGCGCGGCTTGATACGGCCACCAGAGGTTGAGCACCGGGATGATGAACGACAGCGTGGAGAGCACCGGACCGCGCCGGGCCGGGAGGCGCGACCAACCCGTGGTCGCCGCTCGGTAGAACCAAAGTAAGAACAACACTGCAACGCTGACCCCGACGAAGAACGCCAACTGACCGATGTCGCCCGCGGTGCTCGCGGGCGGCGCGGTCACCTGAGGATTCGGGCCGGTGAGTTCGTCCCAATGCGCGACGAACCACTTCGATTGCTCGGCCCCGGCGAGCAGACCGGCGGCTTGCGCCAGCCCACCGAAGAGCAGAGCCGGGCGAACCCAGCGGGCCAGCGCGCGCTCGCCTTCGAGGTCGATCGTGCCGGTACGAGGTGTGGGCGGTCCGCTGACGTGGCCCGTCCATATGGCGCCATCCCACCAGCGCAGGGCGGCGAGCCCCCAAGGATCGGGATGCCAACCGGCCGGGATCCTCGGCGGCTCGACCGCATCAGTGCCACCGCCAACGCCACCGCCGTCCGGCTGACCTTCGGCTCCAGGCGGTGCGGGCGGCGCGGGCGGCGCCAAACCCGACTCCGCCGAGCGCGCGTGAACCTCGACCGCGTCTGTCGAACCCACCAACCGGGTCTGACGACTCCAGGCCGCGCCATCGAAATGTCGCTCGTTGTCAGTTCCCCATGGATCCGGGTACCAACCCGCATCGCGCGTGCCTTCGGCCACTCGAACTCCCTCTCGTTGCGTGCCATGCTCGCGCACATGCACCCGAGCGCAGCACCCGGGCCACACCGCGGCCCACACAGGCCCCATGTTCCTCGCTGATCTGTCCACGCCGGCCCTCGTGGTCGACGGCCGGATTCTGGAGGAGAACCTTTCGGCGATGGCCAAGGCACTCCCCGGCGCTCGGTGTCGGCCGCACGTGAAGGCCCACAAGACCACAGCGCTGGCTCGCCGCCAGGCCGCAGTTGGCCATCTCGGGTTCACCGCCGCGACCCCTCGCGAAGTGATCGGCTTGGCGGCGGCCGGGCTCGGCCACGATCTCCTCCTCGCCAATGAGACGCTCGACGCCACCCGCCTCCGGGCCATGGCGGAATGTGACGGCCGGGTCACCGTGGCCGTGGATTCGATCGAGACCATCGATGCCGCGGCCACGCAGGGAATCACGGAGGTAGTGATCGACGTGAACGTCGGGCTGCCGCGGTGCGGTTGTGCACCCGAAGCCGCCGCGGCCCTTGCCGACCGTGCGCGCGCCCGCGGCCTCGAAGTGCGCGGCGTCATGGGATACGAAGGTCACGTCTACCTCCATGACGAACGTGAAGCACGTGCGGCCGCCACAAACGCTGCGATGGAACTCCTCCTCGG
>JANPBJ010000150.1:0-4763 GCA_031430375.1 Acidimicrobiia bacterium
CGACCGCTGGTGCAGTTCGTCCCCAGGGCTGGGTCGCACTTGGCCTTTCCGATCGAGGCATGCGTGTCGATCAAGCCGGACTTCCTGATAGCGGTGATGGTCGCCTCGTCAGGCTTGGCGTTGATGTCGCCCGCCAGCACCGCAACTGAACGCGGACCGCGCTTCTCCTTCAGGAAGGCGGCTGCCTGTCGACCCTGACACGTGTTGAGCGTGTCGGACGCCTTACACGGAGGCGGACATGTCGCCGCATCACACGGTCGGTTATCGCTACTGCTCGCAAGATGAGTAGCGACGAGGTCGACGGGACCGGCGTCGGTGGCTATCCGTACCCAGTACGCGGTTCGCAGCGGGCCTGCGAGACGGCGACGCTCGCTACCGAGAATCGTGTTCGTGGTGAGTACGACCTCGCGGTCCTGACCGGCGTCGTCGTCGTATACGACGCGGTAGTCACACTCGGATTGCGCTCGTTCCAACTCGCGAACCGTGGTGGTGTTTGCCTCTTCGATCGCCACGATCTCCGGACAGCCGGCGCGAACGAGTTGTCGAGCGAACAGTTCGACGCGTCCCGGAAGGTCGCATCGGTTGGTCTCGGCGGGGCAGGCGGTGCCATGAAGCAGGTTCTGGTTGACCACCCTGACCGTCTCGGTGGTGGTACCCGTCCCGGACGTCGGGGACGAACTACTACTGCACGCGGCACCGATCAGTGCCAGGCTCGCGATCACCACTCCCGCACGACGCATAGATCGCACCGTAGCCCTGCACGGTTCGGAGCGAAGAGTGTGGTGTCAGGGCTGTGAGAACTCTCCCGATTCTGCCGAGTCCGGATTGCGATGTCGCCGCTTCGCAGCCTCCGCACCGCTTCTAGAGTGCAGGCATGACCGATCTGATCTATCTCGACGCGGAGCACGGACCCCGACCAATTTCGGCCACCATCGACGGCCCGCGCGTATTGCTCGACGCGGCGTCGGTGACGGAGCTCACCGGGTGGACGCTGAAGCCCGAAGGACTTTGCCAGGACGATGTCTGTGTTCCCGTGCGCGACCCGCAGCTGGCAGTCGATGGGGCGATCGATGTGGCTCGGTTTGCGGTGGCGCTGAACCGTCCCGCGGTCGTCGACGCGAGTGCGGGCGTCGTGGCGCTCGGTGAGCGTTCTGCGGAACGTCGCGGTCCGATCGAGTCGGGTCTCGCTCCCGACTTCACCCTGCCACAGCTCGACGGTGGCAGCTTCACGTTCTCGTCGATCGGGCGGCGCAAGAAGTTGCTGCTGGCGTGGTCGTCCTGGTGAGGTTGTCGTTACGACCTGCCGGTCTGGCAGCGTCTCAGTGTTGAGCTCGGCTCGGAAAATCTGGCGATTGTCGGAGTGTCGTTCGACGACTCGATCGCTACGGCCACGGAGTGGTTCGACGCCAGCGACCCGCGTCCTACGTTCCCGATGCTGCTCGATCGTGAGCTCCTCCTCGCCGAGCTCTACGGCATTTACAACGTGCCGAGCGTGGTGTGGATCGACGAGGACGATCGCATCGCCCGGCCGCCGGTCATTGCGCCCGGTGACGACATGTTCCGCGATTTCACGAGCATCGATTCGTCGGTGCATCACACGCAACTTCGCGACTGGGTGAAGACCGGCGCACTCCCCGCCCCGACCGGCCGAGAACAGATCATGCTCCCCACCGACGACGAGCAACTCGCTCGGCTGGAGCGGCGAGTCGGCGCGTTCCTTGCGCGCGATGGCCGACCCGTCGAAGCCGAGCGGCACTTCGAGCGCGCGGTCCAACTCGCGCCGATGGACTGGACCATTCGCCGGGGTTCGCTGCCATTGCGCGGTGACGATCCGTTCGGCGAGAAATTCTTTGCCTTCATGGGAGAGTGGGCCGAAGCGGGCCAGCCGGGCTACGGATCAGCAGATCCCAACGCGCCCCGTTGACTCGCCTCGTCCTGGTTCGCCACGGCCGACCCGATGGAACCTGGGGCCGTGATCCTGATCCGGGATTGGACGCCCTCGGTCATGAGCAGGCGAATGCGGTGGCAGCCCTTCTCGCGCCGCTCGGTCCACTGCCGGTGGTCGTCTCACCGCTGCGCCGCACGCAAGAGACCGCGGCTCCGCTCATCGAACGATGGTCGATCGATCCGATGATCGAACCCGGCGTTGGCGAGCTCGCCGCGCCCGCCGACGCGCCGGTCAATCACGCGACGTGGTTGCGGTCGATCATGGCGGGCCGGGGTGCCGATCATCGGGCGGTGATCGATCCGTTCCGGGAACGGGTACTTGGCGCGATTCGGGCAATCCACACGGACACCATCGTCGTCACGCACTTTCTCGCGATCAACGCGATTGTGGGGGCTGCTACGGAGGACGATCGGGTGGTGTGTTTCGCTCCGGGCCACTGCTCGCAGACGATCGTGGAGATCGTCGGTGGTGAACTCAGGATGATCGAACTCGGCGCCGAGGGGGCAGGCACGGTCCGAGTTTGACGAACGGGTTGCCGGCAGTCCGTGACCCGTCGGGACTGCAGTGGTACGGTCCCGCCGCTCACAGAATCACGATTCACGGGAGTTGGCTGGACCATGGTGCTTGCGCTTGAGCTCTTCTCGAAACTTGGCGGCGAGTTCGTCGCTCGCTGGGGACATGTCCTCGCCGGGATCGCCTGGATCGGCCTGCTGTATTACTTCAACTTCGTTCAGGTCCCCGCGTTCGCTGAGATGGAAGGCCCCGCGCGAAATAACGCCATCGACAAGCTCGCGTCGCGCGCGCTTTGGTGGTTCCGATGGTCTGCTGCCGCGACGGCGCTCCTCGGATTTATCATCCTCGGCTTCCAAGACAGCCTCACGGACATGAAGTACTTCAAGACGCCGAGCGGCGTCAGCATCATGACGGGCATGGTCATCGGCCTCACGATGCTCGGCAACGTATGGGGCGTGATCTGGCGCAATCAGAAACTTGTGATCGCGAACGCCCGCAACGTGCAAGCGGGTGGGGAGCCAGACCCTGCCGCGGCTGCCGCGGGGCGCACGGCGCTGCTGGCCTCGCGTCAGAACGTGATTTTTAGTTTTCCGATGCTGATGTTCATGCTCGGGACCTCGCATTTCTTTCCGCACTTCGACACCACGAGTAACCGCGGCTTGTACTACTTGTTCGCCGGCGTGATCTTGATCGTGCTGGAACTGAACTGCCTCGGAATCATCGGCGGGAAGGCAGCCGGTGCCACGAACTGGATCTACGACACACAGAAGAACGCGATCATCACGGGTTCTGTGCTCGTCGTCGTGTATTACCTGCTCTGGGAGCTGTTGCTCAAGTAGTACTCAGACGCCGATCAGGTCGGCCACCGTCTGGCGGTGCTGCTCGGCGGTGCCGAACAACAGTGCGTCTGATTCGAGTCGCCGAACGTAGAGGTGGACGTCTGCCTCCCAGGTGTAACCGATACCTCCGTGCAGTTGGATGCCCTCCTTGGCGATCCGCACCGCGGCATCACCGGCCGCCGACTTGGCCATCGCGGTGGCCAGGCCGCGACGGTCGTCGTCTTCGGCAATGGTGAGCGCGGCGAAGTAACCGAGGGCTCGGGCACGTTCGAGCAGAATCAACATGTCGGCGAACCGGTGTTTGATGGCCTGGAATGAGCCGACGGGCACCCCGAATTGCTCGCGTTGTTTCACGTACTCCAACGAAATATCGAACAGTTGCTGGGCCGCGCCCACTGCATCGAGAGCCGTTGCTACCGCCGCGGTCTGGGTGGCCCGGCGGAGTCCGGTCGCTGTGCTCGGTCCCGGCGTGCCCAGTACGCCCGCCGCGCCCACTGATACGTCGGAGAGGGTCATGGTGGCCAACACCCGGCTGGGGTCGAGCGCGTCGATCGGGTCCACGGTGGTTGCATCGACCGGCACCACGAACGCGCCGACACCGTCGTCGCCCGTGGTTCCCGGGGCACGCGCCACCACGATGACTGATCCGCCGGCCGATGGTTCGATGACCGTGGTCTTGGTGCCATCGAGGACGAAGCCGTGGGCGGTGGGTGTGGCAACGACGGTGGTCGCAGCCGGATCAATCGAGCCGGTGGGTTCGGCGATCGCCAGTGTTCCGGAGACCAATCCCGCGGCAACGGGTGTGAGGAGCGCAACAATCTGGTCCGGACTGGCGAGTTCGAGAACCGCGGGCACGTACTGCGTGAGGGTTGCGAACAGTGGTCCGGGCGTTAAGGCGCGGCCCAGTTCCTCGGCCACGAGCGCGAGTTCGATGGGTCCGAGTCCGAGTCCGTCGGCTGCCTCTGGCACCGTCAGCGCCGACCAGCCGAGTTCCGCCATCTGTTCGCGGAGTGTGGTTGGCGGTGGTGGAGTGCCGGCGAATCGGGCTTCCACGATGGCGCGTACCGCTCCGATCGGGCACTCCGCCGCGAGGAACGTCCGCACCGAGTCGCGTAGATCAATCTGGTCGGTCGTGAACTCGAGTTCCATACCGGCGGGACCCTACCGGGATGACGGTGGGTTCGACGCGATTGTGAGCAGACGGGCCAACGCAGTGCGGTCGACCTTCTCCCCCGCGGTCAGAGGGAGAGCGTCAATGAACTGAACCGCGTCGGGGAGCTTGTACCGGCCCAGCCGGTCGGCCGCAAAGTCCCGCAACGCGTCCAATGTGAGGGTGGCTCCGGCGCGGGCGACGATAACGGCCGTGCCGACCTCACCCATCACCTCGTCGGGGCTCGCCACGACTGCCACGGCGGCGATGTCGGGATGGGTGGAGAGCACCGCCTCCACCTCGACCGGATACA
>JANPBJ010000151.1:0-24934 GCA_031430375.1 Acidimicrobiia bacterium
TGGCGGGGACGAGCCGACGTCGGCTACCTGTCGGTAGGGGCCGCGCATCCGCCGACCACCGACACCATCGAACGCTGCCTCCACATGTTGCGCCGCCACGGCTACGCATCGGTAGTGACCAACGCGCTCGGCCCCGCAGACACCCTCCCGTTTGTCGACTCGGGGTTTTCGGTCCATGAGCGATTGCACCTCCTCACCCACGACCTCGACCATCTTCCCGACGTCACCCGCGAGTCCCGGCGCGGGCGCGCCAACGACCGTGCGCAGGTCCTCGCGCTCGACGCTCGCGCGTTCCGACCGTTTTGGCGGTTGGACGCGGAGGCGATGAATAACGCGATTGACGCCACTCCGGCCACTCGGTTTCGGGTCGTCGAAGACGAGAAGGGAATCGCGGCGTACGCGATTACCGGTCGCGCCGGACGCCAGGGATACCTCCAACGAATCGGGGTGGATCCCGCGCAACAAGGACACGGTCTCGGCCGATCGATGGTCGCCGACGCGTTGCGCTGGTTGCGCCGCCATCGCTGTCGCGGTGCGGTCGTCAATACCCAGCTCGACAACGACGCCGCGCTCACGCTCTACCGGTCCTGCGGGTTTCAAGAAATGCCGACCGGTCTCTGCGTGATGAGCCGGTCGTTGTGATCCGCGCCCGCTCGGCCGTAGTCTCGGCGCTGTTGCTCGCCAGCGCGACCATGATCGGCACCGCCACCCCGGCATCTGGCACTCCTACGCCACCGCCCACAGGGTCGATCATTCTGCGCGGACAACCGGCGTGGTCCACCCCTGGAGACGATGTTCCCTTCAGGCTCGCGATTCGAGCACCGCGGCCCGGGCTCGTAGTGCAGGTCGTGGTGCACTCGGCTGTCCTGAGCCGAATCGCGTTCGAGCGCACGCTCACCGGTGATCGTCTCGGCTCCCAGATTGCCTCGCGCTCCATGCCCATCGACGCCATGGCTGTGGTTGGGTCTGATCGAGTCTTTACCCTCGGCCTCCAGGATCCCGAGAAGCCCCGCGAGCAGGGCCGGGTGGCACTCGGCTCCACCAGTACCGGGGTCTTTCCCGTTGAGATCGACCTGCGGGACCCGGACTCGAACCAGGTGCTCGATTCGTTTGTGACCCAACTCGTCACGGTTCGGCGCCGTGCACTCGACGAAGTCCCCAACGAACCGCTCCAAGTGGCTTGGGTTTGGCGTGTCGCCGCGCCGCCGGCCACTACTCCGAGCGGGACCACCTCCTCCGCGTTTACCGATGCCATCGAGCCCAACGGGCGGCTGGGCCGCATCGCGACCGGACTCGGACAGGTGGGCGACGTGCCCATCACCTTGGTCCCGAACCCCGAAACCGTCGACGCGCTCCGCAGCGCGACCCCCACCAACCCCCGGGCCGCATCCGTGCTCGCGGCGCTGCGCACAGCGAGTTCGGCCTCGCGGGTGTTGGCCAGTCCCTACACCACGATCGACGGCCCAGCTGTCCTTGGCGCAAACCTCGGCCCCGCGTTTGGAACCGCGATCGCATTAGGACGCACCACCCTGGAAAGTGGGCTGGCGACGGTCCCCGATGCCACCATCACCGCGTCGGCACCTCTCGACGCCGCCACCCTCCGTCGACTGCGCAGCGACGGCGGAGCAACTCGACTCATCGTTGCACCGGAATCCCTTGCCCCGGCGGACTCTTTCGATCAGTTCACTCCGGCCCGGCCGTTCCAACTCGACACCGAAGCGGGTCCGTTCGAGGCGATCGAGGTCAACGCCCTCGTGACCAACCTGCTGGTGCAAAGTGGGCCGGCCGCGCTTCGAGCGCAGCAACTCCTTGCGGGGTTGTCGGTGATCGCGCTCGAGCAGCCCAACCGCACCCGGGGAGTGGTCGTTGATTCGCCGCTGCTCTGGAACCCTGATACCCAACGCGTAGCTGCGGTATTGGCCGGGCTCCGTGACCATCCGTTGCTCCAGGGCGCCGCGCTCGCCGAGCTCTTCGGTGCAATCCAGCCTGCCACCACCACTCGATCTCCGTACATCCGAACCCTGGCGCCGATTCCCCCCACGGACGCACCGGTCAGCGTCCTGCGCTACTCCAAGGGCCGGCGCGAGATCGACGCCCTCGCCGGAATGATCGGCGTCCAAGATCCACTCGTCGTCCAGCTCCGTCACCAGCTCGACCTCACACTGGCCGGCCGCGTCCCCGGCACTGGTCCCGCCGTATCCAAAGCCCGTCTGCACACCATCGACGCCGCCGTCGCCGCCGTCGCCGCCGGAATCCAGCCGCTCGCGAATCGCACCGTCACGCTCACGTCGCGGAAAGCGTCGGTCCCGCTCAGCATCACCAACGCCTCGAGTCGCGCGATCACCGTCAAAGTCACCCTCGAAAGTCAGAAGCTCGAGTTCCCGAATGGCGCGAGCCGCCAGATCCGGATCGAACCCGGCAACAAGACCACGAACTTCGACGTCGCCGCACGGGCGTCGGGAACGTTCCCGGTCCTCGTCACCTTGGCTTCGCCCGACGACGGCGTCCAACTCCAACGCGCTCGCTACACCTTGCGCTCCTCCGCGGTCAGCGGGGTAGGCCTCGTCTTGACGGTCGGCGCCGGCGTGTTTCTCGCGGCCTGGTGGCTCACGCACTGGCGTCGGAGCCGTCGAGCCCCTGTCGCCACGGGATCCTCCACGTTCTCGCCATCGCCCGGGTCATCACCCGCCCCGTGACCCACCCGTGACCGCGCCTGATCCTCAGCGCCGCCTGGCCCGTACCAGCGCGCTCGTCGGCGTCGGAACCCTCGCGTCTCGAGTCACGGGTTTTCTGCGGGTCGCTGCGCTCGCCGCGCTCGCGTTCGGACCCGTCACCGACGTCTACAACATCGCCAACTCCACGCCAAACATCATTTATGAACTCTTGCTCGGAGGCATTCTCACTGCCACGCTCGTCCCGCTCTTCGTGGAGTCGCACGAGGCCGGCGATGATCGGGCGACCCACGCGATCAACACCGTGGCGATTGTGGTGCTCCTCGTCGGAACCGTCGCGGGAGTGGTCGGTGCCCCGTGGATCGTGCGTGCCTACGGCTCCAGCTCCGGTCATCCCGCGCGCGTCGCCCTGGCCACGGATCTCTTGCGTTGGTTCATGCCCCAAATGTTCTTCTACGGCGTCACGGCGCTCGCCACCGCGATGCTCAATGCTCGCCGCCGGTTCGCTGCCGCGGCGTTCGCGCCGGTGCTCAACAATGTCGTGGTTATCGCGATGTTGTTCGCCGTTGGTCGTGTCGCGTCTGCTCCGCCCACTGTTCGCACCGTGCTCGAGGATCCCGTCCTCTTCTGGCTGCTTGGGTTGGGAACCACCGCGGGAGTCGTCGCGATGGCACTCGTTCTGTTGCCGGCTGTGCGTCGCGCCGGGGCAACGTTTCACTGGCATTGGGCGCCACGCCATCCAGCAGTGCGCAAACTTGCCCGGCTCTCCGGCTGGACGATGGGCTATGTCGCCGCCAACCAAATCGCGTTCTTCGTCGTGCTGGTTCTCGCCTATCAACGCACGGGTGATTTCTCGGTGTATATCGCCGCGTTTACCTTCTTCCAACTCCCACATGGGCTTCTGGCCGTCTCGGTGATGACCGCGCTCGGGCCCGAGATCGCCAGCCGCCACCAAGCGCACGACATCGCCGGGCTCCGGACCCATTTCACCGCGGGTCTGAGAATCCTGGTGATCGTGATGATTCCGGCCGCCGTGGCTCTCGCGGTGATGGCCCGACCACTCATCAATGCGCTGCTGAACCATGGAGACTTCAACGCGTCCGCGATTGCTCCAACCGCCAACACACTCCGCGCGTTCGCGGTCGGACTCGTCGCGTTCTCGGTATACCTCTATGTCGTGCGCACGTTCTCCTCGATGCAGGACACCCGCACCCCATTCGTCGTGAACGTCGTCGAGAACGGTGTGAACATCGCGACGGCATTCGCGCTCTACGAGTGGCGCGGCGTGGAAGGACTGGCCTGGTCATGGTCGGTTGCGTACACCGTGGGCGCGATCGTTGCCCTCGTTGCGCTGCGTCGACGACTCGAGCGACTCGACGGCCGCGCGCTGACGCGGACCGCCATCAACGTCCTCGCCGCGGTGCTCCCCGCCGGGGTTGCAGGCGTCTGGCTGACTGACGTGATCGGTGGCACCGCCCCAGGTCAATCGATGGTCACGCTGGTGGTGGTCAGCTTGGTCTTCTGCGCCATCTTCGTCGGCGTGCTCCAACTCCTTGGAGTCGCGCTTCTTCGCACGATTCGCGGCATTCTCCGACGAGATACCGACGACCTGAGCGTGCTCGATGCGTAACCATTCACCAACTTCGGTGGTCAAACGGGCACCATTGCCGTATCCAATGACCGATCCAATGTGGTTTCCACACCAATGTTCCGGGAGGTCCCGTGGTCGTTCGAATCGTCACTGACAGCGCGTGTGACCTACCTCAAGCGCGTGCCGATGAGCTCGGCATCGAGGTCGTGCCCCTGACCATCCGATTCGGTGACGACGAGTACGTCGACCGCGTCGAGCTCTCGAACGAAGACTTCTGGCGCAAAGTCGCAACCTCGCCGGTGTTGCCCGAGACCGCGGCACCGTCTCCGGGAGCGTTCGAGGAACGGTTCCGCGCGCTCGGCGCGGCCGACGCGGACGGCATCCTCTGCATCAATCTCTCGTCTCGGCTCTCGGGCACCATGCAATCGGCGCAAGTGGCCGCAAAGGCACTGGACGGTGACCTCCCCGTGCGGGTGATCGACTCGCTTTCTGTGTCCATGGGCCTCGGCACTCAGTGCACCGCCGCAGCCCAGATGGCAGCCGACGGCCAAGATCTCGACACGATCACCAGCGCAATCGAGGACCAAGCGGCGCACACCCGCATCTTCGGCGCCCTCGACACTCTCGAACATCTGCGGCGCGGCGGGCGCATTGGCGGTGCCCAAGCAATGCTTGGCAGCGTCCTTTCGATCAAACCGGTGATCGAGGTCCGCGATGGAATCGTGGCGGAAGCAGGCAAGGTCCGCACCCGGAGCAAAAGTATCCAGCAACTGATCGACAAACTCGCTGCGGCCAAAAAGCCGGAAGGCGTGTTTGCGTTTCACGCCCAAGCTCCTGACATTGAGGAACTGTTGGAACGCATGGGTGCGATCGTTCCCAGGGACCAGATCCAGCTCGGCGAGATCGGCCCGGTAATCGGAACCCACGGCGGGCCACGCACCATCGGTGTCGGTTGGGTCGAACGCGGCTGAGAACCCGCGCTTAGGTCCGAGCATCGTCGAATCACCGAACTGGCTTCCCGCTCGTGTTCACTGCGTTCACGGGCCGCTCGGGCCACGGGCGAGCCGGGCGTCTCGGAACTCGACAGCCGTATGGTGCCTATCCGCTCGCCCTCGAAGTAGCGCTGCGCCGCCGATCTGACCTAGCTGACGGGTAGCGTCGTCCCGTGGGTCAACCGCTGGCGCCCGGGCGCGTTCTCGGTGGCCGGTACCGCCTCGATTCCGAGATCGCCCGAGGCGGGATGGCCACGGTTTGGAAGGGTGAAGACCCTCTCCTCGCGCGCGCCGTCGCGGTCAAGACTCTCGACCCCATCCTGGCCCAGGACGAAGATCTTCGGACCCGGTTCCGCCGCGAGGCGGTGGCGGCAGCTGCCGTGGCCCATCCCAACATCGTGGCCACCTACGACACCGGCGAAGACGATGGCACCGCATACATCGTCATGGAACTCGTGGAGGGGGCAACGCTGCGCCAAGCCATCGATCTCCACGGCGCACTCCCGCCGGCCCGATCCGCCGATATCGCCGCGCAGGTGGCCGACGCGCTTGCGGCTGCGCACGCTCGCGGCCTTGTGCACCGCGACGTGAAACCCAGCAACGTGCTCGTCCAACTCGATGGTCGCGTCAAGGTCACCGACTTCGGTATCGCCAAGGCTGCCGATCAACCGGCGGACGAACTCACGCGCAGCGGCAGCGTCATGGGAACCGCGCGCTACCTGGCACCCGAGCAACTCGAAGGCCAACCGGTCGACGAGCGCGCCGACGTGTACTCATTGGGTCTCGTCCTGTACGAGATGCTGTGCGGCCACCCGCCCTTCGGCGCCGATACTGAGATCGCGACGGCGGTCGCGCGCCTCACCGCGCCACCACCACGGATCGCCGACGTGCGCCCGGATCTCGCGCCGGGCCTCGCACACGTCGTGGACCGGGCGCTCGCGCGTGAGGCCTCCGGCCGGTGGCCGAACGCAGCTGCCATGCGCGATGCGCTCGCTCCATTTCGGGTCGCCGCGCCCGACCGCACCGCGGATGCGACGATGGCGGTTGCGCTCCCGCCCCGACCGCGGGCGGCCACCCCCAGCGGCGCGGCCCTGTCTCCGATCATTACCGACGACGGCATGGGCGTTGGCGGACGGCTCCTCGTATGGTTCCTTGCCTTGGCATTGGGCGCCGGCGGCGGGTACGCGGGGTTCGTCATCGCCACCGATAAGAACCCGTCATCGAAGGCGCCCGCGGCACCGCCACGCAACACATCGCTCCAGCTCGTGGGGGCCACCGCCTTTGACCCCGAGGGGACAGACGGCGAGAACGACGACGACGTTGGCCTCATCATCGACGGCGACACAACCACCGCGTGGTCCACCGAGGAGTACAAGAACGCCACAACTGCGCCGAAGCGCGGGGTTGGATTCGTACTCGACCTCGGCCGTGACGCGACGGTCACCTCCGTGAAGCTCGACGCCGCCCAACCGGGATGGAACACGCAGATCTTCGTGGCGACCACCACGCCGGACACCCTCGACGGCTGGGGTGCCCGGCGTGCCGAAGGCATCGATCTCACCACCCGAGCCACGATCGACCTTTCCGCCGGACCGCCCGGGCGCTACGTACTGGTGTGGCTCACCAAGCTGCCGCTCGACGATGGGGTCTATCGGGTCCAGGTCTCGAACGTCACCGTGCATGGCACCCCCGCCTGACCCGCGCGACGACGCGTCACTCGCACGGTCGGCCTCACGAGGCGACGCGGCCGCGCTCGACGCGTTGCTCGCGCGACACCTTGATCGCATTCACGCGGTGTGTCGGCGGATCTGCGGTCCGGACGACGCGCTCGACGCCACCCAAGACGCATTGATCAAGATCGCTCGTTCTATCGACCGCTTCGACGGTCGCGCCGCAGTGACCACCTGGATGCATCGGATCGCGACCAACGCGGCGCTGGATGAGCTGCGCCGGCGGAAACGCCGCCCTGACCCCGTCGACACCAACGAGATGATGCCGGCACGGGTCCTCACCACGCCGCGCAGCAGCGATCCGGAACGCGTCGGTGATCGGCTCGACATCGAAGCCGCGCTGGCACGAATCCCCGAGGATTTTCGGGTGGCCGTGGTCCTGCGCGATGTCGCCGATATGGACTACGCCGAGATCGCGGAGTCGCTATCGATTCCGATCGGCACCGTTCGCTCACGTATCGCTCGGGGCCGCGCGGCACTCGCCGCCGAACTCGGGAACTACAGCCCGACCACCGACGTCCAAGGCCTCGACCATGTCTGACCAACCGAACGACTCCAACCAGAGCGATCCCGGGCGCGTTGGCCCCAACCCCGACGAGCCCGTCCAACTCGACCTCGACACCGCGATCAGCGCCGAGCTCGACGGCGAGTTGGCGGCCTATGCCGCGGAACTCGGCCTGGATCGATCGAGCCTCCTCGCCCAGATCACGGCCCATCCGGGTTATACAGACCGACGAGCCACATTGGTGCGCGTTCGCGATCAGTTGCGTGTACCGGTCGTGGACCTCGACGACGTGACCCGACGCCGAATCCTCGCGCGTGCATCTGCCGACGGGATCGCGGTTGGTGCTCACCGCCGAGACGCAATCCATTCCCGCACGCGCTCGGCTGCGGCAAAGTGCGGTTGGTCAACTCGCCTCGCCGCCGCCGCAGCCGTCCTGGTGGTGGTGTTCGGCGGTGGTGTACTCCTCGCCACCCGGGCGTCCGACAACACCCGCTCGAGCTCTGCGAAATCGGCGGGCGGCACCATCGGTCCCGTGCGCGAGGGCGACCTCGGCGATATCGGCGATCTGAGCAACCCGTCCACGCTCGACGAGTTGATCGGCGCCCCGGGGGATCGATTCCGCGCGAGGGCAAAGAACGACGCCGCAGAGAACAGCGCCGACCTCAGCGCCAGGTCGACCGCCGATGCCGGCCAGGACACTGCTCCCAGTGCCAGCAGCTCCGACCTCAGCAAACTCCAACCCGATACCGCCGCGGGTGCGACCCCCGAGCAGGTCCAAGCCTGCGCCAAACGGTACGCCGACCAGGGAACAGTCCGCTTCACCGGGTCCGGGGTATACCAGGGTCAGCCCGCGGCCGTGCTGGGCGTCGTGGTGGGCAACTCGACCATCGTGTTCGTTGTGGCGGCCGCCGACTGCGACACCGTCCTGTACTCGGTCTCACGCTGAGGCCGACCTGCCCCTACCAGCTCGGGCTTTGACGGTGACGTCCAGCAGGATCTCCGGCCCGACCTCCACGGAGCGCTCGCGGGTAACGTGCGCCGCCGAGCCCGGAGGCGCGCATGAGTGAGTGGACAATCCAAGCAGCCGACACGATCGAGAAGACGATCAGTGCGGTCCGCGACCGTACGGTGGAGCCGGCGAATCGAGCCGCCAAGGCCATCGTCTACGGGGTGCTCGCCGCCTGCTGTTTGTTCACCGCGCTGCTGTTGATATCCGTGGTGATCTTTCGAGTCTTGAGCTTCGTCGTTCCCGTCTGGACCACCTGGATCATCCTCGGCGGAATCTTCAGCGCCGCCGGGTTGTTCTGTTGGTCCCGCCGTACCGGAGGATCCCGTGTCTGAGCACCATGAGGTCGTCGTCGTCGGATCTGGCCCCGCCGGGCTCACCGCCGCGGTCTATGCGGCTCGGGCAAACTTGGCGCCCGTGGTGGTCGAAGGCTTGGCCGCGGGCGGGCAACTCATGCTCACCACGGATGTCGAGAACTATCCCGGGTTCCCTGACGGGATCATGGGCCCGGATCTCATGCTCCGCTTCCGCG
This sequence comes from Acidimicrobiia bacterium, assembly GCA_031430375.1. Classification (GTDB taxonomy): domain Bacteria; phylum Actinomycetota; class Acidimicrobiia; order IMCC26256; family JAENVU01; genus JAENVU01. The sequence continues at coordinate 9,029 of JANPBJ010000151.1, forward strand.
AGCAGGCCGAGCGGTTCGGCACACGTTTCATCACTGCCGACGCGGATGCAGTGGATCTTTCGGCCCGGCCGTTTCGCATCACGGTGGGCGATCTCGACCTCACCGCGGAGTCGGTGATCATTTCCACCGGAGCTTCCGCACGAATGATTGGACTTCCGAACGAATCGCGGCTCTTGGGACACGGTGTCTCGACCTGCGCAACCTGTGACGGCTTCTTTTTCCGTGATCATGAGATTGCGGTCGTGGGCGGCGGTGACACTGCGTTGGAAGAGGCAACGTTTCTTACGAAGTTCGCGTCCAAAGTCACCGTGATCCACCGCCGCGACGAACTCCGCGCGTCCAAGATCATGCAGGAACGCGCGTTCGCCAACCCGAAGCTCGAGTTTCGGTGGAACGCGGAAGTCGTCGATGCGTTCGGCGACACGAAGCTCGAAGGCCTTGCCGTACGCGACACCGTCACCGGCAACGAGTCACGCCTCGCAGTCACCGGACTCTTCGTGGCGATTGGCCACACCCCGAACACCAGTCTGTTCACCGGTCAGCTCGAGTTGGATGAGAACGGCTACATCATCACTGCGCCGGACTCCACCGCGACCTCACTCGTTGGTGTCTTCGCCTGCGGAGATGTGCAGGACCACACGTATCGCCAAGCGATTACCGCGTCGGGCAGCGGGTGCATGGCCGCGATCGAGACCGAACGCTGGCTCGAAACCGCCAAGCACCTCGCAGCCCGATCCTGACGCGCCCCTGACATGGCCGACGGTCGGGAATGGGCAGACACCGTCGCCCGGTTGGTCTGATCACTACAATCGCCAAACCCCCGGTGCCGATGCACCACTTCTGAAAGGACCGTTGCCGTGGCTGACAACATCCTCACGCTCTCCGACGCAACGTTTTCCGAGAGTATTGGTAGTTCCGAGCAACCCATCGTGGTGGATTTCTGGGCCGAGTGGTGCGGCCCATGCAAGATGATCGCGCCCGCGCTGGAAGAAATTGCCAGTGAGCAGGCGGGGAAGCTGACCGTGGCCAAGCTCAATGTCGACGACAACCCGGACACTGCTCGTCGCTATGACGTGATGAGCATCCCGACGCTCCTCGTGTTCCAGGGCGGCGAGCCCGTGAAGCGACTCGTCGGCGCGAAGGGCAAAGGACAGCTGCTCCAGGATCTGTCCGAGTTCATCGGCTGAGGTCAGGTTGCACGCCGTGCCCGCCGGTTCCGCGTGAGCGCGACCTCGGTCCTACGGACCGGCAACCGCGGCGATGCCGTTCGCGATCTTCAACAGCGTCTGACGGTGGCCGGCTTCGGCGTACCCTCGTTCGAACTCTCGACGTTCGGCCCCGAAACCGAACGGGCAGTACGCGAGTTCCAGACCCATCGCAAGGTGCGCGTCGACGGTGTGGTCGGGCCAGAGACTTGGTCGGTCTTGGTCGAGAGTGGCTTCGCGCTCGGGGACCGACTGCTGTACCAACGATCCCCGAACCTTCGGGGCGACGACGTCACCGCGTTGCAACGGACCCTCAATCGACTCGGCTTCGATGCCGGCCGCGAGGACGGCATTCTCGGTCCCGAGACCGCCGGCGCTCTGCGCGAGTACCAGCGGAATGCGGGACTCAGCGTTGATGGCATCGCCGGTCCCGCCACTCTCGATGCCTTCAAACGGGTGGAGGCCATGGCAGCCGGATCCGTGGCGAGTGTCAGGGAGCGGGACGAGCTCCGCCGTCCCGGAGGCCTCACGGGTCGGCGAATTTACGTCGCGGTCCACCCCGGGTTTGACCAAGTCGGGACGCCCCTCAGTCAGGCACTCACCCAGGCCGGCGCCGAGGTGATGGCCGATCTCTCTGGCGCGGATGATCATCAACTCGCGCAGCGCGCCAACCGCTGGCGCGCGGATCTGTTCCTGGCTCTGCGACCGGGCGATCGACCAACCTCCCAGTGTCTCTACTTCGCGTCAGGTGACTTCCAATCGGAACGGGGTCGTCATGCGGCAACGATCATCTCTGAGGAGCTGACCAGTGCCGTGACCTGCCTCGCGATGCAACCCGGCGACGTGAGCGGAGTGTCCTACGCGATTCTCAGAGAAACCCGGATGGCCGCAGTTGTGTGCGGCCTCGGCGATGACGCAGCAGAACATCTGGCAGCAATCCTGACCCAGTCGAGGGAGGTCGGCGCGGCAATCAGTTGTGGTGTCCGGCGGACCTTCGATGAGGCCCGCCCGCCCGCCTGATCACGGCGACGCCCCTCGACGGCGCGCGTTCCTAGCCCGTGATCTCTTTGTAGATCCGTTCGAGGTCTTCGAGATCCGAGAACTCGATCGTGATCTTGCCCCGCTTCGACGTCATCGAGACATGGACCCGGGTGTCGAGGTGATCGCCGAGCAGGCCTTCCAGTTCGGTCAACCCGGGAGGCCGGAGGGGATTGGTGGCACGGGCCGCGTCGGTCTTGGGCGCATGAGAATCCGAGCCGGCCGATCCCTTCACCGCTTCCTCGACCGCTCGGACCGACCACCCCTCCGCAACGACGACGGCGGCGATTCGTTCCTGCAAGGCCCGATCTGGGGTTGAGAGCAGGGCGCGAGCATGGCCCATCGACAACGCTCCATCGCGTACCAGCCGCTGCACGGATGGTGGGAGCTGGAGTAAACGGAGCGTGTTGGTAACCGCGGTCCGACTTTTCCCGACTCGAGCGGCAACATCCTCATGGGTCAGAGAAAAGTCTTCGATCAGTTGCTGGAAGGCTGCAGCCTCCTCCAACGCGTTGAGGTCTGATCGATGGACGTTCTCTACCAATGCCTGCTCGAGCGCGGCAACGTCGTCGCTGTCACGAATCAGTGCGGGGATGCGCGTGAGTCCCAAGCGCCGAGCCGCCCGCCACCGACGCTCACCGGCTATGAGTTCGAACTCTTCGCCCATAGGTCGAACCAGCACTGGTTGCAGGATGCCCACCTCGCGAACCGATTCGGTGAGGGCGTTGAGCAACTCCTCGTCGAAGCGTTCTCGAGGTTGGTACTGATTCGGCCGGATTGCCGCGACCTCGATCTCCCGCAGCCCGCCACTGGCATCCATTGTGCCGGTGGGAATCAGAGCACCGAGTCCCTTACCCAGTCCGCCGCGTCGCGCCATGGCTCACCTCCTTGGCCAGCTCCCGGTAGGCAACCGCGCCTCGGGAGGTTGGATCGAACAGAATAATTGGCTGACCAAACGACGGTGCCTCTGAGAGACGAACCGTACGCGGAATCACCGTGAGATACACAGTCCGACCAAAGTGGGTCCGGACTTCTTGCTCCACCTGATCCGCCAGCTTGGTTCGTGCGTCGTACATCGTGAGAACGATCCCTCTGACGTCGAGCGTCGGGTTGAGGTTCGTTCGCACCAAAGCAACGTTGCGAATGAGCTGGCTCAGGCCCTCCAGCGCGTAGTACTCGCACTGGATTGGGACCAGCACATCGTCGGCGGCGGCGAGGCCGTTCACGGTGAGGAGACCCAAAGACGGCGGACAGTCAATCAGGATGTAGTCGTACTCATCACGGATCTCGTGCAATGCCCGGCGAAGCTTCAGCTCCCGGCTGAACGCCGGAACCAACTCGATCTCGGCGCCCGCCAGGTCGATCGTCGCGGGAGCCACAAACAGGTTCTTCAGCGAGGTCGGTTCAACACAATCCTCCACCGCCGCGTCGCTCATGATCACGTCGTAGATCGAGGTCACCAGTTCTCGCGCATTCACTCCAAGACCGGTCGTCGCGTTGCCTTGAGGGTCGAGATCCACGACCAGGACCCGGAAACCGGCTTCGGCGAGTGACGCGCCGAGGTTGACCGAGGTGGTGGTCTTCCCAACGCCGCCCTTCTGGTTCGCGATCGCGATGATCCGAGGGAGCTCTGAAGGAATCACCGGCTGATCTGGAACGGGTACGGGTTCGCCTTCGCCGGATACCTCCTCGCCCTCGGCCGCGGGTGACTCATCGCCGCTTCCGATCAACGTCGCGCCTGACGTCTCGGCTGGTGCCTCGCTGGTTGCTGCTACCGGCACTTCCGGTGTTTGTTCGCTCACAGAATCGCTCTTCGTATCGTCCAGGTCCGGGACATTCGTATCCATTGGTGTGTGCTCCGGATCCGGTTCGGTGTCGTCCCCGGCCGCGGCGGGGGAATCGACGCCGGTCACCGGTCGGGCCTTCCCGCCAACCTGGTCGGAACGACGGGGCGGGGTCGTCGGGTCGACGGTTCCGCCGTACATCCTGCCCAGTCGGCTCCGGCCGGGTGGCCGAGGGGTCTGGTCGGTGCCGCTTGGCGGCGGTGTTGGTACCTGTTCCATCTCGGCCTCCGACGGAGCCTCGTCCTTGCGCCGAGTGCCAAACAGCTTTCGGCCGCGGCGCTTGGGTTCGACGGGATCCATTCGCCCCTCCTGCCCAACGGACGGTTGAGCAACGTTTCACGTGAAACATCCTCCGGGCCCGGCTCCGAATGTTTCACGTGAAACATCCGGACTACCAAACGGGGTCCCGCAATAAACGGTTCTGGCCCCGAGGGAATCCGTCTCGGAGCGCTGAGTCCTTCCGAAGAATAACGAACGAACTCCCACCGTGCACGACTTGGCGTGGTTTCCTCAGTCCCAAGAGACTGAGCCGATCCTCGGGCCAGCGCTGATGCGCCCCCGTACCAGGCGGTTCGCTCACGCTCAGCACTCCACCGGGGACCACGAAGGCCGAGCCGAGTTCTGCGGTCATTGGAGGAGCACCGAACGATCGGGCGACTACTAGCGGAAACTGTTCCCGAAGCAGCAGCTCGTGGCCCAGCGTTTCAGCTCGTCCCTCTGCAACCGAGACACGGCCGGCGATACCCAGTCTTCCGACAGCTGTGCGCAGCCAAGCAGTGCGTCGAAGTTGTGAATCGAGCAGTACGACCACGGACTCTGGCCAACGAAGCGCTAGCACCAGGCCGGGAATCCCCCCGCCACTTCCAAGGTCGAGAAACGAGCTTGGGGCCTGATCGGCCTCTATCGCTTCGGCCCAGGCTTCGGCATGCGCGATATGACGCTCAACCGATTCTGGGCCAAGGAATCCCAGCCGGCGAGCATCCTCGAGAACGACGCTCAGTGCGTCGCCCGCTGTCACGTCGGGCGGATCACCACGTACCGCCGCGGGTCTTCGCCCTCGGAGGATGTCGCCACACCGTCAACGTCGCTCACGGCATCGTGGACGGTTTTACGGTCAATAGAGCCCATCGGCTCCATCGCGCGTTCCTCGCCGGTACTGAGCACCTCGTCGACCACGGTGCGCGTAAAGGCCGCAAGCGCGATACGACGTTTGGCGCGGTAGCCACCAACGTCGACGCGAACCCGGGCGGCGTGGCCACCTGCCTCACGCTGGACAACCGCCCGCGTCAGTTCCTCGATCGCCGAAAGCGTGGCGGCCTTAGGACCCACCAGGAGGCCGAGTTCCGGGCCCTCGACCTCGACCTCGATGGTCTCGTCGTCGATCGTGGAGCTCACCGTGCCCTCAAGACCCATCGCGCTCACCAGACCCAGGACAAAGTCCTCGGCGGCATCTGCCTGGTCTTCAACTGACACATTGCTCTCGTCCATGGCGGGTGCCCCTTCATTCTGTTTCGATTGCGGTCTGTTGTGTGGCTTGTCTCTAGTGGGGTTCTGGCGCGGCTGATCCTTGCTCGGCTGGCGGTCCTGGCGCGTGGTTTCGGACTGACCGCCACCGCGTCCCGACTCTGAACCTCCACTCCCGGAAGCCCCTCGACCTCCGCCGCCGCCACGGCGGGACGATCCGTCTCTCGAAGAGTCACCCGCTGAGTCGCGCTCACCCGAACGGCTCCCCGAACGACCCTCGTTCTTGCGCCCTCGACCCCGACCGCCACTGCCGCCAGGACCGCTTCGGTTCCGGCCGCGCTTCTTATCCTGAGGCTTCTCGCGCGAGATGGGCTTGAGCCGAACCCGAACGCGTGCTTCGGTCCCCCCGAAGCGACCGAGGAACCCGGCCTTGGGCTCCTGAATGACCTCGTGCTCGATGTCTTCCGCGTGGACACCGAGTTGGTCAAGCGCGACCTCGAGTGCCTCGGCCACGGTCTTCCCGGTGGTCTGTACCCACTCCATTTATCGTTTCCGCTTTCGGTTGCTGCGTGCCCCACCGGAGCCGCGCGTCGATGCGTTCCCGTTCGACGGGTCCGGCGACCTCGTGACGGGCTTGCCGTCCTGCGCCTTACCCGACGGTTTCGCGTCAGGCTTGCGATCCGACTTCGCACTTGGCTTACTGGGCGATCTCCCCGAGGGTTTCGCCTGAGAGGAACCATTCGACTTGCCGGGACCACTTCCTCCGGGTTTGTTGCCCGCTCCCAGCGTTCGACCACCTCTCGGCGTTTTGTCGCTCGGTGGGTCCTCGTCCGGTCCCTGACGCTTCTTGGTGGGCGGACCCGCGGCCGACCCGATCGTGCGCAGGACCACTTCCTGTTGGCCGATCTGCCAAAGGTTCGAGGTGAAGAAGTAGAGCACCACGCCGGACGGGATCCCCCAGGAGATGAACCCGAACACGATGGGAAACACTTTGCTGATGATCGCCATCTGCGGGTTAGGGGTGGTCTGGTTGCGCATCGTCTGACGCTGTTGGAAGAACCCGGAAACCATCACCAGGACCACGAGGACCAGGTAGGGCCAAGACTCTCCGATCCCTGCCTCAGTAGCCTTACCGGCCGACTTCGTCAGGTTCATGCCGGCGAAACTCATGTGGGGCTTGCACTTTGCGGCGTTGTTGATGAACGCGTTCCCGCAAATATCCGTGAACATCTTGGACTCGGTCGGGATGAAACCCTGAATCTTCTGAAGTGTCTGAAACAGCGCGATGAAGACCGGCATCTGAAGCACTAAGGGCAGACATCCGCCGAGCGGATTGATCTGGTTCTCCTTGTAGAACTTCATCATTTCTTCGTTGAGCTTCTGCCGATCGTTCTTGAACTTCGCCTGCAACTTTTTGATCTCGGGTTGGACCCGCTGCATGGCGATCATCGATTTCGCCTGCTTGGCGGTGAGCGGGAACAGCGCCAAGCGCACTGCGACCGTCAACAGGATGATCGCCACTCCGGAGTTCGGAATGACCGAATAGAAGAAGGCGAGAACTGATCCCAGGCCCTCGCGAACGCCGTCCCATACGCCTTGCATGTGCGAACTACCTTCCCAATGCCGAACTGGTGTTCGGATGAACGACGGGGTCGTACCCGCCGGGATGCCAAGGGTGGCAGCGCCCGACGCGCTTCATGCCCATCCACCCGCCGCGTACAAGACCGTAAGCCTCAACCGCTTGCAGGGAGTACTGCGAACAACTCGGTGCGAATCGACACCGCGGGATCGACCCCGCCATCACCCACTGATACCCGGTGATCAACCCAATCGCAGCCCGAGCACCGAATCCGGGCTGGGATTCGGTATCGATCGCGCGGTCGTTCATCGAAGGTCCTCGAGACAGATGACCAGCGATGCGGCCAACTCGGACTGCGTCGCAGCCGCGGCCGCCGGCGTGGCACCAACCAGGTATGCCGCGCCCGGGGCCAGCGCCGCGGGCACGCGTTGCAACGAGGCCTGTAGCTGGCGCCGAATCCGGTTTCTGATCACGGCGTTTCCAACATGACTGCCGATTGCGAACGCGACCTGTGGTGGTCCGTCGGCCGGACAGCGAACGCGACGCACCCAGACCGCGCCATGACGGCGAGGTCGGACACGCGACAACTCAGCGAATGTCGCACGGCGCCGAACGGAATGAATCAGGCCGAAATCCGGGCGCGGCCGCGGCCACGGCGGGCCTTGAGCACGGCACGACCAGCGCGGGTCTGCATTCGGAGACGAAACCCATGCTTTTTCTTGCGTTTCCGGTTGTTCGGTTGGAAGGTCCGCTTCACGCGTGGTCTCCTCGAAGAGAAATTTCGCCTCGGGACCGAGAGAAGAAGTGTCTCGGCTCAGCGGGGGAGGGGCAGAACGCAGGGAGTTTAGAGTCGCGTCCTCGCCGCTCGCAATGCGGGACCGGGAATAAGGTCCGCGACCAAACGAAATCTGCGGTGAATCCTGAAGTCTGACCGTTCAAAACTTCGTGGCCGACACCAAAATATCATCACTCACCGCGCGAATCGGGGGATAACTCCCTCACGGGCCGCGACCACCAGTCGCGGGCCTGGGGACAACCCCACCGCACTGACCGAACTACATCATTGATGTTATGGACTGCTCCCTTGAGGGCGCTGATCGCGTTTGCTACGGTCCCAACTCCACCCGGCCGTCCTCGACCTCGGATCGGTGGAGATTTCTAGGGTTCGTGGAGTAATCCACCGACTCGGACCAGGTCGACGGCGGAGTGCCACGAGTCTCATGAGTTATGGGCTCGCGAGTTCTCCACACATGTGGATGGCGCTGTGGAAATTCCTGACTGGCGTATGACTGCTGCATCACGCGTCTGGGGATCTGCGACGACTGCACTCCAGGCGCAGCTGTCGGAAGCGACCTGGAATACGTGGTTTCGCGACGTCCGACCCGTGGATCTCGACGGTGACCGGCTCCGGCTCGCGATCCCCAACGGCGTCATCCGGGAGCGCATCCGGTCGAGTTACAGCGGGCTCATCGCCGCCGTCCTCCAAGACGTCACCGGTGATGTGATCGAGCTCGAGTTCACCATCGAGTCAATCCAGCGAGTCGACGAGCCGGTGACGTTGCCAACCCGGTTCCCAGGTCACGATCAACCCCAGCCCCGCGGAGAGAACTCCAACGGCCCCAGAAACGGGACCACTCCCGCAGCCGGCCCCATTTCCCAGCCCCATCATCCCAGTGAGCCCGCGGCGCCCTGGACTGCCCTCAACCCTCGCTACACCTTCGAGCATTTTGTCATCGGGGCCTCGAACCGATTCGCCCATGCCGCGGCCTTGGCCGTGGCCGAGACGCCAGCGCGTTCGTACAACCCTCTGTTCATCTACGGGCCGGCGGGATTGGGCAAGACGCACCTGCTGCACGCGATCGGGAACTACGTCAAGGACGTGCACCAGCTGAGTCGTATCCGATACGTCTCCACCGAAACGCTCATGAACGAGTTCGTTGACGCAATCCGGAACAACGCCGCGAACTCATTCCGGCGCCGATACCGAGAGGTCGACGTCCTCCTGGTGGACGACATTCAGTTCCTGGAGCGCTCACAACAGCTCCAAGAAGAATTCTTCCACACCTTCAACTCGCTCCATGGCGCAGGTGGTCAGATCGTGCTGTCCTCGGATCGCCCGCCGAAGCAGATTCCACGGCTCGAGGACCGGCTCCGCACTCGCCTCGAGTGGGGCCTGATCACCGATGTACAGCCTCCGGAATTCGAAACCCGCCTCGCAATCCTGCGCATGAAGGCCGACTCCGAGCGCCTCGAGAACATCCCCGACGAAGTCTTGGCGTTTATTGCCTCGAACATCAGCGACAATGTCCGCGAGCTCGAAGGTGCCTTGATTCGGATCGCGGCCTATTCGAGCCTCCACCGCACCACGCTGGACGAAGCGGTCGCGAAGCAGGTCCTGGCCGATCTCCTGCCCCCGTCCCAACCGCGTGTCATCACTCCCGCGCTCATCCTGGATGAGACGGCGGAGATGTTCGGGTTCACCATTGAAGACCTCTGCGGGAAGAGCCGCCGCCGACCCCTCGTCATCGCCCGCCAGATCGGCATGTACGTCTTTCGGGAACTCACCGACTTCTCCTACCCCCGCATCGCCGAGCAGTTCGGCGGCCGTGACCACACCACCGTGATCCACGCAGTCGAGAAGATCAAGGCCCTCATGACCGAACGCCACCAGGTATTTGACCAGGTCAACGAGCTGATGAGTCGAGTGCGACTCGGCACCAGTGGATAACCCTGTGGAAGAGTGGGGATATCTCTCCTCCGCGGGGGGTAACTCGGATAAATCCCACGCCGGTGATTTCTTGACGGTGGATACCGGTGGATGAACCAGTGAGGACCCAAACTGCACTTCACCTGCGGATTGTGAGGGTCATCCACAATCCACAGGCCCTACTACCACTACTACAAAACCAATTCTTTTCGTATCCAGGAGGTGGACAATGAAGTTCCGCTGCGAACGCGACACCCTTGCTGAAGCAATCAGTACTGCGCAACGAGCGGTGTCGGCGAGGAGCGGGGCGCTGCCTGTGCTCTCCGGAATACACGTCACGGCCAAGGATGGGATGGTGGAACTTGTCGGTTGCGACCTGGATCTCACCATTCGGGTCGCCTGTCCTGCCCAAGTGGATGAGCCGGGACAAGCAGTCGTACCGGCGAAACTTTTCGACGGGCTGGCCACCCGGCTCAAGGCCGGCACAGTCACCTTCGAAGTTGAGGGCGACGACGCTCGAATCTCGGCAGGTCCGGCTCGCGCCGGGGTCCGGCTCCTACCCGCGGACGAATTTCCTCGTATCGGCGATCCCGAGGGCACCACCGTCACCGTCGATGCAGAACCACTCGCCGCCGCGCTCCGCCAAGTAATTCCCGCGGCTTCCCGCGACGATGCCCGACCGATCCTCACCGGTGTGTTGATTATGGCAACGGCAACCGGGATTCGGTTCGTTGCAACCGACTCCTACCGGCTTGGTGTACGCGACATCGAAGGCCTCGGCATGTTGAGCGAAGGCCAGAAAGTCTTGGTCGGCGCGCGCGGACTGAACGAGGTCCAGCGCGTGTTCTCGTCGGGCCAAATCACGGTCACCTTGGGTGAACGCGAAGTTCGGTTCGCGAACGAATCCCGGTCGGTGACGACCCGCCTCATCGAAGGTGAGTTCCCGAACTACGAGCAACTCATCCCAAACGGTTACCCGAACCGACTCGTGGTCTCCCGAGGGACCCTCGAAGAAGCAGTTCGACTTATGCAGATAGTTGGCGAAGGTCGCGAAGGAACCCCAGTGCGCCTCGCGATGAGTGCATCTGGTCTCGAGCTTTCCGCGACGGCTCAAGAGCGGGCAGATGCCATCGAGTTGATCGACGCCAAGTTCGAGGGCACTGACCTCACCGTTGCGTTCAATCCGCAGTTCTTGCTCGATGGGCTCCTCGCGATCGACGGCGATGACGCCGTGCTCGAGACGATGGACCCGCTCAAGCCCGCCACACTGCGCGGCTCGGAGCAACCCGACTTCATGTACTTGCTGATGCCTGTGCGCATCAGCTGAGGTGCGGCTTGGTCGACTCTGGTTGACCGACTTCCGCTGTTACGACCACGCGGAACTCACACTGGATGTGGGGTGCACCGTCGTCACAGGGAAGAACGGTCAGGGCAAGACGAGCTTGCTTGAAGCCGTCGCGTGGATCGCGACGGGTCGGTCATTGCGCGGGGTCCCTGATCGCGCGCTGGTGCGCACCGGTTGCGAGGAAGCAATCGTTCGTGCCGAAGTCGAACACCTAGAACGGTCCGTGCTGATCGAGGCGGCGGTCCGGACGGTGGGCCGGAATCGCATCATGGTGAACAAGCAGGCGGTGACACGTCGTCGTGACCTCGCGGAGCACCTACGGGTCACGGTCTTCGCACCCGACGATCTGGCATTGGTCAAGGGTGGCCCGGGTGGACGACGCGACGTACTGGACGATCTTTTGGTGGCATCCTCGCCGCGTTTCGCCGCGGTCATTACCGACTACGAGCGCGTGGTGAAACAACGCAACGCGTTGCTGCGCGCCGGAATCCGTAGCTCGGAAGACCGAACGACCCGCGAGGTGCTCGACGCGCGTCTCGTGAGTGCCGGAACCGCGCTGATTCAGGGCCGTCTCGACATGATTGCGCGCCTCACTCCCGCGGTCGAAGACGCGTACACCTCGCTCGCGGGAGCCGCGCCAGGGTTCGCGACGCACTACAACGCGGAGTGGTGCGAGGAGCGAATCGCACGCGACGACGTGGAGCACGCGCTGACCGATGCACTGGACCGGTTGCGCAAGCGCGAAGAAGATCGCGGGACCACTCTGGTAGGACCGCATCGCGATGATTGGGAACTGGTGTTGGGTGATCTCGACGCGCGTCATCACGCGTCGCAGGGTGAGCAACGCACACTCGCGTTGGGTCTACGGCTCGCGGGGCATCGGGTGGTGGCTGAGGTGGTGGGCGCGGAGCCGTTGCTGCTTCTCGACGACGTGTTCAGCGAGCTCGATGAGTTACGTGCCACTTCGCTCGTTGAACATCTTCCGGCAACCCAGACGTTGGTGACAACGGCCGGCGCGCTCCCCGAAGGCATTCGCCCCGACGCCTGGCTTTCGGTCGACAACGGACGAATCGCGTGAGTGAGGCGTCGGCGTTGGGTGTCTGTGCCCGCGGTCGCCGAGCGGGGCCCGACCGGCCCGGCCCGCAGGGCCAAGAGGGGAAATCGCGTGAGTGAGCCGCGTCCGATCGGCGATGCAATGGCCCGCGTACGGCGCGAGCTCGGTACTCCCGAGCCGAGCCAGTTCGAACAGATCCGTGATTCCTGGCCAGAGCTGGTGGGCGAATCGCTGGCCGAGCACAGTTGCCCGCTGCATCTGCGGTCCGGAGTACTGCGGATTCAGGTGGACGATCCAGCCTGGGCCGGGCAGTTCCGATACCTCTCCGACAGCTTGGTCACGGCCCTGACCGATCGGGTTCCCGGAGCCGGAGTGCGCGAGATTTCGGTGGTGGCATCACGTTCAGCGGAGTCCGCGCCAGGGTCGAAGGCCGAGGCCCAAGAAGACCCTGAAAACTGGGCCTGAAACCCCAGGTTGGTCTCAGGGGTCTGGTATGGTACCCAAGCCCTGAATTGCCGTCCTGACCAGCACTTTTACGCCTCAATCCGGCGTGGTCATGAGGCGGACCGGGGACTTGTCCAACGGCTTGTCCGCCGGCCGGATCACCAGCTGGTCTGCCAGCAGGGTGGCGAGGCTTCGAGGTCGAGCCAGGACGCCGACATATCGATCCACGAGAGGTGCTGCGCGGGTGGCGTACGGGGCGAAAGACATCACGGTGCTCAAGGGACTGGATCCCGTCCGGGAGCGACCGGGGATGTACATCGGGTCGACCGGAATATCCGGTCTGCACCATTTGGTCTACGAGGTCGTCGACAACGCAGTCGATGAGGCGATGGCAGGGTACGCAACGCGTATCGACGTCGTCCTGCTTACCGACGGCGCTTGTCGGGTCACCGACAACGGCCGAGGCATCCCGGTCGACAATCACCCGGACTACAAGAACAAGTCGGCGGCCGAGGTCGTCCTCACGGTTTTGCACGCGGGCGGAAAGTTCGGCGGCGAGGGCTACAAGATCTCGGGCGGGCTCCACGGTGTGGGCGTCTCGGTGGTGAACGCGTTGTCATCGCGTCTCGACCTAGAGATTCACCGCGAGGGAAATCGCTGGGAAATGGCATTCGAGAATGGCGGTCGGCCCACCGGCAAGCTCACCCAGACCGGCGAGTCCAAGAAGACCGGGACCACGGTCACCTTCTGGCCCGACCCCAAAATCTTTGAGGAGACCACCGAGTTCCGCGCGCAGACACTGCTGGAACGGCTCCGCGAGATGGCCTTCCTCAACAAGGACCTCGAGATCCGGTTCCGAGACGAGCGCGCCGATCCGGTCTCCGAGCAGACCTTCCGGTTCGCGGGCGGTATCACCGACTTCGTCAGGCACCTCAACGCGGCGAAAGAACCGATCTTCAAGCGGGTCGTCGCGTTCGAGGAAACAACTGACGACTCCGAAGTCGACATCGCCATGCAGTGGAACACCGGATACCACGAAGGCATCCACTCGTTCGCGAACAACATCGCCACTACCGAGGGCGGCATGCACGAAGAGGGCTTCAAGAAAGCCCTCACCAACGCGGTGAACAAGTACGGCCGCAACAAGAACATCCTCAAGGAAAAGGAGGACAACCTGCTCGGCGAGGATATCCGGGAAGGCTTGACCGCGATCATCTCGGTGAAGTTGCGAAACCCACAGTTCGAGGGACAGACCAAGACCAAGCTCGGCAACACGCCGATGCGTTCGATGGTCGAGAAGGCAACGAACGAGAAGTTGGGTGAGTGGCTCGAAGAGCACCCGGCCGAGGCGAAGCAGGTGATGATCAAGGCCACCCAAGCGGCGCGCTCCCGCGTCGCCGCGCGCGCCGCCCGTGACCTCACGCGGCGCAAGTCGCTGCTCGAGTCGTCCGCGATGCCCGGCAAACTCGCCGACTGCTCTTCGAAGGATCCGTCGCAGTGCGAGTTGTTCATCGTGGAGGGTGACAGCGCTGGCGGTTCGGCAAAGCGGGCCCGTAATCCCGAGTACCAAGCGATCCTGCCGATCCGAGGAAAGATCCTCAACGTCGAGCGCGCCCGCATGGACAAGATGCTCAAGAACGAGGAGATCCAGACGCTCATCACCGCGTCGGGAACGAGCATCGCCGAGGAGTTCGACATCTCGAAGCTCCGCTACCACAAGATCATCCTGATGAGCGACGCCGACGTCGACGGTTCGCACATCCGCACCCTGCTCCTCACGTTCTTCTATCGCCAGATGGGCGAACTCGTTCGCGGGGGTCACGTGTACGTCGCCCAGCCGCCGCTGTTCCGCGCCGATGTGGGCAAGGAGCGCACATACCTGAAGGACGAGTCGGCGCTGCGCGCCTTTGAAGCCGAGCACCCGAACCGCAAAGTTGAAGTGAGCCGGTTCAAGGGGCTCGGCGAGATGGACTGGCAGGAGCTCGGGGCCACCACGATGAGCCGCGAATCGCGATCGCTGTTGAAGATCTCGGTGGAAGATGCCGCGATCGCCGACGACGTGTTCGCGACCCTGATGGGTGAGAACGTGGAGTCACGCAAGGGCTTCATCCAAGAGAACGCCAAAGACGTCCGCTTCCTCGACATCTGAATCACGCACAACTTTTTGACACTTCACGTTTGACACGCAAACCAGGACCCGGAGGTCCCGTTGCCCGACGGTGCGCAGCCCCTCGAAATGAACATCGAACCGATTGAGATCCAAGAGGAGATGGAACGCTCTTTCTTGGATTACGCGATGTCGGTCATCACGTCGCGGGCATTGCCCGACGCGCGCGATGGCCTAAAGCCGGTGCAACGCAGAATCCTCTACGGGATGTACGAAGGTGGATTGCGGCCGGACCGCAACCACAAGAAGTGCGCGTCGGCCGTCGGCGATGTGATGGGCAAGTACCACCCGCACGGTGACCAATCGATTTACGACGCGCTCGCGCGTATGGCCCAAGACTTCTCGTTGCGGTATCCGCTGGTGGATGGCCACGGGAACTTCGGTTCACCCGACCCCAATGACCGGCCGGCCGCCATGCGCTACACCGAAGCGCGCCTCGCACCGCTGGCGATGCACCTGCTCGGCGAGATCGACGAAGACACCGTCGACTTCGAAGAGACCTACGACGGCAACAACGAGCAGCCCACCGTGTTGCCGGCGCGGTATCCGAACCTGTTGGTGAACGGTGGCGGTGGCATCGCGGTCGGCATGGCCACCAACATTCCGCCGCACAATCTCGGTGAGATCATCGACGCGGTCCAGCACCTGATGGATAACCCCGAAGCCACCTCCGATGACCTCATGGCCTTCGTCAAGGCGCCCGACTTTCCCACTGGTGGTTTGATCCTCGGTCAGGCGGGGGCACGAGACGTGTACCGGACCGGGCGTGGCTCCATCAAGATGCGAGCGGTGGCCGAGATCGATGAAGGCCGCAAGGGCGAGCAGCGGATCGTGGTGTCCGAGGTGCCGTACCAAACGTCGGTGGAAGTGATCGGTTCGAAGATTGCGGATCTCGTCAATGACCGCAAGATCGAAGGCATCCGTGACGTACGGAACGAGTCGGCCGGTGACTCAGTACGACTGGTGGTGGAACTCAAGCGCGATGCCAACTCGCAGGTGGTGCTGAACCAGCTCTACAAGCACACGCCGATGCAGTCGAACTTCGCGGTGCACATGCTC
>JANPBJ010000152.1:0-30123 GCA_031430375.1 Acidimicrobiia bacterium
GCGACTTCGAGAGGAGCACGCCGTTGCGGTTCACGATCTCGCGCTGGTGGGTGAAATAGATCGACGGGATGTCGAGCTTTTCGCGGGCGATGTATTGCCACACGTCCATCTCGGTCCAGTTGGAGATGGGGAACACCCGGATCTGCTCGCCCTTGCGAATGCGAGAGTTGTAGAGGTTCCAGAGTTCGGGCCGCTGATTCTTCGGGTCCCACTGACCGAACTCATCGCGAAACGAAAACACCCGTTCCTTGGCCCGCGCCTTATCTTCATCTCGGCGGCCTCCACCAAACACCGCGTCGAAGCCGTGCTCGGCAATCGCATCGAGGAGGGTCACGCTCTGCAACCGGTTTCGGGTGGCCTTGGGACCGGTGTCCTCGTGCACACGTCCTTCGTCGATCGACTTCTGGACCGATGCGACCACCAACGGAGTGCCGAGTTCTGCGGCCCGCCGATCCCGGTAGTCGAGTACCTCGTCGAAGTTGTGTCCGGTGTCGACGTGCATGAGTGGGAACGGGATGCGCGCCGGCCAAAAAGCCTTTTCGGCAAGCTTGAGCATCAACGCCGAGTCCTTGCCGCCGGAGAACAGCAGCACCGGCCGCTCGAACTCGGCGGCGACCTCACGCATGATGTGAATTGACTCGGCCTCGAGTGCGTCGAGATGCGAGATGGTGGTGTCCGTCACCAGGTCCTCCGGGTCGTACGGGAGCGGAAAGCGTACTCCCGCATAGGGGTTTCAATCACCAGCGGGCGAGTCATGAATACGCGGCGGCGCCACCGGCAGCCGCGATGGTGGCGATGACCGCCGCGGCGTACTCCGGACGACAGATCAGCAGGTCAGGAAGGGCGCGGTCGGCTGCGTTGTACACGAGCGGAGAGCCATCCAGGCGAGAGACGTGAAGTCCGGCCGCGGCTGCGACGGCCACTGGTGCGGCCGAGTCCCACTGGTACTGCCCGCCGGCATGGGCATAGACATCCACTCGGCCCTGGAGAATGGCCATCGCCTTCGCGCCGGCCGAGCCCATCGGCACAAGTTCAGCGCAAAGCGCGGTTTCCAGCGCAGCCGTGATCGCCGGCGGGCGGGTGCGAGAGACCACGAGCCGCGGCGGCCCCTCTGGTCGCGGCGTCAATGACGGCTGCGGGCTGGTCGCGAACACCACGCCCTGGGCGGGAAGTGCCACCGCCCCCACATTCGCATCGCCACGAGTGGAGAGGGCCACGTGGACGGCCCAGTCGTCGCGATCCCCTTCGCCGTACTCTCGGGTGCCGTCGAGCGGATCGACGATCCACACTCGCTCGTAGTTCAGACGGGCGAGGTCATCGGCGCTTTCCTCGGAAAGAATCGCGTCATCGGGGCGTGCCGCCTGGAGCCGGTCGAGAATCACCACATTGGCCCGGGCGTCGCCTGCGGCCTTGAGTTCGGTGGGATCTTTGATGGTGGGGCGCAGGGCCAACAACAGCGTGCCGGCCTCCTGGGCGATGGAAGCCGCGAGTTCGTGGTCGTTCACCGACGGATCCTGGCTTCGGGGGTGGCCGCCAACTTCTCGACCTTGGCCGGAAGTTTGCCGGACGCAAGATCGGCGAGTGTCACACGCTCGAGGACGTCCCGCAGACTGGCCCGCACCGCGATCCACACATCAGCCAGGCGGGCGGCTGGACCGAGGTAGGAGACCTTCTCGGGTGCATCTCCGTGGACCGCGGCGAGCGGTCCGTCGACCGCGCGGATGATGTCGGCCACAGTGACTTCGCTCGCGGGTAGGGCAAGGAAGTAACCACCGACCGCACCGCGACGTGACTGGACGATTCCCGCCGTGCGCAACAGCCCGAGGATGTTTTCACAGAAAGCGAGGGGGGCATCCTGGGCTCGGGCAAGGACCTCGCCCGTGATCGGTGTGCCCGGAACGGCGGCGGCCAGCTCGGCGCCGAGCCTCACCGCGTAGTCCGCCTTGGCCGAGATGCGCACAGGGGCACGCTAGCCGGGTGGATCAGTTTGCTAACCCAAATCGATAATCGCTACCAAGATGCTCCACTTCGTGACCGAAGGGGGCCAGACACCATCGTGCTCTGACTACGGTGACGCCCGAACCTGGGGGTACCGCATGGCGATTCATTACGAGCTCGACGGTGAACACATCGTGCTGATCACGATCGATCGGCCCGAGGCGCGCAACTCCGCGGACCTCGAACACTTCAAGGCACTGCGCGTGGCGTGGGATCGTTTCGACGCGGATCCCGATGCGTGGGTCGCGATCATCACCGGTGTCGATGACGCGTTCTTCACCGGCGCCGACCTCAAGACCTATGTGCCCGCGATCACCGCGCTCAGCACGCGGATCGCGGCGGAGGGCCTGACCGAGGTGGACGGGTACCGTCTCGACGACGGCACCCGGGCCGTGCTGCGAGGTGCCAAGATTTGGAAGCCGATCATCGCGGCGGTGAACGGCTATTGCACGGCCGGTGGTATGGAAATGCTGGGCGGGGTGGATATTCGCGTCGCGTGTCCGGAGGCCCAGTTCGCGGTCATGGAACCCAAGCGAGGGCTGTTCGCCGGTGGGGGAACCACGGTCAGGTTGCCCCGGCAGATCCCGTTCCCCCACGCCATGGAGTTCTTGCTGTGCGCGGATCTCGTGTCCGCGGAGCGCGCCTTGCAGATGGGACTCCTGAACGCAATCGTGCCCCGAGACGACCTCCTCGACGCGGCGTACGCCTATGCGCGTCGGATCACCGCGAACGCGCCGCTGGCCGTGCAGGCCACAAAGCGCAGCGTATGGGAGGGGCTCGGAATGAATCTCAGAGACGCCTACCGCAACGAGTCCGCCTTGGCCTCCGCGATCTTCAAGACCGACGACGCCAAGGAGGGTCCCCTCGCGTTTGTGGAGAAACGTCCGCCGCGTTGGGCCGCCCGCTAATGCCGGACCCTCGGACACCGTGTGTGGTCGGTGTCGGTTCGCGGACGTGGCATCCCAACACAACCGGAGCAGCCGGCGCACCGGAACCATTGGAGATGTGGGAACTCGTGACCCGAGCGGCCGAGGCGGACGCCGGAGTTGCGCTCCTCGACCAACTGGATTCGATCGACATCGTGTACTGCCAGACCTGGCAGTACGACGCTCCGGTCGACCGGCTGTGCGACCAACTCGGGATCGCGCCGCGGCGGCGGGTCTACTCGGGGATCGGGGGAACGACCCCGCAGGTACTGGTGCAAGAGGCAGCGGCGCGGATTGTCCGCGGCGAACTCGACGTCGCCTTGGTGGTGGGAGCTGAAGCGCTCGACACGCAGCGCCGCTTCCGGAAGGCCGGTGAGCGTTATCCCTATTCCTTCAAGCCGCCGGAGAAGTCCAGCTTCCCGTGGGAGGCACCGTTTCATCCGGCCGAGGTGGCTCACGACGTCTTCCAGGCGTGGCTGACGTTTGCGTTGTTCGACAACGCCCGGCGAGCATGGCTCGGTACAGATCTCGCCGCCTATCGCCAGGCATTGGGTTCGCAATGGCACCGGTTCACGCAGGTCG
Source organism: Acidimicrobiia bacterium (assembly GCA_031430375.1). Taxonomy (GTDB): domain Bacteria; phylum Actinomycetota; class Acidimicrobiia; order IMCC26256; family JAENVU01; genus JAENVU01. Next base: position 3,507 of record JANPBJ010000152.1, read on the forward strand.
CGGCGCGGAACCCCGAGGCATGGTTCCCCCTCGAGCGGACCGCGGAGGAGATCATCACGCCGACTCCCGCCAACCGGCTCGTCGGGTACCCGTACACGAAGTACATGATCTCGATCATGGACGTGGACATGGCGGCAGCCGTTGTCCTCATGAGCGACGAGCGCGCCAACGCGCTCGGGATCGTTCAAGAACAGCGCGTCTACCTCCGCGGGTGGCACTACGCCACGGATCCGATCTACGTCGCAGCACATCCCGACCTTGCGAGTTCACCCGCGATGTGCGAGGTCACAACGAAGGCGCTTGGTTCCGCGGGTGTCGGCATCGATGACGTTGCCCACCTCGATCTGTACTCCTGCTTCGGGTCATCGGTGAACTTCATGCGTGATGCGCTCCGCATTGGTGCCACCGACGTCCGCCCGCTCACGGTGACCGGCGGTTTGCCGTACCACGGTGGTGCCGGCAGCGATTACCTCACCCATGCCATCGCGGAGATGGTGCGCGTCCTGCGAGTGGAGCCGGGTGCCTACGGGCTCGTCACCGGAGTGGGGATGCACATGACCAAACATGTGGCGGGGGTCTATTGCTCCAATCCGGGACCGATACCGTCGCCCGATGATTCGGTGACACCAACCCCAGCTGCCGCGGCGACCGTTGCGATTGTGGATCGCTATGAAGGTGAGGCAGCGGTCGCTGCATACTCCGTGGTCCACGGCCCCGACGGCACACCGGAATGGGGTCTGGCGGTCTGTGATGTCCCGGGCGGTGGGCGTTGCTATGCCCGCATTGAGCTACCGGAGCTCCTGATCGAGGCGGAGACGGTGGAGTGGGTAGGCCGAACGGTCAGGATACGGTCGAGTGCGGAACGCGACGACCTCAACTTGGTGGAGGCGTAATGGAGTTCGACCCGTACTCAGACATCTTCTTCGACGATCCGTACGACCTCTACCGAGAGCTGCGTGACGACGCACCGGTGTATCGCAACGATCACTACGGGTTCTGGGCGCTTTCCCGCTACGACGACGTTGTCAGCGCGCACCGAGATTGGCAGACCTTCACGAGCACCCATGGCATCACGATCGACATGCTGACGGCTTCCAACGCACAGGCGATGGCCCAGGGTTCGATCATCTTCATGGATCCCCCGGACCACGATCGAATGCGCGGCTTGGTGAGCCGAGTGTTCACGCCGAAGGCCGTCGCCGCGCTCGAGCCGATGATTCGCGGGTTGGTCAACCACGCGCTCGACGCGCTGGACGGCCCCGACTTCGATCTTGTCGCGGACTTCTCTGCTCCGTTCCCGGTCGAAGTGATCTCGGAGATTCTCGGGGTGCCGAAAGCCGATCGTCAACAGATCCGCCACTGGACCGATGCGCTGTTGCACCGCGAGCCGGGAAACCCCAAGCCGACCCAAGCCGGGATGGAAGCGATGCTCCACCAAGTGGGGTATCTCTACGACCTCGCCGCCGAGAAACGGCGTCACCCCACCGCCGACATGTTCAGCGCGCTGATCGAGACCGGCCTGTCCGACGTTGAGGTTGCCGGCTTCGGTGGTCTTCTGGCAGCCGCGGGCAGCGAGACCGTCACAAAACTCATCGGGAACGGTGTGGTGTTGTTCTCCCGCAACCCTGATGAGTGGGCGAAGGTCCGGGACGACCGCTCATTGTTGGTACCGGCGGTCGAGGAGATTCTCCGTTACTGGGCGCCGTCGCAGTATCAGGGTCGGTGGAGCACCGCCGAGACCACGTGGCACGGCGTAACGATTCCGGCCGAACAGCCGGTGCTGCTGCTCACCGGCGCCGCCAATCGCGACGAACGCGCGTATCCCGACCCCGATCGCTTCGACGTGACCCGTCCGCTGAAGTTGAACGTGGGTTTCGGCCACGGAATCCACACGTGTCTCGGTGCGGCGCTGGCGCGGCTCGAAAGCCGGATCGCGTTCGATGAGATCGCAAACCGTTGGCCGCACTATCAGGTGGACGAATCGGGATGCCGCCGAGTTCACATGAGCAACGTGGCGGGCTACTCCAACGTCCCTGTCCGCATCGCACCCTAGGAACGGGGGAGACCCAGGACGCGTTGGGCAAGAATGTTCTTGTTCACCTGCGTGGTGCCTCCCGCGATCGTGAGCGCGCGCATGTACACGCGGTCGCGTCCCCACGCTCCCGTGTTGGCGTCGGGACCCAACACGTTGCCGGCCACTTCGCCGAGGCGTTGTTCGGCTTCGCTCCACACCAACTTGGCGATCGATCCCTCCGGGCCCATGGCGCGCCCGTGAATCGCGCCGGAAATCGCGCGGTCGCTTACCAACTTCAAGAGTTCGCCCTCGAGGTACAACGCGGCGAGGTCTTGGCGGTTCACTGGGTCGTCAGTCGCGCCAACGGCCTTCGCGTCGTCGATGAGGCGACGAATCTTGGCGCGCAGTCCGAGGTGCAGGTTGGCGACGGTGCCCCGTTCGTAGGCGAGTGTGGTCATGGCCACGCGCCAGCCGTCATTGCGCGGACCGAGTAGCGCCTCGGCGGGGACAAGTACGTCGGTGAAGAAGATCTCGTTGAACTCGCGCTCGCCGGTAATGGTCACGAGCGGGCGAACTTCCACGCCGGGCAACGTCATGTCCACCAAGAGGCATGAGATGCCCCTGTGCTTCGGGGCATCCGGATCGGTGCGCACCAGGAGTTCACACCAGTTGGCCAGGTGACCCAACGTGTTCCAGGTCTTCTGGCCGTTGATCACGAAATGGTCACCGTCGATGGTTGCTGTGCACTGAAGCGAAGCCAGATCGCTGCCGGCATTCGGCTCGGAGAACCCTTGGCACCAGATGTCGTCTCCACGAAGCATGCGGGGGAGGAACTGGCGCTTCTGTTCGTCGGTACCGAACTCGATGATCGCCGGTGCAATGTTGGACAAGCCGAGTGGGTTGAGCGTCCCCGGAGCGCCGGACCGATGCATCTCCTCGGCAAACACCACCTGCTCCATCGTTCCCGCACCGCGTCCGCCGTACTCGGGTGGCCAGGAGATGGCCGCGAAGCGGGCGTCCGCGAGTTTCCGGTTCCACGCGCGCATCGAGGCGAGACGCTCCGCGTCCATCTCCATCGAGAAACCCAGGCCCTCGGCTCGGAACTCGTCGGTGTAGTGCTCGTCGAGCCACGAGCGGAACTCGGCTCGGAACGCCTCGGCTTCTGGGGGATAGGTGAAGTCCATCGGGCGATTCAGCTGTGCCCGGGTCCGTCGTGCCCGGGTCCGTCGTGATGGTCGTGGATGCCGCCGCGGGCGAGTGCTTGTTCCATCTCGGCAGCCTTGCGTACGTTCTCCGCCTGGAGTTCCTCGGTCGTGCGCACCACACCGTCGACCTTGAGTTCGCCCATGACGTGCACCGAACCGAGGGTGTCGTTCATGTAGTCGGGTCCGTCGAGTGTGGGAATGAACCAACCCGTGGGGCACATCGTGAGGACTTCCACAAATGTGAAGCCTTCACGGCGGTCCTGGGTTTGAAATGCGGTTTTGAACATTCGTTTTGTCCGAGCGACGGCCCCTGCGTTGTGCACCGATCCCCGCGCAACGTAGGCCGCTCCCTCCAAGCGAGCGATGAGGTCGCCGATCAGGATCGGAAAGCCGTGGTACGCGGCGTCGCGCCCGTCGAGGGAGTTCTTGGTGCGCTGGCCCAGCACAGTGGTCGCAGTCATATGGCCACCGGTCTCGCCGAACACCCCGTTGTTCAACAGGATGCAGGTGACATTTTCGCCGCGCGCGGCCGCATGCAGCACCTCCTGGAGTCCCTCGTTCACCATGTCACCATCACCTTGGATCGTGAACACGATGGCGTCAGGACGCATGCGTTTCACTCCGGTGGCCACCGATGGCGCGCGACCATGAAGCGCCTGGACGAGGTCAATGTCCATCGTCATGGAGAAACTGGTGTAGCAACCGATTCCCGCCACCCCGATCGCACGCTGCGACATCCCGAGTTCGCTGATTGCTTCCAGGTAACCCCGCAACGCCAGCGGTTCGCCGCAACCGGGACACATGTGGTGTTCCTGCGTGAGCAGCAGTTCGGGGAGCTTGTGGCCCACCTGGCGCATCTCGACATTCGTTGCGGTCATCAGAACTGCCTCTCGTTATGGGGGAGGGGAGGGAGCGGTTCATTCCGGTGCAGCGCCAGGATCCGTGCCCGGATGAGCTCGACGTCGAGGAGCGGACCTACTCCGAACCCTGAACCGTCGGTGGAGATGCCGCCGATGAAGGTGACCGGCGCCCGCCCCAATACGCCAAGGCGCACGTCGTCGATCATCTGTCCGGCGCACAGTTCGAAGACGCCAACGCGCGCCACACCTTCAGATGCGTCGGCGACCGCGGCGTAGGGGAAGGGCCACAACGTGATCGGACGGACGTAGCCGATCTTCTCGCCTTCGGCTCGCAGTTGGTTCACCACATACCTCACGAACTTGCCCGGAGGACCGAACGCGACCACCACGGTTTCCGCATCGTCGAGGAATCCGGTGTCGACTCGTATCTCCTCGGCCGTGATGCGTTCTTGCTTGGCCACGATTCCGCGGAGGTGATTCTCGATTCCTTCGCTGGGTCGGCCGGCCTTGTCGAAGCCGAGCGGCGAGACGATGCGCGAATCGCCGGTCCCGGTCAGGGTGCCGTCGACGGCCCAATCCTTGGTGGGGAGCTCGGGGAACGTCAGCGGCGTGACATCGACCGCTTCTTGCACATGGGCGAGGAGGTAGTCGCCGTACACCAGGACCGGCGTGCGCCATTTGTCGGCGAGATAGAAGGCGAGTTGGGTGTGTTCCACGGCTTCGCTGATGTCCATCGGTGCCAACACGATGTGGCGATAGTCGCCGTGGCCACCGCCGCGGGTCGATTGGAAGTAGTCCTGCTGTCCCCGAGCCATGTTGAAGATTACGAGCGGAAGCTCCGCAAGCGTGATCTCGCTGAAGCTCTCCTGCATCAGTGACAAACCTTGGCCCGTCGAGCCCGTGGCGGCGCGCGCCCCGGTGGCGAGGGCACCCCACGCCATACCCACCGCTTCCAACTCGCTCTCGGCATTGACGCAAACCCCTCCGGCGCCGGGAAGGAGGCGCGCGAAGTGCTCGAGGACTTCGGTGAACGGCGTCATGGGGTAGCCCGAAAAAAACTGGCAGCCCGCGGCGATCGATGCTTGTGCGATGGCTTCGGACCCCTCCATCAGCTTCATGACGTCACCGATCCGGTCACGACCCGAGGCCCACGGAAGACCTCGAACACGAAGTCGGGACAGATCAGTTGGCACGCCGCGCAGCCGGTGCATCCGTCGGCCAGTTCGGGGTAGTGGTACCCGAGGTGATTGACCGGCGCGCCCATCGACAGCACCTTGGGTGGGCAGGCGTCGATACAGAGTTCACAGCCCTTGCAGACGTTGATGTCGATGGTGACGGTCCCTCGACTGCTCACACCAGCACCTCCGCGGTGAGGCCCCACTCGTAACCATCGCGCAGGGTGACGGCATTGGCTTCGATGTGCTGGGTGCGATACGAAGGGATCGACTCCCGCATGCCGTCGAGCAAGGAATCAAGGCCCACGAGCCCGGAAATCGCGGCGTACGCCCCGGCCATGACCAACGACGCACCCATTGCGTGTCCAAGTGCGGTGGCGCGATCCGTGGCGGGAACGCGGACCACGTGGTACCGATCGACGTCGAGCGCGGTTTCGAAGGTGCCGTCGTTCACGAGCACTAATGCGTGCTCGCGCAACTTTGCTCCGATGGGTCGCCAGAACTTGTCGTGCATGGCAATCGCGGAACCGGTATGAGACAGCAACGGGGGAGACAGAAGCGGTCCGTCGCCCACCACCAGCGTCGCATCGGTGTTCATACCGCGCATTGCTCCCCCGTACACACCAAACAACATCACGTGTTTGTCTTCGAGTACTGCACCGCGTGCGAGGACCTGCGCGCAGAGCTGCACGCCTTGGCCGCCGATGCCGGTCAGCAGACACTCTTGTTCACTCATCGCCCAACCTCATCACGCTTGGCATCCCTTGATCGCAAACTCGACCACGGCATTCACTGCTTGCTTGGACGGTGGTCGGCTCCGCGCCAAGGCATCGTGCAGCGTTCCCATCGCGAGGTGGTACACCAGCTGCGCGTCGGCCGCGCTCACATACCGCGCCAATGGCGCGATCAGTTGCTCACGAGACCGAGCCACTTCCTCCGGGTAGGCAACAGCCAACCGTTCACTGTTCGCCACAAACGGACGGGTCGCCGCTGCGGCCTTGGGGTCCCGAGCTTGGCTGAGGACGGTCTCTACCCAGGCGCGAATCATCGATGCCGTGTCGGTCGCGCGGGCCATGTGACGTTCGATGGTGCGCGCGAGACGCTCTCGGCCGTCGGCGAGGAGGGCGAGCAACAGCGCATCTTTCCCGTCGAAATGCCGGTAGAACGTTTGGTTGCTGAGGCCGGATTCCCGAACGATATCGGTGACCTTCGGATCGACGGTCCCCGACTTCGCCATGACCGCCAGTGCAGCGTCGAGGAGGGCACGGATTTCCAGTGCGTACGAATCGTGGCGCTGCGCTACCGCCCGGTCGGCCAGATCCGCTACAACGTTCCCCATTCCGAGAATCCTATTCCCGTCGGGCGAGTCCCGCGTCCACCGAGGCCTAGTCGGGCATGATTCGGTCATGACCGAAATCGAACCCGTCGCCGGGCTGCTGGCCCAGGCGCGATCGCACCCGGAATCACCGGCGCTCCTTGTGGACGACCAGACGTGGACCTTCCGGGAGCTCGACGCTGCGGCGCGAGACCTCGCTCACGCTCTTCACGTCCTCGGTGTTCGGCGTGGCGATCGCGTGGGTGTGTTGGTGGCGAACTCACCCGAGTTCTTCATGGCGACCCACGCTTGTGGCCGGTTGGGCGCGGTGGTCGTTCCGATCAACATTCATTTCAAAGCCGACGAAACCGGATGGCTGGTCAGTGATTCTGGAGCGACCGCGGTGGTGGTGAGTCGCGACCTCGAAGGCGCGCTGAGCGGGGTCGGAGACGTGGCCCGACTCGTGGTCGAGGACGGATGGCCGAGCGATCAGCCCGAGGTCGACGCGCCCGAAGTGATCGGTGATGGGTGGCCCACCACGATGGCGTACACGTCCGGGACCACGGGTCGACCCAAGGGGGTCGCGATGGGTCCGGACGACATCCGTCGACGCGCTGCCGGTGCGGCAGGTGGCGGATTGCGATGGGGTCTCGGTCCCGACGATGTGCATTTCATGGTGGGTCCCGCGTACCACTCCGGCCCGAGCTACTGGTCCCAGATGCACCTTGCGTTCGGCGCGTCCGTGGTGGTCATGCGCCGGTGGGACGCGGCGCACGCACTGGCGCTCATCGAACAGCACCGGGTGACCACGACCCATATGGTGCCGGCGAACTTCCAACGGATCCTCGCGCTGCCAGACACCGTGCGTGTGGGCTACGACCTTTCGTCGCTCAAGCTCGTGGTCCACGCGGCCGCACCGTGTCCGGTGCCGCTCAAGCGCGCCTTCATGGAGTTCGTCGGCGCGGAGAAGGTGTGGGAGTACTACGGCGCCTCCGAGGGCGGCGGCACGGTGATCTCACCCGAGGAGTGGCTGGAGCGGCCCGGGAGTGTGGGCCGGCCGTTTCCCGGCAATGAGTTTGTGATCCTCGACGACGACGGCGGCGAACTCCCGTGCGGAGAGGTGGGAACAGTATGGGTGCGGCCGCCGGAATCCAGTTTCGAGTATCACAACGATCCGGAGAAGACCGCCGCCCAACATCGCGGTGCGTTCTTCACCGTGGGTGACGCCGGGTACCTCGACTCCGAGGGCTATCTCTATCTCGCCGACCGGAAGTCGGACATGGTGATTTCCGGGGGAGTCAATATCTACCCGCGCGAAATCGAAGAGTGCGTTCTGGCGCATCCGGACGTGGTCGACGCCGCCGTGCTCGGCGTTCCCGACGATGAGTGGGGTGAGATCCTGTACGCGTTGGTCCAGCCTCGGGTCGATGCCACGATCACCGAACAAGACGTGATCGCGTGGGTCCGCGACCGACTCGCGGATTACAAGCAGCCGCGTATCGTCGAGTTCGTGGACGAACTTCCACGCGACCCCAACGGCAAGACGCGCAAGCCCAAGCTGCTCGAGGCCTATTTGGCCCGGAGCCAACCCTGATGCACATCTCGATCGCTCGCCTGGACCCCACGGCGACTCTTCCCTCCCAGGCCCACGATGACGATGCGGGATACGACCTGTACGCGAACGTCGACGCAACGTTGCTCCCGGGAGGCGGTCGCGCACTCATCCCCACCGGGCTCGCACTGGCGATTCCATCGGGCTATGCCGGTCTCGTATTGCCCCGTTCGGGGTTGGCGATGAAGCACGGCGTCACGGTGATGAACTCGCCGGGTCTCATCGATCCCCAGTACCGCGGCGAGATCAAGGTCGCGCTCATCAACACCGACCCGGTGGCGCCGTACGCGATCCAGCGCGGTGATCGCATCGCCCAACTGGTGATTCAGGCGGTCGCCTACGTGGAATGGGACGAGGTCGACGGGTTGGACGAGACCACCCGAGATCAGTTCGGATTCGGTTCGAGCGGCAGATAGTGAATCGCGCCGTACCTTGGCAACGCGTGGTAATACCGGTAGATCGACGACCAGGAGATTGAACAGTGACGAAGACATTTCGCTTTGGAGTTCAGGTGGGCGGGAGCCAGACCGGAGAATCGCTCGCGACCCTCGCCCGCCGCGCCGAGGAACTCGGATACGCAACCGTCTACTTCCCCGATCACTTCATCGACACGGAACTCGCTCCGATGGTGGCGATGAGCGCCGCGGCAAGCGCAACCACAACCCTGCGGGTCGGCGCGCTGGTCTTCGACAATGACTACAAGCACCCTGCAATCCTGGCCAAAGAAATCGCCACGATCGATGTCCTGTCCGGCGGGCGCACCGAGTTGGGCATCGGCGCGGGCTGGATGGAAGTGGACTACACGGCCTTGGGCCTTCCCTATGACCGACCCGGTGTGCGGATCGAGCGCCTGGAAGAAGCTCTCGCCGTCATCAAAGGTTGTTTCGGCTCTGACGCGTTCTCGTTCTCCGGCGATCACTACACCGTGACCGAGTACCAATCGATCCCAAAACCGGCCCAGGCCAAGGTCCCGATCCTCATCGGTGGTGGCGGACCCAAGGTGCTGCGCCTTGCCGGACGTGAGGCGGACATCGTGGGCATCAACCCGAACCTCAAAGCGGGCGCAGTCACCGCCGATGCGGTCACCGACTCACTTGCCGCGATGACCGATCAGAAGGTCGCGTGGATCAAAGAAGGTGCCGGCGCTCGGTTTGATGATCTCGAACTCCAGATCCGGTATTTCCTGGCGTCGATTACCGACGACCGCAACTCGTTTGCGGCCGCGGTGGCGCCGGGATTTGGCATCTCGGCCGAGGAAGCACTCGAAGCGGGACTCGCGCTCGTTGGTTCCGTCGACGAGGTGTGCGACCTGATGGAGGTTCGCCGGGAACGTTGGGGCGTGAGTTACGCCGTGATCGGCGGCGATGAGATGGAGATGTTCGCGCCAGTGGTGGAGCGCCTTGCCAACAAGTAGCGGCCGCACTTGGTGGGAGCATCTTTCGGAACGCGACCCAGGAGGACTCGCGCTGGCGCGTGCCGTTCGGGTCACGCTCGTTGGGCCCGCCCTCTTTGCGATTGCCCTGGTGGTGTTCGACAATCCGGCGGTTGCGACGACCGCGATGTTCGGGTCGGTATCGGCACTGGTGTTTGCCGACTTTGGGGGTGCGAGACCCACGCGCGTGAAGGCGTACCTCGCGCTCGGTGTTGTCGGTTCGTTGCTCCTCGGGATCGGCACACTCGCCTCGGGGTCGACCGCGTGGTCCGTGCCACTCACGTTCGTGGTCGGAGCGGGTGTGCGCTTCTCGGGAAACCTAGGACCCCGGCTGTCGGCGGCAGTGAGTCCGATCATCCTCTCCTTCGTGTTGGGTGCGTTGGTGCCTGCCCCCGCGGGCGCAATCCCGGGTCGCATGATCGGATGGGTTCTCGCGTTGATCGCGGCGGCGATCGCATCGGTGGTGATCCTTCCTCGGCGGTCGACGGTTCAGCTCGCAGATACTGCAGCCTCCGCCGCCGATGCCATCGCCCGAGCCCTGCGGGTCGCATGTGGCCCTGGTGGCACGGACGATCGGTTCGAACTGCAGCGGCTCGATGACGTGGCGGCAAGACTCCGCGTGGCATCACTGATGCCACTCCGCCCCACGGGTCCCGGTGCGCGCGACGTGGCGCGCCGACTGATGATCGATCGGCTCACCCGCATCACTCGATTGCTGATCGTCGCGAGGGACGAACCTCCGGTGAGGCCTACTCCCGAGATGGTGGCGGTGGGGGAGCATGGTGCGCGGTGTCTCGAGGTCGCGGCTCGCGCGTTACGGGGCGAAGCCTCGTCCACCGAGCTCGCGACCACGATCGCCGACCGGGAGCAGGTGCGGACGCGCGCATTCGGACGTCTCGAAGAGGCAGTGCAGTTGGGAGACGATCCGGAAACGGTGCTGTCCCGGGCGGATTTCGGATTCCTTGCCCGCGCCGGGTCCACCCACGCCGAGGCGTTTGCTCGCAACGCAGCATTCTTGGTTGGCGACGTCCTCCCTTTCGACGCCGACGCCACCGAAGAAGTACCAGACACGTCAGTTCGCGGTGCAGCACGAAGACTGGACCGCTTCGTGGGCGTACACGCGAGGCCGAGTTCCGTGTGGTTCCGAGACGCCGTGCGCGCCGGCATTGCCCTCGCCGCCGCCGTGTTCTTGGCTCGCTCTCTGGGCGTTGACCATGCCTTCTGGGTTGCGCTGGGCACGCTGTCAGTTTTGCGATCGAACGCACTGGCAACCGGTCAGACTGCGGTTGCAGCCGCGTTCGGAACCGGAATCGGCTTCGGGTTGTCGTCTGGCTTGCTCGCGGTCGTGGGTCTTCATCGCGCGGGACTGTGGGTCGTCTTCGTCGTGGCTGTCTTCGCGCTCGCCTATCTGCCCCAGGTCGCGAGCTTCACGGCCGGACAGGCGGCGTTCACGATCATGGTGGTGGCGCTGTTCAACCTCATCGAGCCTCAGGGGTGGCATACCGGCCTCACTCGGCTACAAGACGTGGCGATCGGAGTGCTCGTGAGCTCGGTGGTCGCGCTGTTGTTCTGGCCTCGGCGGTTGGAGCCGTTGGTGGCGCGCCTCGTCGGCGCTCTGTCGATTGCGGCGGGCGGACTGTTGGAGACGGCGGTACGAAGCTCATCGCCGACGACATGGCGGGATGCCCGAAGCGAGACCGTGATCGCCGAGATACGCGCTCGCACCGCGATCGTCGAACTCATTGCGCAGCATCGGGGGAAGCCGAGCGTGTCCGAACCTTGGATCGCGCGCTTGGGCGTGGCATCCCAGGCGCGATCAGCGGCCGACGCGGTGTCCAAGTTGTCGACGCTGCTTCCCAGCCCCCGCGTGAGCGTGAGTGGGATCGACACGGCGCTTGGCGCGGCCGCCCATCGGGTCGCGGAAGCGTTGGCGCCGGGTCAGCGTGCTCCTGACCCGGCCTGTGCTCCGATCATCAGGGCTGAGACGCGACCCGCGGCGCTCGCGGCAATAGGGGAGGGCGCACGGGAGCCGCGGGCGGTCGTGCGGTCGCTCTTGGTGCGTGACTGGTTGATCGCAACGGGGGAGATGGTGGACGAGCGTCCGTAGAACGCGCGCCAAGAAGTCCGGGCGTCGTCGAATTGTCGAACTGGTTTCCCGCTCTCGCTCGCTTCGCTCACGGGCCGCTCGGGCCACGGGCGCGCCACGCAGCCTCGAAGTTCGGGAGGCGCTGGTTTCCTATTGGCGCGCCCTCTTGACGTGACTAGGAGGGCGCGTTCTCGCCGTCGTCGGCGGTGGACATTGCGAGGTGGTCTGGGATCCACGTGCCGAGACGCGCCCGGAGGTGCTCAGCGGCTTCGGTCATGAGGTGTCCGGTACCAGGAATGAGCTCGAACTCGCCGTGACCGATGAGCATGCGGACCACCGCGGAGGTATCGGGCGCCAAGATCTCGTCGCGGTCGCCATGGAGGAGGAGCACGGGCACCTCATCGGCGAGTGCCCCTGCGTCCTCGCACCCGGCCGACTGCGTGGCGAGCGTCACGACTCCTGCACAGTGTTGGCCGAGAACCATTGCTGCCTGGACCGCAACGGCGCCGCCGAACGAGTGGCCCACCGTGACGAAGCGGTCGGCGCCCGCGCGGGACGCGAGATCAGCGGCGGCAGCAACGTCATGCACGCAGCGGACCAGATCATTGGCCTTGCGATACCCGACGCGCATCGTGCCGATCCCCGCCGCGGCGTACTGAACACCGAGATCGTGATACAGGCCGCCGGCCGGACCGAGGAGTCCACCCATGCCGCCGCCGGCCATGAGGACCACACACGTTGCATCGACGGGTCCATGCCACAGGATCGTGAGGAGGCCGCGCATCGTGTAGATCTCGAGATGCCGGAGATCGTGATTGATCACCGCTTCTTCGCGAGCGAGTACTTCGAGCAGCTCCAGTGGCGACCGGGGGAGCGCGTCGGTCACAGGAGAGATCGCAACAGCGCGCGGGTCCGAGCACGGTCATCGGCCGACAGTCCGAACTCGGAGGCCGCGAAATCCGTCGCTCCGGCATCGGCGACGCGCTGGATCCCAGCAGCAACCGCAGCTTCGTCGCCCACGATGGCAACGTCGGCCGGTCCGGCAACGCCCTCGCGGTCGAGCATCGCCCGGTAGCTCGGCAAGAATCCGTACATCTCCCAGGTCTTCGCGGCGAACTGACGAGCCGCGTCGGCATCGTCGGTCACACCCACGGGGAGACCGACCGCGATGCGGGGGGCGGGCCGACCCGCGTCGGCCGCAGCCTTGGTGATCGATGGTGTGATGTGCGATTCAACGGTGGCAGGACCCGTCATCCACGTGACGGTGCCGTCGGCGACCCGACCTGCGAGTTCGAGCATGCGAGGGCCCAGCGCGGCAACGAGCACCGGCACCGGCGCGGCCTGGATACCGATACTGCCGTTGAACGTCAACGTCTCACCAGTCACTCCGACAGCTTCGCCGTGGAGCAGCGGCATGAGGATCTCCAGGTACTCGCGCATGTGACGGGCCGGCTTGTCATACGACATCCCGAACATCGATTCAATAACGATCTGATGGGAGAGGCCGATTCCAAGTACTAGGCGACCGTCCGATGCTTGCTGGGTGGTGAGCGCCTGCGCGGCCAACATCATCGGATGGCGGGGATAGGTTGGGATCACCGCCGTACCGAGCTCGATTCGCGGCACCGCGGCGCCGACGACCGCGAGCGCAGTGAGGGCATCCAGGCCGAAGATCTGAGGGATGTAGAAACCCGCGAAGCCTTCCGTCTCCACCTGCGTGGCCATCGCTACCGCAGCATCGATGGTGGGAAGATCGCCGCCAAAAATCGAGAGACGCATGGGCGAAGGCTAGGGGTTGGCGGGGTGCGGCTGCTATCTTCGACAACTCACGCGGACGTGGCTCAGTGGTAGAGCATCACCTTGCCAAGGTGAGGGTCGCGGGTTCGAATCCCGTCGTCCGCTCCATACGAACCTGCAGATCAGCGGCCCAAACGGGCCGCTGATTCGCGTTCTGGCGCTGGGGCCGTGCGCGCCCCGATCGTTCAGTTGCCCTCAGGTGACCGTATGCGGTCGTTGAGGGCAAGAGAACGAGTGTGCGGCCGCGGTGGAGCAGCTCCAGTGTGCGTACTTTGACATTGACGGACGCGATGGACGCCGGCTACCCCTGACAACCTCTGGCTTACGGCGATTGGCTTGGGATGTATCGGGCAACTGCGAATCCTCTCGGTGTCTTCTACTAGTAGGTGCTGGGTTTCGTAGCTAACATCGCCCCGTGACGATGTATCGACCGGGACAGGCCGCGGAGATCCTGGGCGTAAGTGCGGACACCGTGCGCCGTTGGGCCGACGAGGGGCGCCTGAAGACCACGCGCACCGAAGGTGGCCACCGCCATATTGCGGGCAAGGATCTGGCGCGGCTGCTCACCGAGCAAGCTCCCCAGACCGAGCCGCCGGGCATGACGCAGTCTGCTCGCAATCGGTTCACGGGAATCGTGATTCGCGTCCAGCGCGACACGCTGACTGCCATCGTCGAGATCCAAGCCGGTCCACATCGGGTGGTGTCGTTGATGACGCGCGAGGGCGCGGATGAGCTCGGCCTCGTGGTCGGTGATCTCGCGGTGGCAGCCGTGAAGGCAACGAATGTGGTCATCGAAGTTCCGTCGGTCTACTGACCCTATGAGCAGCAATTCGTCGGAGCCGCGATACCTCCGCTCGATGATCCAGGTCGTATTCATGCTCGGTCTCGTGGGCGCTCTGGTCATGACCAGCTGTGGCTCGAACTCATCCCAACCGTCATCGACGGTGACCGGAACCATCACGGTCTCCGCGGCGTCGTCGTTAACCGAGGCGTTCGCGAAGATCGGCAGAAACTTCGAGACGGCCAACCCGGGGGCCTCCGTCACTTTCAACTTCGGACCGTCCTCCACCTTGAAGACCCAGATCGTTCAGGGTGCGCCGGCCGATGTCTTCGCATCGGCCGACGTGGAGAACATGCACGAGCTCCATATCGCCGGGTTGCTGCACGGTCGGTCGACGGTGTTCGCGAAGAACCGACTCGTGCTGGTGACCAAGCCCGGAAACCCCCAGCAGGTCGAGACACTGAACGACCTGGCGAACGTTGGCACGATCTCGCTCTGCGGGCGCGACGTTCCGTGCGGCAGATATGCCGCGCAGGCGTTCCGTGCGGCCGGCGTCGCCATAGCTGAGACCCGGATCACGCGAGGCGCGGACGCGAAGGCAACCCTCGCAGCGGTGACGACCGGCGACGCCGATGCCGCAATCGTCTACGCGACCGACGCGGAGGCAGCCGGAAGCTCGGTTGCAACCGTCAGGCTTCCGGACGCGCGCAATGTGACTGCGGTGTATCCCATCGCCGCCTTGCAGGGCAGCGCGCGCCCGGCGCTTGCTTTGCGTTTCATCAGATACGTGGAATCCCCGCAGGGTGAGGCCACGCTGCGATCCTTCGGATTTCTCCCTCCGAGATGAACCGCGCATGAGCTCCCGCAAACGGAGCGCCCGAAGGCTTCCCTGGGCATGGATGCTCGTCGCTCTCATCGGGTTTCTCTTTTTGGTGTTGCCGCTCGTCGGACTCGTGCTCCAGGTCCCGTGGTCAAGCCTCGGCACCGATCTCAGCACTCCCGAAGCCACGAGTGCGCTGCGGCTCTCGCTGGTGTGCTCGTTGTGGGCGACTGCACTCGCGGTGCTGTTCGGCGTGCCGATCGCTTGGGTCCTCGCCCGGGTGGAGTTTCCGGGCCGTTCGATCGCCCGCGCGCTGGTGTTACTCCCCATGGTGTTGCCGCCGGTGGTGGGAGGGGTCGGACTCTTCTATGCGTTGGGCCGCGACGGGCTCGTGGGCCGGTATCTCCACGACTGGTTCGATATTCAACTCACGTTCTCGACCACCGGTGCAGTCGTCGCGGAAACGTTCGTGGCACTTCCGTTCCTCGTCATCACGGTGGAGGCCGCATTGCGCTCGATGGATCGCCGGTACGAAGACGCGGCAGCAACGCTCGGCGCGAAACCGTTCACGGTGGCTCGTCGGGTCACGCTGCCGCTCATCCTCCCCGGGCTCATCGCGGGAGCGGCGCTGGCGTGGGCTCGAGCGCTCGGTGAATTCGGAGCGACGATTACCTTCGCGGGCAACGTTCAAGGCCGAACCCAGACCACGCCCCTTGCCGTCTACCTCCTGCTCGAATCACGACCCGAGCTCGCCATCGGTTTGAGTGTGGTCCTCCTCGCAGTCTGCATCGCGGTCCTCGCGCTCCTGCGTGACCGATGGTTCGCCGTCGGATGAGTCTCGACGCGCACGTCATGCTCACCCTCGGTTCCCTCGACCTCGACGTGGAACTCACCGTGGCCGGCGCCGAAACGGTCGCGATTCTCGGTCCGAATGGTGCCGGCAAGACCACGCTCCTGCGCGCCCTGGCGGGCCTGCTTCCCCTCGACGCAGGACATGTGAATCTCGACGGAGTGATTCTCGATGATGCAGATGCGGTCAACGTGGTACCGGAACGTCGATCGGTCGGAGTGGTGTTTCAGGACTACCTCCTGTTCCCACATCTCAGCGCACTCGACAATGTTGCATTCGGACTGCGGAGTCGCGGCGTCGGGCGACGGGAGGCGCGTCGGTTGGCCGCGACTGCACTGGAACATGTGGGGATCGCGGCGGCCAACTCGGTGAAACCGAACCAGCTCTCCGGCGGACAGCGTCAAGCCGTGGCGTTCGCCCGCGCGTTGGTCACGAAGCCGCGGCTGCTCCTGCTCGACGAGCCGCTGGCTGCCCTCGACCAACGCGCGCGAGGCGCCGTACGGCGCGATCTCCGGACCCAACTGCAGGACCACACCGGGGCGCGCGTTCTCGTCACCCACGATCCACTCGATGCGGCCGCGTTGGCGGATCGGTTGGTCATCGTTGAGCACGGCCGCGTGATGCAATCCGGCACGTTCGCGGAGGTCTCCGCTCGCCCGAGCTCGGAATATGTCGCAGAACTGGTTGGGGTGAATCTGCTTCGAGGAACGGCCTGCAACGGACGGCTTGATCTCGAATCTGGTGGCCAACTCATCGCTACCACGCCCGCTACCGGGACCGCATTGGCAATCGTGCACCCGCGTTCGGTCGCGCTGCACCGGGAGCTGCCGGGCGGAAGCCCACGCAATGTGGCGATGGGCCACGTGGTGGGCATCGAAGCGCTGGGCGACCGGGTACGAGTGCGTGTAGATGGGCCCGTTCCGCTCGTCGCCGAAATCACACCCGCCGCACTGCTCGACCTACGACTCGAACTTGGATCCCAAGTGTGGACCGCGGTGAAGGCCAGCGAGATCACCGTGTTTCCTGCCTGACCACCCTGCGCGGACCGGCCGATACTCTCGGGGCATGACTCGCGTAGAAGTGTTCGTCGATCCGAGTTGCCCGTGGGCGTGGATCACGTCGCGTTGGCTCCTGGAGGTCGCGCCGCAGCGTGACCTTCACGTGATTTGGCGTTCGCACTGTCTGGAGATCCGAGACGACTACGGCACGAGCGACGCGATCGCTGAGGACCGGCGCGGCCAGGTGCTCGCCGCTCATGCGCTCTCTCACCGGATGTTGCGCATCTTCGAGGCGGTTCGAGCAGAAGCCGGCGAGGCCGGCGTGAACACGCTCTATTCGGCGTGGGGCGATCGCTTCTTCGCACGCGGTGCGACGCGCGACGAGCCCCTCTTGGCCGAATGCGTCACGGCCTCCGGCCTTGACACCGGTCTTCTCAGTGCCGCGGACGACGAGCATTGGGATGCCCTGATCACCAGCGCTATGGAAGTCGCCTACGCATTTGGCGGACCGAAAACCCAGACTCCAACGATCGTCGTGTACGAGGAGCCGCCGCACGGTTACAAGGGTCCGGTGATGGCCCCTGCTCCCACCGGCGAAGGCGCCGTTCGGCTGTGGGACGCGGTGCAGGTGCTGGCGCGAGAGCCGGGCTTCTTCGAGTTCACCCGCCCCCGAACGAACCCGCCTCGAGGGCCGATACCTTCTCCGCGATGAGTGACTTCGGCCGCCCGTGAGCCAGGCGAAGAAAGAGGACGATGGAGCCATCGCCGCCTACCTGAAGAGTCGCGAGGGCCGGTCGATGATGAACCGAGTCGCACGCGGAGTGTTCGACATGCCGAAGAAGTAGCCGCCCGATTATCGCCGTTCGCCCTCCTAGATCGAGGAAGCGAAGAACTCCGCGATCCAGCGGCCAACGGCGAGACGGTCGAGCGGTCGGCTCAACGAACTGCGGGCGGCCACCACCTTCTCCGTACCGATGAGTTCAATCCGCTGAGCGAGCAGCGCGTCGGCGAGTTCGGGTATGAACTCCGGGTGTGGTTGTAACGTCCAGGCGCGCTCACCGATCAGGAGACCCGCCACGGGACACCCGGTTGTGCGGGCGAGGAGCGTGGCGCCGGCAGGCACCGCCGTCACCTGGTCTTCGTGGCTCGCGATCAAGGCAACGCGGGAGAGCGCCGGCTGCATCCAAGGACGGTGTTCCACGATTTCGTAGTCCTGCACACCAACCTGCCAGCCGTCGGCGGCGCGTTCCACGGGCACCCCAAGGGCCTGAGCCGCGAGCTGGTGGCCGAAGCAGATACCCACATAGGGACGCTCGAACTCGATGAGATTCCGCACGAGATCCTCGGCTGCACCGATCCAAGGGTGGCCGTCATAGACCGAACAACGACTGGGGGAGAGCAACCAGCCGTCGCACTCGTCCACATTGGAGGGAAAGCGGTCTTCGTCGAGGTTGTACGGCACCAGCTCGACGCCCAGGCCCGTCAACAACGTTGCAAAGAGCTCGGGATAGTCGCCCGCGATGTGGGTACTGGCGGGCGCCACATGGCCCACCATCAGCAAGCCAACCCGCATCAACGGAAGGAGAAGACGGGTGCGCTCGGTCCATCGAGTGGCGGCAGGTGCCCGGCTTCGCGCAGGATCGGCATCACGCCCTCCCCGAACCAGTAGGCCTCTTCGAGGTGCGGATAGCCGGAGAGAATGAACTCGACGAACCCGAGTCCGTGGTATTCGAGCATCCGTTCGGCCACTTCGTCGTAACTGCCCACGAGCGCAGTCCCCACGCCGCCGCGCACAAGCCCGACGCCGGCCCAGACATTCGGATGGAGCAGCAAGTGGTCACGGTCGCCGCCGTGGAGTTCGGCCATGCGCTTCTGGCCGACGGACTGCGTAGTTGCAAAGTCCTTCTGCGCATCCGCGATGTCTTCTGGATTCATGGCCGTCACCAACGCATCGGCCGCGGTCCATGCCGCGGCCGCCGTGGGCCGAGCGATCACGTGGAACCGGATCCCCAGCTTCAACGTGCGCCCCGCCGCCGCGGCGAGCGTGCGCATCCGCGTCACCCGTTCGGCCACCATGGCGGGTGGTTCACCCCATGCGAGATACACGTCGACGTGCTCCGCCGCCACCGCCTCCGCGGCAGCCGACGCGCCACCGAAATAGATCTGCGGGAGTGGATCAGGGACGTTCCGAGTCGCCGCCCCTTCCACGGAGAAAAACTCGCCGGAGAAGTCGAAGGGTTCTGGGCGCCAGGCGCCGCGCATCACCTGAATGAACTCCGCCGTTTGCGCGTACCGCGCGTTCTTGTCGTCGTGGATGCCGAACCGCGCGAGTTCGGCAGCTTCGGCACCCGTAACGATGTTCACCAGCAGCCGACCGCCAGACATCCGTTGGTACGTGGACGCCATTTGCGCAACAAGGGTGGGAGTGAGCAGTGCAGGCCGAAACGCCACCAGGAACTTGATCCGACGGGTGAGCGGGAGCAGCGACGCGGTGGTCAGCCAGGCGTCTTCACATCCGGTCCCGCACGGCGTGAGCATCGCGTCGTAGCCGAGGTCATCGCAGGCTTGCGCGAGCTGTGCAAGGTACGCATGGCTCGGAGCGCGCCGGTGGGAGGTAGGACTCGTGGGCAGTACTTCGCGCGAGTCGCCGCCTGTGGGCAGAAACCAATGGACCTTCATGGGCCGGCTCCGGCGTGGAGCAGGCCCGAGTCAACGTCGTACATGAGGCCGATCACTGCGATGTCTTCGGGGATCAACGGACAAGCACGGAGCACCGCGAGATCGGATGCCAGCACGGTCGGCGGATGGTCGATTGCAAGGAATTCCCAACCGTCGGCGGATGCACCGGAACGAGCAGTGATCTCGACCCGCAGTTCCTCGTCGGTCGCTTGGGTCATCTTGCACCGCGTGTGCTGAATGACTGCGATCCGTTCCACGCCCAGGAGGTGCACGGCCAGGACCAGCGATCGCAGCGCGTCCGGCGTTACCCGCGCGCCGGCGTTCCGCAGGATCTTGGCGTCGCCGGGGACGAGTCCGAGCATGGCGAGCGGTTCGATGCGTGAGTCGATGCAGGTAAGCACCGCGAGGCCGCGAGCAGCTTCCGGGCGCATGCCCCCGAGGTGGAAGGATTCCGAATAGACGGCGTTCGCCGCGAGAATGTCAGTGAAGGCTGGATCGGTCATGGGCGTGATTCTGTCCGATCGACGCCCGCCACCTCTACGCTGGGCGGATCGTGGCCTCGAGATCGAAGGAATCGCGTGACGATTGAGCTGACGGATGCGGCGCCGGTGGGGGCCACGATCGCGAGTGTTGACCGCGTATCCGAGCCGTTTCGGGTTCCCGCGTCCCGGTACACGTCACCGGAGTGGGCCGACAGGGAAGCCGAGCATTTGTGGCCACACGTCTGGCAGATCGCCGGTACCGCCGATCATGTGGCCGAACCGGGGGACTGGTTCGAGTACCAGGTGGGGTGGCTGTCGATCATCGTGCTGCGCACGGAAACCGGCACGCTCCGGGCGTACCAAAACGTGTGTCGCCACCGCGGCAATGTCCTCGCTTGCGGTGAAGGCCGCGGTCGTGCCGAGTTGCGCTGTGAATACCACCGGTGGTGTTGGAATCTCGACGGCATGCTGCGCGAGGTTCCGTCGCGCAAGGGCTTCGGTGCATTGCGCAACGACGACCATCCCCTGTTCGAGGTCCAGGTAGCGGAGTGGGCACCGTTCGTATTCGTCAACCTCGATCTCCACGCCGCGCCGCTCGACGAGTTCCTCGAAGGCATACCGGACGATGCGCCGTGGCTCGGGCTCGCTGACTTTCATTGCACCTACGATCTCGCCCTGCCGATGCCGTGCAACTGGAAGACGCTGATCGACGGCTTCAGCGAGACGTATCACGTCCAGGGACTCCACCGCGAGATGTTGTTCATGACCGACGATGTCAACTCGCCTCAGCACCTCTGGGACCGCCACGGGAAACTGGAACAGCCCTATGGCCTCGTGAGCCCGCGGCTACGCGATGGTGCGACCGACCAAGAGATATACGACGCGTTCGTTGCGGTGATGGGGACGCGTATCGGGAAACCGACCACGGAATCCGCCGGCCTTGCGCCCGATGTTCCCGATGGTGCATCGCTTCGGGACGTGCTTGCGGATGCAGTGCGCGCCACCGCGCTTGAGGCCGGCGCGGATCTCTCCGAGCTCACGACGGCACAGGTCATGAACATGCAGCAGTACAACTTGTTTCCGAACACCACAATCATTGCGTTCCCGGATCTGATGCAGGTGCTGAGTTCCCGGCCGGGTTCAACGCCCGATGAGTGCGTAGTGAGCATCTTGGTCTTCGAACGCCGAGCACCGATGGCACCGCGCACACCGCCGATGCGCTTGACGGTGGTGCCGTCGGACACTGATTTCGGGTTGGTGATCAACCAGGACGTCGGGGCCCTCAGCCGTATCCAGCGCGGGCTCCATCAACCCGGGTTCACGCACCTCACACTCTCGGGCGAGGAATGTCGGATCGCCAACCTGCATAGGAATCTCGAGCACTACCTTGGCATCGCTCCGTCCGAAGTCACCGGCGGCTGACCAACGTCGGCTCCCGCGGCAGGTCAAAAGCCCGAAGGAATGACCGCCTCGATGAGGTGCGGACCGGGTTCGGCTATCGCCCGTTCGAGCGCGACGGTCAACGCTTCGCCGTCCTCGGGTCGTTCGGCAGGGACTCCCATCCCACGGGCCAGTGCCACGAAGTCCAAGTCCGGCCGGGTGAGATCGAGCATCGACTTTGCCACCGGTCCCGGGCTCTCCACCCCCACTCGTGACAGCTCGAGGTTGAGGATGGCGTAGGAGCGATTCGCGAAGATCACGGTGGTTACATCGA
This sequence comes from Acidimicrobiia bacterium, assembly GCA_031430375.1. Classification (GTDB taxonomy): domain Bacteria; phylum Actinomycetota; class Acidimicrobiia; order IMCC26256; family JAENVU01; genus JAENVU01. The sequence continues at coordinate 25,327 of JANPBJ010000152.1, forward strand.
GCCCTTCGCGCGCCTGCGTCCAGAGCGACTGCAACGTGTACATCGCGCTGCCGTCGGCCTGAAGGTTGATCACCGGTCGATCGGGACACGCCACCGCGGCTCCTGTGGCTACCGGCATCCCGAAGCCAATCGCACCCCCCGTGAGAGTGATCCAATCATGCGGTGCGCAACCGCCGGTGGCCGGCGATGCCCAAATGCCGCCGGTCTGGGCCTCGTCCACCACCACCGCACCCTCAGGCAAGACCGCACCCACAGCATCGGCGAGCACGGTACCCGTGAGTGCGCCCGTGGGACGCCCGGGGCGTACCGCGGCCGCGAGCCTCGCCGCCGCGCTGGTGACGCCGAGCGTCTCGGCCAGCGCCGCGATCGCGCCGGGACCATCTTCGGCAGCGTCGGTCAGCACGTGCACCGTGCAACCATTCGGCACGAGGTCGCTCTCGCGCCCGGGATAGGCGAAGAACGACACAGGCGACTTCGCACCCACGAGCACGAGATGTGTGAGCCCGGCGAGTTGCATCGCCGCGAACTCCGAGAGATATCCGAGCCGTTCGACCGGCGCGATTCCCGCGCCGCGGCGGAGCCGAGCGGGGAAGACTTCCGCCAGCACCTTCGCCCCGAAGGTGGCTGCAATGGCGTCGACCAGCGCGAGTGATGTCTCATCACGTGCGATGTCGTTGCCGACGAGAAACGCAAGCGGCGCGTCGGTCCGTAGGAGGGCGGCGATCTCGTCGACCGCGTTGGCATCGGGAGCCAGGGAATGCGGGACCGGCTGACGCCCAGATGCCACGCCACCCTCGGACCACGAAATATCCGCCGGGAGAATCAGCGTTGCCACTTCGCCCGGCGACGTCCGCGCGGCCACGACCGCGGCGGCGGTATCGGCACCGAGCCCGCTCGAGGACTGCGACCGCCGTGTCCAGCCGGACACGTTCGCCGCGAGTGTCTCGATGTTGCTTTCCAGCGGCGCGTCGTATTGCTTGTGGTACGTGGCGTGGTCACCCACGATGTTCACCATCGGCGTATGCGCGCGCCGGGCATTGTGCAGGTTCGCAATCCCGTTCCCGAGCCCGGGTCCGAGGTGGAGCAACGTGGCCGCCGGCCGACCGGTCATCCGGGCGTAGCCATCGGCCGCGCCGGTGACCACACCTTCGAAGAGGCCGAGGACCGCACGCATGCGCGGCTCTCCGTCGAGCGCGGCGACAAAATGCATCTCCGACGTGCCCGGGTTGGTGAAACACACGTCGACGTCGTTGTCCACCAGCGTCCGCAGCAAGGACTGCGCACCGTTGAATGTTTCGCTCATGGCGTTCTCATTTCGTCGTCGAGGAGGATGCCGGGATTCAGGATGCCGAGCGGGTCGAACGCGGTCTTGATGCGGCGCATCAACGCGAGCTTGGCCGGATCCTCGAGTTCGAGAAAGTAGCGCTGCTTGGCGCGCCCGACGCCGTGCTCGCCGGAGATCGCACCGCCCAGTCCGAGCCCGGTCTGGAACAACTCGTGCAGGACCTGGCTGCGGATCACGGGATCGCGTTGAAACACGGAGAGATGAACGTTGCCGTCACCCGCATGGCCACACCCGGCAATCCACGATGCCGTCCGAGTTGCTATGTCGGACACGTGCTCCATGAACTCGGGCAACGAGGCTCGTGGCACGACGATGTCCACGATGTCATCCGCGTTGTTGGCCTTGGCGACCCAGAATGACTTCTCGCGCGCATCGATCAGCGATGCTGCCGCTGCGCCGGGCAGCACATATACGTCGATCGCACCCAGTTCCGAAAGTTGCGCAGCGAGCGCTTCGACGTCTTCATCGAGCCGCGAGTCGGTGTGTTGTTCCATCATCACCACGAGATACGCGAGCGCGGTGTCTTGAACCTCTTTCGGGATTCCGAGATCCAGCCCCACATGCGCGGTGATCGCGCTCAGTGTGATCATGTCGATGTACTCGAGGATCATGGGTCCGACTCCGCTCGCCACAATGCGCGGGATCGCGTGGGTCACCGCGTCGAGCGAAAGAAACGGCGCGAGCACCGTGGCGGTGAAGGGCGCACGGGGGTAGAGCCGAAGGGTGGCTTCGGTGACGAGTGCGAGCGTTCCTTCCGAGCCGATGATCATCTGCGTGAGGTCGTAGCCAGCCGTCGCCTTCACAAACTTTCCGCCGGTGCGGATCACTTCTCCGGTGGGAAGCACGGCCTCGAGCCCCAAGACTTGGTGGCGCGTGACCCCGTACTTCACCGCCCGCATGCCACCCGCGTTGGTAGCCACATTCCCTCCGAGACTCGCGCTGTACTCGCCGGGGTACACGGGGTACGCGAGCCCGTGCGGTGCCAGCGCGGCATCGAGTTCAGCCAGGGTCACACCCGGCTGCACCACGGCCACGTGATTCTCGGTATCGATCTCCAGAATCCGATTCATGCGTTCAAACGAGATCACGAGTGACTTCGGGGTTGGGGTGCATGCGCCGCTCAGCCCGGTTCCGCTGCCCCGAGCGGTCACCGGAATATGTTCAGCGGTGGCGATTGCCAACAACGCCACGACCTCCGCAGTGGATCCGGGCCGGGCGACGAAGGCGGGGAGGACCGCCGCAATGGTGAGTGCCTCGTCGTGGCCGTAGTCCTCACTGATGGCATCGCCGTGGAGCACGTGACCGGCGCCGATCGCATCGCTGAAGGCGCCAAGTAGGTCGGTCATCGGTGCGTCCCTTCGGTTCATTCGTGCGGGAGGGCTTCGGCGCAGTGTGGCCGGCCGTGGGCGTGGTGTGCATCTGTAGACGCGGAGCGGGGACGGTGGCAAGCGATCTGATCGCGGAGTCTGCCTTGTGTGCGCGACGATGCACCGATGGACGTCGCCGCGGCCCGAACCGTGCTCGGGGTGAATCACGGTGCGGAGTGGCCCGAGGTGCGGGCGATGTATCTCCGGTTGATCCGGCGCCATCATCCGGACGTTGCGGTGGATCTGGCCGACGCCGGAATCCGCACGTTGCGCACGGCCCAGATTACCGAGGCGTTTGCCATCTTGGTCGCCGCGGAACCTCGGGAGTCGGTTCGCGCTCCGGGTCGGGATGGAAGCCCACGGCCAGATGCCAAGACCGCAGCTGACGCCGAAGCAGCATCCGCGACTGATTCGCCCGGTGGAGCGGTGTTTCGCCATCCGGCGGTGGGAGCAGATGACACTCGCACCGTGCTGCTCGATGCCGCACCACTGGATGCGTTCCTCGCGTTGCACGAGGTGTTCTCGATCCTTGGAACGGTGTCGTATCTCGACCGATTCAGTCTTGTCTTGGAAACGATCGTCGTCCCCATGCCGGGGCGAGCCACGTCGTTGCTGGCCTGGCTCGAGACCGAAGCGCTCGGTGATCGGTCCGTGACCACCGTGATCATCTGCGTCGAGTCTTTGGGGGGACACCCGCCGGCCGATCTCGATGTGCTGGTCGATCGGATAGCGGAACTGCTGGCGTCCCCCCGTCCCCCCGCGGGCTCCGCCTAACGTCTGCGCAGCTCGACGGACCGGTTGGCACCGGGGAGATCCGATCCGCGTCCAGGAGGAAACATGGCTGTTCCGCTCGATGAGTATCCGATCCATCAGGCGCCGCTCTCAATGGCGTACATGGACACCAGTGATCGCAATGCGTATGACCGCTGCTACTTGAACGCGCACGACCGCAGTGGCGACGTGTTTCTCATTACCGGTCTCGGGATGTATCCGAACCTGGGTGTCATCGATGCGTACGCCACCGTTCGACGTGGTGATCGCCAGTATGCGATCCGTACCTCCGACGCCCTGGGTGAGGATCGGATGCACCAGGAGGTGGGTCCGTATCGGGTGGAGGTGATCAAACCTCTCCAGAAACTCCGCCTGATCTGCGACGCGGACGACCACGGCATCGGTTTCGACATGACGTGGGAAGGTTCCTTTCCGGTCCTCGACGAGACCCGCCACCGTTGGCGACGCAACGAGCGAATCAATCTCGACGCGCAGCGGTTCGCTCAGGTTGGGACGTGGGAGGGCGTGCTTCGGGTCGACGGAGAAGAACTCGCGGTCACGCCGGACCGGTGGGTCGGCACCCGCGATCGCTCGTGGGGTATCCGCGGGGTGGGTGAAGCCGAACCCCCAGGTCGGGGCGGCGACGAACCGATCGAGGGTTTCTGGTGGCTCTACGTGCCGATGCGGTTCGATGATTTCGCGATCGTGCTCATTCTCCAAGAAGAGCCGGACGGCACCCGCGTCATGAACGACGCGGTACGGGTCTGGCCGGAGTCGGCGGGCCGGCGTCCCGAGCAGCTGGGCTGGCCGGAGGTCGACATCCACTACGCGTCCGGGACGCGGATACCCACGGGTGCGAGCATCACCCTCACCGAGCGGGGCGGGAACGCACTCCAGCTGGAGGTGGACTCGCTCGGCTATGTGGCCCTGAACATCGGCGCCGGGTATGGCGGCGATCCTGATTGGACCCATGGTCAGTGGCGAGGTCGCGGTTTCGTGGAAGGTGCGGTGTATGACCTCACGGATCCGGCCGTCTTCGGCCGGGCCGCGTTCAGCGTGATCGACCACGTGGGCCGAGCCACCCTCGGCGGTCAGGAAGGCTGGGGACTCTTCGAACACGGCTGCTTCGGCCGCCACGATCCCTCCGGCTTCGCCGACTACATGTCGGTCGCGCCCTAATGGGGGTCGACTGTCCTGGCCTCTTGGGGCGAGGATGGTCTCCGAGCCGCCGGCTGGTCAGCACTCCTTCGCCCTGGACTTCGAGTCCTAGAGTTAGATCGTGCGCCGGTCGGTCGGTGAGGTCGGCCTTGGATA
>JANPBJ010000153.1:0-10050 GCA_031430375.1 Acidimicrobiia bacterium
GCCGATGCTCTGCGAATCCTGATGGCAGTCGAGACCTACGTGCTTGGGTTCGCCCAACGCGACCAGCAAGAACTGCGCGTCGAACGAGACACCGCCAAACGACTGGCCGCGAACCCCGAGTCGAGCGTCCTCCACCAAGTCAGCGACTACATCGAACAGCTCAAGGCGACAGGCCGGTACCCGCTCCTCGCGCGCCTCTTCGAAGACGGTCCCGTACTCGGACGCGACGAACGATTCGACTACGGCCTCGAACGCCTCCTCGATGGCATCGAAGCCGACCTACAACAACGCGCCTAAAGAACCGTGTGGTTCGTCTACGGGGGCGCGGATCGCGCTACTCCGGAGGCGGAGTCGGTACTCCCCACGTCGCGAACCGCCGGAAGAGTGAGAGCTTTTCTTCGAGCACTGCGGCCGCGTCCTCACGCGCGGGCTGAACCCGCAGTTCGTGGATCGCGAAGGCGAGCACCTGCTCGAACGCGACGCGACCTCCGGGAACGTGCCACTTGGTCGAACGCGGGTACACAGGATTCGGATATCCAACGTGGATGTGCGGATCCGGATGCCCGTGCGCCGGTTGCCAGTGCCACCCAAAGAGTTCGTCCGTCAGAGCGTCGTCTTCGGCCAACGTGTAGGCGTACTCGTCGGTGACGACTTTCCGCTCTCCCATGTACCGCGGGTCGTCGGCATAATGGAACACCTGGGTTCCGTTGAGGTAGAGGGGCCCTTGCTCAAGACCGCGGGAGAGCGTGATCGGCGTCGAGCTGAAGAGCAGAAGCCAGCAGCCCGCCGTGCTGGCTTCGCCAACGCGCCAGATCGTCGAAGATGTGACGCAACTCAGCGAGATGTTGAGGTGGTGGACGTACCGACGGCGAGCGTCGGCGTCCGACCTAACAGGCTCCCTCACCCGCCAGCAGGCAAAGGTGAGCGATCATCGGGTGATCCGGAAGTGTCCCCGCGCGCGCCGCGGCGATGAACTGCTCGCCGGTCATGTCGAGAAATTGACGCGCTTGTTCGTCGAGGAGACGAAGCACATCGTCACGGCTCATGATGTTGTCGGACTGGTCCGCCATGGTTGAAGTCATGACCGGCTCCCTTCATTTCCTCGTACGTCAGGGTACATCGGTGGTGAGACCATCGAGCCGGAGCGTCAAATTGGTCGGCTTCGCATCTCCAGACCGTCACACCTTCTCCCCATACCTACTCGATGGCGCTGAGTTCGTTAGCAAGGCGTGAGCAAATGCGCTCTGGAGAGACTCTCCGCGTCCCCCTACGAACCTATAAGTCCTGGTCAGGTGCCCGGAGAGGGATTCGAACCCTCACGCTCCATTACGGAGCCGGCGGGTTTAAGCCGCCTGCGTCTGCCGTTCCGCCATCCGGGCGTGCACGCCGAGGATAGGGCCACCTGCGGGAAGCTCCGCGGTGAGATCGATATCCACGGGCGTGACGGCGGCCCGCAAGCGACGGCGCACGCCATCGGCGACCAACGGATCGAGCTCATTGCACACCACGATCCCCTCGATCATGTCGGCCGCCACCTCATCCGCGGCGCGGCCACGGATCCGGATTGCCACGACGGCACCATCACCGAAACGGCGGATCGTCCGCACCACACCTGCGACCCGCGGCGGACTCCGGAATGCCGGGACCACAAGCCCCGCCGCCCGGCTCTCCGCCGCGAGGAACCGGGCCATCGTCGCAAAACTGGTCGCCGCCACTCCGTCCACCTCCCGAGGATCGCACGACGGTGTGACCATCGATATCCCGAGCCCGCGCCGGAGGCCGAACCTCTCGGCCGGGGTGAGAGAGTGGGTGGTGGAACCCGCCAAGACAACGAGATGGCGGAACCCCCATGACCGAGAGATCTTCCGCCTTGCGCTGCCCGCCCTGGGGGCGCTCATTGCGGAGCCGCTGTACCTGCTTGTCGACACCGCGATCGTCGGCCACCTCGGCACCAACCAGCTCGGCGGTGTCGCCATCGCCGCGATCGTGCTCACCGCGGTCTTTGGGATCTTCAACTTCTTGGCCTATTCCACCACCGGCACGGTCGCTCGCCACCTCGGCGCGCAGGATATGAGGGCCGCGGCGGAACACGGGGTCGACGGCGTGTGGCTCGCCGCCGGGCTCGGCATCGCACTCCTCGCGATCGGTGTCGTGGCCACGCCCGCGATCGTCGACGTGATGGGGGCATCGGTCGGCGTCACGCCCTACGCGCAGGAGTACCTGCGAATCTCGCTCATCGGCGCACCCTTCGTGCTGGTCGCACTCGCAGCGGCGGGTTACTTGCGCGGCGTGCAGGACACGCGCACCACGTTGTACGTGGCGGTAGGGGCGAACGTCATCAACATCGCCCTCGAGGTCATCCTTGTCTACGGCTTCGGCGCCGGCGTGGCGGGTTCCGCGTGGGGCACCGTCATCGCGCAAGCCTTGAGCGCCATCGTCTTCCTCACGATCATCGGTCGGCGCGCCCGCGCCGTGGGCGCACATCTCGCACCTCGCGCGGCGGGGATGCGCGCGACCGCGGTGGTGGGGAGCCACCTCATTCTGCGCACCGGCTCACTCCTCGCCGCGCTCCTCGCCACCACGGCGGTGGCGTCGCGCATTTCGAATGTGGCGCTCGCCGGTCATCAGATCGCGTTCCAACTGTGGACGTTCCTCGCGCTGACCTTGGATTCCATCGCGATCGCGGGTCAGGCCCTGGTCGGTCGCTCCCTCGGCGCGAGTGATGCCATCACGGCCCGCTCGGTCTCGCGCCGCATGATCGAGGTGGGCGTGATCGCGGGAATTGCGTTTGGCATCGTGGTTGCCGCGACCCGCCAGTGGCTCGTGATTCCATTCACCAACGATGCCGTGGTGCGCGCCCAGGCAGAACAGATCCTGTGGTTCGTTGCCGCACTGCAACCGGTCGCGGCGTTGGTGTTTGTTTTCGACGGCATCCTGATCGGCGCGGGTGATTCCCGGTATCTCGCAGCCGCGATGGTCATGGCCTCCGCGATCTACGGCGGGCTCCTCATTCTGCTCGCGAGCACCGACCCGACCCTGGCCTGGCTGTGGGCTGCGTTCGCGGTGTGGATGCTCCTCCGCGGTTACGGACTGGCCCGCCGATTCCGTACCAATGCCTGGGCCGTGACCGGCACACTCCGGACATCCTGACCGTGGGGCGCCGTCAGAAAGGGTCCGAGTTGCAATACGGCCGGGAACGCGGTTTCCTCTCTCGGTGGCCCCACCGTCCGACGACCTCGCACCGCAGCCCGGAGCCCTCATGACTGATCCACCCGAACCTGGAGATATGGCGAAAACGCGCACGGCCGAGCGCGAGCCCGTGATTGATCTTGGCGGAGGCGACGAGCTGCAATCGCGCAGCGTGGCGCTCGTGGCCACCCCCCGTCCAATGCGCCCAGAAGCGCCCGAACGCCTCGACCTCCAACCGGCTGAACAGCAGATCCGGCGCGGCGACGTCGATGCCTTTGGCCGCAGCGCCCACATGCGCGAGATCGCTCGTCGCATCTACAACCCGATGTACAAGTACTGGTTCCGCGCCGAATGGGAAGGCCTCGAACACATCCCTGCCGATGGTGGTGCGCTCCTCGTGGCGAACCACGCGGGCGCAGTTCCGGCCGACGCGCCAGTGATCATGCATGGCATCGAGACCGAACTGGACCGACCGGTCTACGGCCTCGCCGAGAACCTGTTTCGTGCCATCCCCTACGTGGGAACGATGTGGTCCCGCCTCGGCGGCGTGGCCGCACATCCTGACAACGCGTACCGGCTGCTCCATGACGACCGTCAACTCGTTCTCGTGTTCCCCGAAGGCACCAAGGGAACCGGCAAGACCTATCGCGACCGATACAAACTGCACCGGTTTGGTCGGGCTGGTTTCATCGAGATCGCGATGCGTTCCGGGGTGCCAGTGATTCCCATCGCGGTCGTCGGCAATGAAGAAGCCATGCCCATTCTGTTCAAGAGCCGACGGATCGCCGCGCTCACCAACCTTCCCTACTTTCCCGTGACCGCGAACATGGTGGCGTTCGGCCCCCTCGGTGCGGGGATCTACTTCCCTTCGAAGTTTCGGATGCGGGTGTTGCCACCAGTGCATTTCGACGTCACCCCCGATCAGGAGCGCTACCCGCGCGCGCAAGTGATGGCCGAGTCCGATCGCATTCGCGACACTATTCAAGACGCCCTCTACGACATGCTGCGGACCCGTCGCAGCGTGTGGTTCGGATAGGTCATGCGCGTTCTCGTCACTGGGCTCGGCACGTTCTGGGGGAGCCATCTCGCGCAGCAGCTCGAAGCGCTCCCCGAGGTCGAGATGATCGTTGGCCTCGACACCCAGGAGCCGCGCCTCCCCTTGGAGCGCACGGAGTTCGTGAAGTCCGACTCGAACTACTCGATCCTGGATCGCATTGTGCGCGCTACCCAAGTCGACACAATTCTGCATACGCATTTGATTGTGGACTCCACCGAACTTCCCGGCCGTGCGCTGCATGAGATCAACGTCATCGGAACCATGAACCTGCTCGCCGCGGCCGGGTCCGCGGGAAGCCCGGTCCGCAAGGTCATCGTCAAGAGTTCCGCCCTCACCTACGGCGCGAACTTCAAAGACCCGTATTACTTCCGCGAGTCGATGCCACGAACGCGCCCGCCGCAGACACGAGTGGAACGTTCGTTGCTCGAAGCGGCATCGTTCGTACGCGACTTTGCGATCGACAATCCGCACGTGACCGTCACCAAGCTCCGCTTCACCAACGTGCTCGGCGACGACGTCACCACGCCGTTCTCCAAAGCGTTGCGCCTGCCCGTTGCGCCGGAGATCCTGGGCTTCGATCCACGGCTCCAGTTCACCCACGAAACCGACGTGACCGGCGCGCTCGTCTACGCCACCCGCAACGACGTACCCGGCATCTTCAACGTGGCCGGCGACGGATCGCTGCCGTGGAGCGAAGTGTGCGCGATCGTGGGTCGCCGCCGCATCCCACTGCCGCCGATACTCACACAATGGGCTGCGGAACCGCTGCGGATTGCTCGGATCCTCGATCTACCCCCTGAGGTCCTGAGTCTCCTGCGGTACGGCAGGGCCCTAGATAACAGCGCGTTCAAAGAAACCGGTTTCCGGTACAGCTACTCGACCGCGGGCACGGTCGACGCGTTTGCGCGCAGCCTGCGCCTCGAAGACGCAGTGGGCACGAGCCAGCCGAGCTACCGGTACGAACGTGACGTCGAGACCTTCTTCCGGCACTCGCCCGCCGTCGTGCGCGAGAAGACCTGACCATGGCATTGCACGTTGAACGTCACGGTCGGGTCGCGCTCCTGACCCTCGACGACCAGGAGCGCCGCAACGCCTTGACCGCGCCGTTAGTGGTCGACATCGTGCGCGCGATGGATGCGCTCGACGCCGACGAGAGCGTGGGCGCGATCGTGGTCACCGGCGCGGCGCCGGCGTTCTGTTCGGGTGCCGACGTCCACGCATTGCGTGCCATGGCCGACGGCACGGACGAGCCGGCTGACGTCCGCGACATTTACTCCGGGTTCCTGCGCATCCTCGAATCCCCACTCCCCACGATCGCCGCAGTCAACGGCGCGGCCGTCGGTGCGGGTTGCAACCTCGCCCTCGCGTGTGACCTCCGTATCGCGGGAACGAGCGCGATCTTCGATGCGCGCTTTCTCCGGATCGGTATCCACCCCGGCGGCGGCCACACCTGGCTGCTCGACCGCGCCATCGGACCACAGGCAACGGCGGCGATGAACCTCTTCGGCGAACGCCTCGACGGCGAACGGGCGGCCGCAGTGGGACTCGCATGGGAGTGCGTGGCCGACGAACACCTCCTCGATCGGGCGCTGGCCTTCGCCGCCCGCGCGGCAGAGGTTCCACGCGAGCTATCGACCCGCACGAAAGCCACGCTGCGCCAGACCGCCGCGCTGACCGATCACGACACTGCGATGCGCTATGAGTTGGAGCATCAGATCTGGTCGTTTCGAGCGGATCTCGGCCCCGCGACCATCAGCCGATGATCGACGAGGAGACGGCCGAACCGCTGGAAGCAGTGGTGGTCGAGACCCGATCCTCGAACCCGCTCACCACGGTGGTCGCCTGGATCGGCCTGGGTCTCGTGGTCTTCGTCGTGGGCTGGTGGGTCTGGACCCGCTGGATCAACCCCTCGGCCGGCGGCACGATCTCGAGGTACGTCGATAAGACGGGAGGCGTTCTGTTCGAGAGTCCACAGGACGGGTTCAAGGTCACGACGCCAACGAAATCGCGCCGCGTCACCGCGAAGAACGAGTTCGGCACGATCATCACGGTCTCGAGCAGCCCCGGCGACGGCTACGAGTTCTCGGCCACCAGAACGCCGCAATCCGAAGCCACGCTCGAGTCGTACAAGTCGTCACTCAACCAAATCGCCGGCCAACTGGCCGGCCAAGAAGGTGCCGCGATCGACTCGCAGGTCGATCCCGTCGTGATCGGCGACTCCGCGGTGAAACAGGTTGTGTTTCGCAAGGGCGACATCTACTGGCGAGTGTTGCTCGTGTTGCTGAAGGACCGGCTCTATACGGTCACCGCTCGCAGTCCGAATAACGACCAAGCGCCGTACCAGCGGCTCACCGAGTCGTTCCAAATCCTCGGTCCCCGCTAACCCGCGGAGAGACCGCGGGATCACATCACGACGACGTCAGTCCCGAACCCAGGGCTTCAAGCTCGGCGCGGCGCTCCTGCCACTCCTCCACCGTGATCGCGAACCGAATGTGATCTTCGTACACGCCGCGGATCTGTAGGAACCGTTCCGACGTTCCTTCCTCGCGGAGACCGAGCTTCTCGACGACGCGTCGACTCGCCGCGTTGCGCGGCACGATCGCCGCCTCCATGCGGTGGAGTCCCAGATCGACGAACCCGTACCGGAGGATCAGTGCGACGCCTTCAGGCACATAGCCCTGGCCGGCGTGGCGCTCGCCGACCCAATACCCCACTGACGCCGATTGAAACGGGCCGCGCTGCACGGCACCGAGACTGACTTCGCCGATCAGCAGCTCCGACTCGACGAGGAACAATCCGAAGCCGTAGGCCGAGTCGAACTGGCGTTGACGATCCCACGCGCCGCAGCGGGCCTTGAAGGCATCAGAGTTCGCGGCGGAGTCCGGCGCTCCGGGATCAGGCAGCGGTTCCCACGGCTCCAACCATTCCCGACTCGCGGTGCGTATTTCACTCCATGCGCTGAAGTCGACGCTGCGGAGCGGACGGAGCAACACCCGACCGCCAACGAGCCGCGGAGCATCGTGTCGCTTCACGGTCGCACCGCCGCGGCGATCGCGTCGAGCGCGGCCGCGTCTTCGAGACCGGAAATATCGCCAGGCCCCAGACCCAACGCAACGGCCCGGATCGTGCGCCGCATGATTTTGTTGCTGCGGGTTTTGGGTAACGCCTCGGTGAAATGGACCGCCGATGGCATGAACGACCTCCCCAGTCGTGATCCCACCAGCGCTCGCAACTCGGCCTGCAGCCCTTCGGTGCGGGGCGTTCCCGGCGCGAGCACCACGAAGCACACCAACTTCTCACCCTTGAGCTCATCGGGCATTCCGATCGCCGCGCTCTCCACGACCGCCGGATGGTCGACCAGCGCCGATTCCACCTCTGCGGGTCCGAGCCGCTTGCCCGCAAGTTTGATGGTGTCGTCGGACCGGCCGTGAAGAAACCACTGTCCGTTGGCGTCGATCGACGCCCAATCACCGTGCCACCACACACCGGGCCACCGCGACCAATACGTCTCGATGTAGCGGTCGGGTTCCTTCCACATGCCGCGCGTCATCGCCGGCCACGGTCGACGACACACCAGTTCGCCCACAACGCCGCGCACGGGTTGGCAATCGTCATCCACCACATCCACCGCACATCCGAGCGCCGGTCCGCCGAGCGAACAGGCCGCGATCGGCTCCACCACGTGCGGGCTCAAGAAACACCCGACCTCGGTACCGCCGCTCACGTTGATGACCGGACATCGACCGCCCCCGACCTCCTGGTAGTACCACCACCACGGACCGTCGTTCCACGGTTCACCAGTGGAGCCGAGCACCCGCAACGACGACAGGTCATGGGCGCGCACCGGCTCATCGCCTTGAGCCATGAGCGCACGGATCAATGTGGGTGAAACACCGAGGATCGAAATGCGATGGCGCGCCACCATCGCCCACAGGCGATCGGGTCCCGGATAGTCGGGCGCGCCGTCGTAACAGAACATCGTCGCGCCCCACGCAAGGGTGCCGAAGATCTGCCACGGCCCCATGATCCAACCGAGGTCCGTCAGCCAGAACAAGATGTCGTCGCGATCGCCGCCGGTGGGGACAGACCGGCAGTCGGCCTGGAACCCCACCTCCTCCGCGATCTTCACCACGAAGCCGCCGTGGACGTGCACGACCCCTTTCGGCTTGCCGGTGGTGCCACTCGTGTACGCGATGAACAAGGGATGCTCGGCGTCGACGGCCGATGTAGCGAACGGCGCGGCGGGCCCGAGCGCACAGCACTCAGTCAACGTGAGGTCTCGGCCTGTAGTCATCGGCACATCAATCCCGAGGCGAGGCACCACCACCACGGTCGAGACACTCGGTACCCGAGCCACGGCAGCATCGGCGGTTTCCTTCATCGGAACCACCTTGCCCCGCCGCGTGGTGCCATCGGCTGTGACGAGCGCCTTGGCCTCGCCTTCCTCCAAGCGAACCGCGACGGCTTCGGCGCCGTAGCCTGAGAAGATCGGGAGGAAGATCGCTCCCAGTTTGGCGACGGCCATCACCGTTGCCACGGTCTCGGGCAGCATCGGGAGGAACACCCCCACCGCGTCGCCCGTGCCGATGCCGCGCGCGGCCAGGCCACCGGCGATCGCGTCGGTGAGGGCGCGCAGTTCGCCGTAGGTCGTCGAGCGCGGCTCGCCCTCCTCGCCTTCCCAGAGAATCGCCGGATGATCCCGACGGCTGGCATCGTCGGCCCAGCGATCGACACACACCGACGCAACGTTGAGCCGGCCGCCGGTGAACCACGTGGCCCATTCGATCCCAGCCGACTCGTCGAGCACCTCGGAATAGGGGGTATCGAACGGAAGCCCGGAGAAGCGAACGAACGCATCCCAGAACCACTCGGGATCATCGATCGATCTCGTCCGTAGATCCTCGAAATCGTCGAAGCCGTGCGTGGCCATGAACCGCCCGACGTTGCTCTCGGCGGCAAGCTCCGGGGTCGGCTTCCACACGGCGGTCGCGTCAGGCACGGCCGCAGAATATCGGCGCAGCCCGCGTAAGGTTTTTCCTATGGTCGACAACGAGAAAACCGATGAGGCACCCGCGGGACCGGTGACTGATACGCCAGACCAGCGGAAGGTGAGCCAGGCCGACCGTTTGGTGTGGGTCGATCTCGAGATGACGGGCCTCGACACCGTCCGCCATACGATCGTAGAGATCGCGGTGCTCATCACCGATTCCCAGCTGGAACTGGTGGACGAGGGTATCGACCTGGTGATCCACGCGACCCCGGAGGACCTCAGCCGGATGGACGATTTCGTGAACACCATGCACACGAAATCGGGGCTGCTACCCCAAATCGAGGCTTCCACCCTGTCGCTCGCCGACGCGGGAGTCCAGGTGCTCGAGTACCTGGCCGACCGGGTTCCGCCCAACACCGCGCCGCTGTGCGGGAACTCGATCGGCGTGGACCGGCGCTTCCTCGACCGCTACCTCCCGGCCGTCGATCAGTACGTGCACTATCGCAGCATCGACGTCAGCTCGCTGAAGGAACTCGCACGCCGTTGGAACCCCGCGGTTCTCAAGGGCCAGCCTGGAAAGAAGTCGACCCACCGCGCGCTCGACGACATCCGGGAGTCCATCGAGGAGCTGCGCTATTACCGCACGAACTTCCTGCGGCTCCCCGACGCAACTCCCTAATGGGGGTCGACTGTCCTGGCCTCTTGGGGCGAGGATGGTCTCCGAGCCGCCGGCTGGTCAGCACTCCTTCGCCCTGGACTTCGAGTCCTAGAGTTAGATCGTGCGCCGGTCGGTCGGTGAGGTCGGCCTTGGATA
>JANPBJ010000154.1:0-6135 GCA_031430375.1 Acidimicrobiia bacterium
CGCTGGCATCAAGCAAGCCGCCGCAACGAAACAGGGTTGAGGGGAAACATCATGACCATGTCAGCCACTGAAAATCGCCCGACCCGCCGTTAGCTCCTGAAAGGAGCCGCTAGTCTTTCTGCCGGCCTTTCCACACCACACTCCCCGGAACCAACAACTGACCCTGCCCACCGACGGTTCGTATGCGGGTTGTGCGCTGTGCTCACGTAGCGTCTTGGGCATGACAGTTCATGAACGGCCCTTTGGCCGCTACTTCGAAGACTTCGAGCCCGGCGATCTGTATCGGCACTGGCCCGGTAAGACCATCACCGAGTACGACGACCACCTGTTCTGCATGATCACGATGAACCACCATCCGTTACACACGGACGCTTGGTATGCGGAGACGCAGACCCAGTTCGGGAAGAACGTGGTGGTGGGTAACTTGGTGTACTCACTCGTGCTCGGGATGAGCGTGCCCGATGTGTCGGGGCTCGCAATCGCGAACCTCGAGGTCGAGACGCTGCAACACAAGCGCCCCACGTTCCACGGCGACACGATCTACGCCGAGACGAAGGTGCTGGAGAAGAAGGAAAGCTCCAGCAAGCCGGACCGGGGCATCGTGAGCGTCGAGACCTTCGGATACAACCAGCGCGGCGAAGAGGTCTGCTACTTCCGCCGCAAGGTCATGGTTCCCAAACGCGAAGCCGCGAAGCCCCGCCAACGGCCCTACGACACTTCCGACTCCTGAGGCGCCCCGAGGTCGGGTGGGTTGCGCGTCAGACCTTGACGGGGACTGCAGCGAGACCGTTCTTGACTCGCCAACGGTTGAGCTCGGCGATCTCGCCGAGTTGACCGTCGGCCATCGACGTTGCCCACCGCTTGACCGCTGCGGTATGAGCATGCTTCGCCGCGTACTCAGCCATGTGGACGCCACCCGCGTGGTGCTTGATCACGAGCTCGCTGAACACGTTGTTGAGTTCCGCGCCGCGCGCGGTGGCCAGGGTCCGCAGTTCGGCCTTGGTCGCGAGTCCGAGCATCTGATCGCGCGGTGTGACCATGCCCATCCAAGCCATCGCGGTGTCGGTTTCGGTTCCGGCCTGTGCCCACTGGGTGAGGTGGTCGCCCATCACCCCGATCTCCGATGCTTGGTAGGTGATGATCTCGCCCGCGATCTGGCGCAACAAGGGGTCGGTTCCGTTCGCCAGGTACGTGAAGGCCATCGAGATCACCTGGTTGTGGTGCGTACTCATGTCCTGGAAGAAACCGACATCGACGGAATTCCGGGTCGGGACGTCGTCGCGACGTTCGCCGATCTTCCATCCGATCACGCCGGCGAGGAACATCAATGCGATCACAAACGAGATGAGCGCGGCGCCGCTCGGACCTCGGCGAACCTGGTCGGGGCCGGGTCCGTCTGACTCGGTGACCGGGTCAGGTGCAGCGTTCTCGTCGAGCGTGTTCATGAATGTGAGTCTGGTGCAGCGGGCGCGGCGGATCCGTGCACCGTCTGCGCGCAGTCGTGACACTCGAGCTCGAAGGTGGCGTGCTCCAAACCGAAGCGCTCCACTAACAGGGCCCGCATTTGGTTGCCCACGAGCTGAGCGTCATGCAAGGACGGTTCGTCACGTAACACCACGTGCGCGGAGATGGCCGGTGTTTCGGAGCCGAGCGACCAGACGTGCACATGGTGGACGGCTTGCACGGCGTCGACCTCGACGAGCGCGGCCTCGATGGCCGCCGCGTCCATGCCGAGCGGAGCCTGTTCGAGGAGAACGCTGGTCGCATCACGCAGGAGCGCCCACGCGGCCACGAGCACGAGCACGGTGATGAAGAGCGAGATCGCGGGATCGGCCCAATCGGCATTCAGGGTGAGCACGAGCACGCCGGCGACGAGGACGCCAAGCGATCCGACGGCGTCTGCCGCGAGGTGGAGAAACGCGCCGCGCATGTTGAGGTTGCCGCCGCTCGCGCGCGCCACGACGAGCGCGCTGCCGGCGTTGACCGCGAGTCCCAGTCCGCCAAGAATCGCGACGCCCAACCCGTCGACCGCGTGGGGGTGCGAGAACCGGTCGATCGCCTCAACCGCGATCCAGGCCGATGCAGCGATCAAGAGGAATGCGTTGATCAGGCCCGCCAGCACCTCGGCCCGGTCCCAGCCGTAGGTGGCGCGAGCCGAAGCCGGTCGGTTGGCCAGAATCTGGGCTCCGAGCGCGAGGAGGAGTGCGACGACGTCGGTGGCGAGGTGCACGGTGTCGGCGAGCAGCGCGAGCGATCCGAACGCGATAGCCCCGACCAGCTGGACCACGAAAAGTGTCCCGTTCGCGCCGATCGCGATGGTGAGGGCCCGACGGCGCGCCGCGGGGCTCGTGGCCGATGAACCGGCGTGATCATGGGACCCGGACACGTTGCCACCGTACGCCCTCGGCCTCCTCTCGGGGCAGACCCCCGTTACGCTCCCGACTTTTCCCGATGAGGAGCGCGACATGGCCGGACGGCTGGACGGACGAGTAGCGGTGATCACAGGTGGCGCATCGGGGATCGGTCTCGCGTGCGCTCGGCGCTTCGTGTCCGAAGGCGCCCGGGCAGTCCTCGCGGACCGCAATCCTGAGGCACTGGCGGTCGCAGCCTCCGAGCTCGGTGACGCGGTGGTGATCGAACCGATCGACGTGACCGTGGAGGCCGACGTCGAGCGAATGGTCGCTCGCGCGGTGACCGAGTTCGGTGGGCTCGACACGGCCGTGAACGCGGCCGGATTCGGAACGTTCGGCTTCGTGGCCGATCATCCGGTGGACGAGTGGCGGGCCGTGATCGACACGTGCCTGACCGGCGTGATGCTTTCGGTCAAGCACGAGGCGCGCATCATGCGCGAAGGGGGAGCGGGCGCGATCGTGAACATCGCATCGATCAACGCGCGGGTTCCCGCCGAGGGTATGAGCGCGTACTGCTGTGCGAAGGCCGGCGTGGAGATGCTCACTCGCTGCGCGGCGATGGAGCTCGGACCCGCGGGAGTGCGCGTGGCCGGCATAGGGCCGGGTTTCGTTGATACGCCGTTGACGGCCTTTACCCAGATGGTGCCGGCGATCCGCGATGCGTACATCGCGGCTACGCCACTCGGCCGTGCCGGTCAACCCGAAGACGTGGCCGACGCGGCGCTGTTCCTTGTCAGTGACGATGGCCGCTGGGTGAGCGGTGACACGCTGTTCGTTGATGGCGCGTCCCTGAACAAGGGCTATCCCGAGATCCACAAGATCGCGGGTGGCGGGTCCTGAGCGGCGCGGGTGCTCAGCGGGCGAGGAAGTCGAGGATCAGGCGGTTGACGGTTTCGGGCTGATCGCGGTGCAGGAAGTGTCCGGCGTCGGGAATGAGATGCATCTCGAGTCCGGCGGGGAAGTTCGGGCGGAGCAGTTCTTCGTTGGCGGTCTCCACCCCCATGCAGCCACAGTCGATGCCGTGGAGATACAGGGTGGGGACGTTCATCGGACCGTCGGCCGCGGCCGCGACTTCGGCGAGGGCCGGATCGGCCGGGATCGTTCCGAGCGCGTAGCGGTAATAGTTGATCGCGGCTTCGCTCGTGCCCGGTGAACCCAAGGTGTCCTTGAGTGCTCGCATGTATTCGGCGTCCGGCGGATGTCCGGGCGACCAGTAGCTCCACAAGTAGTCGATGAACTCGAAGTCGTTGGCTTGGACCAACATCTCGGCCAGCGGATTCTGAAAGACGAAGATATAGAACGAGCGCTGGAGCTGGGCCGGCCGGAAGAACGCCGGGGCCAGGCTGCTCGAATGCGGTACCGCCAACGCCACGAATTTGGAGAACCGATCGGGTCGATGGCCGATGGCGACGTACGAAGAGATCGCGCCCCAGTCGTGACCGATGAGTACTGCGTCGCCGTCGCCCGCCAGCGCGTCGGCGATGCCGAGAATGTCGAGCGCGACCGACGCGCTCTGGTAGTTGCCGTCGGGCGCGAGCCCCGAAGGCTCGTAGCCCCGCAGCCACGGCGCGACCACGTGGTATCCGGCGTCGGCGAGTTCGGGCATCAGGCGGTTCCACGTGAGGGCGTGGTCCGGAAACCCGTGCATACACAAGGCGAGGGGGCCATCGGCCGGGCCGGCTTCGAGGTACGCGAAATCGATGCTGTTGACGGTGATGTGTGACGGCTCGGTCATGTATCCGACGTTAGAAGAACTCGCCGACCTCGAACCAAAGGGCGGATTAGGTTCGATCGCGATGGACGACGTGGTGATTCGCACCGAACAGCTCACCAAGGTGTATCCGGGCAACGTGTTGGCGGTCGATCATCTCGACCTCGCGGTCCACGCCGGAGAGATCTTCGGGCTGCTCGGTCCCAATGGCGCCGGTAAGACGACCACGGGCGGAATGCTCACGACCCGGGTGATCCCGACCGACGGACGGGCGATGGTCGGCGGCGTTGATGTGGTGGCGCATCCGACGGCGGCGAAACAGGTGATCGGCGTGGTGCCACAGACCAACACGCTCGACCGGTCGCTCGACGTCTATGAAAACCTTTACTTCCACGGTCGCTTCTTTGGCATGAACGCCAAGACCGCGAAGGCCGAGGCACTGCGACTGCTCGAACAGTTTCGACTGGCTGATCGCGCGCGAGTTCCGGTCCTCGCGCTCTCGGGTGGCATGGCGCAGCGGCTGATGGTGGCGCGGGCGATCATGCACCGGCCGGCGATCCTGTTCCTCGACGAACCGACCGCAGGGCTCGATCCGCAGAGCCGCATCGCGTTGTGGGAGATCCTCGGCGAGTTGCACCGAGACGGTCAGACAATTCTGTTGACCACGCACTACATGGAGGAAGCCGACCAGCTCTGTGATCGCTTGGCCATTATCGACCACGGTCGGTTGCTGGCCGTTGATACGCCGGCCGCGCTGAAGCAGTCGGTCGGGGTCGACGCCATGGTGACGGTGAGTGCAATCGGTGACCTCGAAGCGGTGGCAGTCGTTCTGCGCGAGCGCGTTCCGGCCGCAACCCGTGTCGAGGTCGCCGAAGGCTCGGTGCGCCTTTGGGTATCACGGACCGAGGGAATCCTGCCGCTGATTATCGATGTGGCCGAAAGTGCAGGGTTCACCGTTACGGACCTCTCGGCCGCGGCGCCCACGCTGGAAACAGTGTTCATCACGCTGACCGGATCGGACCTCCGCGAATGACCGATAGTCGAATTCTTCCGCCGACTCGTGACGAGCTGATCCCGCGCCGTTCACCGGCCGCGGCCGCGGCGGTTGCCTTCGGAGCGCTCTTGTTGCGCGATCTTGTGGTGTTGCGCAAGAACGCGAAGGAGTTCGTCCCGCGCACGTTGCTCCAACCGTTGCTGTTGGTGTTTGTCTTCGCCTACGTGTTCCCGAAGATCGGCCAGGGCGTCGGCGGTGGGAGCGGTGCCGCCGAGTTCTCCACCGCGCTCGTCGCCGGCGTGGTGGGGCTCGCCGTCATCTTCCAGGGTATCCAATCCGTAGCATTGCCGATGGTGCAGGAGTTCGGTTACACGCGCGAGATCGAAGACCGCGTGCTTGCACCGATGCCCGTGAACTTGGTCGCGCTGGAGAAGGTGACCGCCGGGGCTTTGTACGGAGCGGTCAGCGCGATTCTCGTGTTCCCCATCGCCAAGTTCGTTCCGGCCACGCCCGTCCACCTCGATATCAACTGGGCGGTGCTCCTCACGCTCACGCCGTTGTGCTGTTTCATGTGTGGCGCACTCGGGCTGGCGTTCGGTACACGATTCGAGCCGCGCACCGTTCCGGCGCTGTTCGGCATCATTGTGTTGCCGCTCACGATGCTGGGCTGCATCTACTACCCATGGCAATCGCTGGAAGCGGTGCCGTGGTTGCAAACGGTGGTGCTGATCAACCCGCTGGTGTATATGTGCGAAGGGTTTCGGGCCGCGCTGACGCCCGGACCCCATATGAGCCTCTGGGCGATCTACCCAGCAGTCATTGGCTTCGCGGTCCTCTTCATGGTCATCGGCCTCTCCGGCTTCCGCAAACGGGTCCTCGCCTAATGGGGGTCGACTGTCCTGGCCTCTTGGGGCGAGGATGGTTTCCGAGCCGCCGGCTGGTCAGCACTCCTTCGCCCTGGACTTCGAGTCCTAGAGTTAGATCGTGCGCCGGTCGGTCGGTGAGGTCGGCCTTGGATA
>JANPBJ010000155.1:0-2324 GCA_031430375.1 Acidimicrobiia bacterium
CGTTGAGTCGCTTCTAGTCGCATCTGACCTGCTCAGCTCCAGTGTCCATCTCATCTGGCCTCATCCAACATCACCCAGTAGCGCTCAGTAGATGAACAACTAGATGGACAACTTTCAAGCATGCAGCAGCAACTCGGCGCCGATGATTTTCGCCACTCTCGGGCAACTACGCGTTCCCATTTCGAAGCGTAGGTTGGTGTCTTGCCACGGCTCAGCGAGTTCTACGAAAATTGCCATCTACATGTACTTCAGCGATCACAACCCTCCCCACTTCCATGCGATCTACGCCGAACACGAAGCAATCATTCGCCTCGACGACGGCTCCAGCATTCGCGGTGGGCTGCCAACAACCGCTGCACGCCTGGTCGAACAGTGGCGCAAGCTTCACGAAGCCGAACTTCACCAAAATTGGCTTCTGGCCCAGACACCCGCGCCGCTATTGGGTATCGAACCCCTCCAGTAGAATGCCAGCCATGGAAGTTCTTGTCCGCGTCACTGAGGTCGAACACCTCGGAGCCCGCCGCCTGCGCGTGTCGTTTTCGGACGGCCTCGTCCGCGAACTGGACTTCGCAGGAACACTCCACGGCGTCCTGGCAACGATCGATGACGACAATGCCTTCGCCCGAGTCACCGTCGATGGCGCCGCGGGGACTGTGTGCTGGTCGAACGGAATCGACCTTGACCCGGACGTGCTACACGGCGACCAGCAACCCGCCTCCGGGAAACCGCCAACCCTATTGCGCGAATACAGGCTGCAACAGACCAGTTGAACGTTCGCCATCGCCGCGCGCTCGGCCGACCCCAAGCTCTCAATCAACGAGGCAACCAAACCGTGGGCAGACCCCCAGTAGCGCGGGTTAGATGGACAACTGGATGGACAAGTCGGATCTGCTCATCCGAAGCCCGGTGCGAGCTACTACCGGGATCGCCGAGCAGAAAGCCGACGCGATCGATGAAGCCGATCCCGACACCGTAGGTCGTCAAACCACGTCCGGGATCGGACGCCTGAGCGCTTGCACCGCGTATCATCACCACATGGGCTTCGAACGAATCACGATCGACCCAGCCAAGATGCGCGGGGCGCCCTGTGTTCGAGGGCTGAGAATCCCGGTCGCTACCGTGATCGGACAACTCGCCGCCGGAAGATCGACTGACGAGATTCTTGCCGACTTCCCCGACCTCGAAGCCGCCGACATCACAGCGGCGCTGGAATACGCCGCTGAGGCAGTGCAAGAACGCGAGCTGCCGCTCACTCGTCGCGCGTGAGGTTCCTCGTCGACGCCAACATGTCGCCCCGAGTGGCCGCGTTGTTGAGATCGAATGGACACGACGCAATCGCCGTCCGCGAAGTCGAACTCGCCGACGCCACTGACGACGAGATCCTCGATCACGCAGCCGCCGATGAGCGAATCGTCATCTCCCACGACACCGACTTCGGAACGCTGCTGGCTTTTCGACGACTCAGCAAGCCGTCGTTCATTCTGATCCGATCGTCAGATCCGATGACACCGGACGACCATGCGGCATTGATCGTCGCAAACCTCGACTCCATCAGCGACGACCTCGAAGCTGGCGCAATCGTCGTGTTCGCTCGCGGCCACCTCCGAACTCGTCGGCTTCCCGTCCGCTAGCGCCCACCCACTCGGTATCGACGGCCTCACCGAGAACGGCGCCCCCGATCGCCTGGCGGCGCGGGTCGAACGAGAACATCACTCGCAGTGCTCCACCCTTGATCGCCCGAAGTTCCTTCATCGACTGATGCCGAGAACTGTGGATCCGATCCACCACAGGACGACCGAGATCCGGCCCTCGTTCCGCGAGCAGATCCACTCGATCCGTCACCGCCTCTCGCTGTGCGTCGGAGCGTCGACCACCAGTCACTGAACTGATTGGCGACCTCGATCTCCCACAAGCCCGCACCTCGCGATCGCGGCTGAGGCGCTCACCATCGAACTCCCGCCGGTCGTCTTCGACGAACTGACCGAACAGTTCCGCGAGGCCGGCCGCGCTGACGGCGCTACTCAGGCGTGCCCGCACGGGTGGGCCACGCCCCCAAGGTGAGCGCTACGCTCGACGAATGGCGTCTCGGGTGGCGGTGGTGACCGGTGCGAGCCGCGGGATCGGCAGGGCACTGACCGTGCACTTGGCATCCGCCGGCATCACGGTCGCAGCCGTCGGCCGGTCGGTGAAGGACCTCGATGAACTGGCAGCCGCTACCGGAGCCCTTCCGTTCGTGCTGGATGTTTCGGATCCGCGCAGCGCTGTCGAGGTGTTCCGGACGATCATCGACACCGTGGGAGTGCCCGATCTGCCAATCCTGGCTG
>JANPBJ010000156.1:0-3007 GCA_031430375.1 Acidimicrobiia bacterium
CAACCCAGGCCGCAAAGCGCGCCGCGGCGAACCTCATCGTCAACGGCGGAGCCGGCGCGCCGGAAGATCGCGACCGCTTCCTCAACAGCACCCTCGAATACGGGAACGTCGACGACAAGACCATCACAGGCCTCGACGACGTCGACCTGTGGATCGGTGGTCTCGCCGAGAAGCAGATGCCGTTCGGCGGCCTGCTGGGCTCCACGTTCAACTTCGTGTTCGAGACGCAGATGGAGAACCTGCAGGACGGCGACCGGTTCTACTACCTCGGCCGTCTCGCCGGTCTCAACTTCTTGACCGAGCTCGAGGGCAACTCGTTCGCGGCGCTGATCGCACGCAACACGACCGGCACCAAGTACCTGCCGGCAGACGTGTTCTCGCGCCCTGACTACGTCATCGAGCGCGGAGACGACTCGACCTGGGTCGACGACATGGGCACGGCCGACCTGGCCGACGACCGTCAGCTCGCGTCGATCGCGGTCGCCGGCGGCCCGCTTCGCTTCATCGGCGGCGAGCACATCGTCATGGGCGGCACGGAAGCCGGAGACAACCTGCGTGCCAACGAGGGTGACGACACGCTCCACGGCCTCGGCGGCAGCGACCGGCTCGAAGGTGAGGCCGGCAACGACGTCCACATCGGCGGCGAGGGCGACGACATCATCACCGACACGTTCGGCGACGACAACTTCAAGGGTGGCCCGGGCAACGACGCGATCAGCGTCGGCGGAGGCATCGACCTGGCGCTCGCCGGCGACGGCGACGACATGGTCGTCCAGGGTGAGGACGTGTCCGAGACCTTCGGCGGCACAGGCGACGACCTCATCGTCGGTGGTCAGGACTCCAACACGATCTTCGCGAACGAAGGCGACGACTGGCTCCAGGGTGGCGACGGTGCCGACCTGATGCAGGGCGGCAACGGCGATCCCTTCCAGGTCGACAAGCAGACCGGCAACGACGTCATCATCGGTGACGGCGGCAACGACGACTACGACTCCGAGGGCGGCGACGACATCATGGTCACCGGCCCCGGCATCGAGCGCAACGAGGGCATGAACGGCTACGACTGGGTCACCCACCGGCTCGACCCGCAGGCGGCACGTGCCGACATGAACTTCACCGGCTTCCAGCCTCCGGACATCGACAACATCCGCGACCGCTTCGACGCGGTCGAGGGGCTCTCGGGCTGGAACAAGGACGACATCCTGCGCGGTGACAACGGCGCCGTCGAAATCGGTGTCGTCGCAGACCACAACCTGACGAACCCGGGCCTCATCACCGGGCTGAGCGACATCATCGGCGGAGCGGCCACGTTCTCGGGGAATCGCAACATCATCCTCGGCGGCGGCGGCAGCGACCTGATCGAAGGCCGCGGCGGCGACGACGTCATCGACGGTGACGCCCAGCTCAACGTCCAGCTCAGGGCGCCGAACCCGGCGACCACCGACCTGGGTGACACCAAACTGGTCAACAGCGCGAACGCGCTGCAGGCCGACATCTTCGCCCGCCGGATCAACCCGGGTCAGGTCGACATCTTCCGCTCGATCGAGACGCCTGTCCCCGGAGCGGCTGACATCGACACCGCACAGTTCTCGGGCCCGCTCGCCGCCTACGACGTCGTCGAGAACGGAGACGGGACCACGTCGGTCGTCCACGCGCGCGGCACGGCCATCGACGGTACGGACAGGCTCAGGAACATCGAGCGCCTGCAGTTCTCGGACCAGACGCTCGCCCAGCCGGGAGCGAACCCGATCCCGACCGGCACCCTCGTCGTCAGCGGCACCCCGGCGACGGAGGACCAGGCCTTGACCGTCGATCCGAGCCAGTTCAACGTCGTCGGCGGCATCATCGACCCCAACGGCATCAACATGGCAACGCTCGCGTTCGAGTGGCAGGCCGAAACCAATCCCGGCGTGTGGACCACGATCGGAACCGGCACGTCCTTCACCCCAGGTGACGGCGAAGTCGGGCTCGCGCTGCGAGCGGTGGCCAACTTCCAGGACAACACCGGCGTGTTCGAAAACGTCAGGTCGGCGGCAACCGCACCCGTCATCAACGTCAACGACCCGGCCACGGGAGCACCGGCGATCAACGACCTGACCCCGTCAATCGGGCAGGTGTTGACGGCGACCCGTGGATTGATCGCAGACAACGACGGGCTCGTCGCAGCCGTGTTCACGTTCACCTGGGAGCAGAGCAGCGACGGCAGCACCTGGTCGCCGCTCGGCACCGGCCCGACCTCGGACCCGGTCCCGGCCGGGCAGATGGCGCGGGTGACCGCGACGTTCACCGACGACAACGGCACGGCAGAGACACGAACGTCCATCGCAACCGACCCGGCCCCCCTGCCGGCACCCCTCCCGGTCGGCGGCACCACCACCAACGAAACGGGCCAGCGGCTGCTCAGCCTCTCGCGGCTGCGCGTCACCCAGCCAACCACCTCGATGGCAGCGGTCACCGTCGCGCTCACGGCCCCGGCGTCTCTGCAGTTGCAGGTGCGTCGCACCAACAACAACAAATTGGTCCGCCGGGTCTGGGGCAAGGCCCCCAAGGGCGGAGTCGTCACGCTCCGGTGGAACAAGCGCGATACCAAGGGCAAGCGCGTCAAGCCCGGCAACTACCGCTTCGTGATCATCGCGAAGGCCGCAAACGGTCAGCAGAAGATCGTCAGGAAGACCGTGCGGATCCGGTAACTCCAAGCGCTTCGGCGTGAGGCCGAAGCCACCCGTCCCCCGTGGGCCAGACGCCCACGGGGGACGTCCATATCAATCACGCGGCGCACAGCCGCTCAACCTGGCCCGCCTCGACGGGCCAGAGCACATTTTGGGACCGTGCGCTCAGCAGCCCGTCACCGCGAGCGACTCAGAGCCACGACTGATCACCCCGCGTGACCGGTCACACACCAGAAGTCTCCGGTCAACCCCAATCCGGCGAAGATGGCTTGAGCCTCCTCCAGGGTCCGGCGTCGCCAGACGGGAGACATGCGATCCGCATACCAGAGGCGGGCGAG
>JANPBJ010000157.1:0-4800 GCA_031430375.1 Acidimicrobiia bacterium
GCTCGGTCGCTGGTGTCGGCCGCGTTGGCGCGCGAGGAGAGCCGAGGTACCCACACGCGGCTGGACTTCCCGGATCGGTCCGACGAGTTCGCCGGGCGGTTCTTCGACGCCGGCGGCGAACTCACATTGGTCCCGCTGCCCGGCGAGATGCCGCTCGACGTCCCGGCCGAGGTTCCCGCGTGACCGCAGTTGGCGACTTTGATCCACCCGCGGTGGTCCTACGCGAACTTGTCACGCGGGCGCTGGCGGAGGACTTCGGCTCGTTGGGCGACCTCACGTCACTGGCGACGATTCCGGAGGACGCAGTGGGAATCGCCACGTTCGTGGCGCGTCGCTACGGAGTGCTGGCTGGGGCTGCGGCTGCGACCGAAGTTGTTTTGCAGGTCGACCGCGGAGTCCGGCTCGATTGGAGCGCGGCCGACGGCGACACCATCGACGCGGATCAAACCTTGGCGACCGTGTCTGGAAACCTGCGCTCGATACTTGCGGCTGAGCGCACCGCGTTGAATCTGTTGCAACACGCGTCGGGTGTGGCCACGTTGACCCGGGAGTACGTGCAGGCGGTCGCCGGGCGAGCAAAGATCCGCGATACGCGCAAGACCTTGCCGGGATTGCGGGCGATCGAAAAGGCGGCCGTGCGCGCGGGCGGAGGGTTCAACCATCGCGAGTGCCTGAGCGACGCGGTACTCATCAAGGACAACCATCTCGCGTTCTTGGATCTCACCGCGGCCGTCGAACGCTCGAAGGTGCGGTGGCCAGGACGTGTGATTGAAGTCGAGTGCGACACGATGGCGCAGGTTCTCGAGGCCGTGGCGGCGGGAGCCGATCTGATCCTGCTCGACAACATGACGCCGGACGTCGTTCGCCAAGCGGTGGAGACCGTTGACGGCCTGGTGCCGCTCGAGGTCTCTGGCGGCATCACGTTTGAGACCATTCGCGACTACGCGGCCACCGGAGCCGACTTCATTTCCGTTGGCGCACTCACGCACAGCGCGCCGGCGCTCGACATTGCGCTCGACGTCGCTCCGACGGTCGCGACTGCAAGTGTCGCGGCTACGAGCGTCGCGACCACGATCTCTGCGTCTCGCCGGAACGACGAGGGCTGATCGCCGGTGCTGCTCGCCATCGATACCGGGAACACCCAGACCGTCATCGGCCTGTTCGACGGCGGGGAGCTCGCCGACCATTGGCGGATTGCAACGATCGCGTCGCGGACTTCGGATGAACTCGCGCTCATGATCCAGCAGTTCCTCGGCTTTCACGGATTCTCGTTCAACGATCAAGTCACGGGAGTCGCGATCTGCTGCGGGGTTCCGAGCGTGACGGCTGCACTACGGGAAATGACCACGCGCTACTTCGGGTTCGACGCGCTCGTGATCGAGCCGGGTATTCGCACTGGAATGCCGATCCTGTACGACAATCCCAAGGAAGTTGGTCCGGACCGGATCGCCGATGCAGTCGCCGCCTACGAGCTGTACGGCGGGCCCACGATCGTGGTGGACTTTGGAACCGCCAACACGGTGGAAGCAATTAGCGCCACCGGTGAGTATCTCGGTGGTGCCATCTTCCCTGGGGTTGAGATCTCCATGGACGCGCTCTTCGGCCGTGCCGCGGCGCTGCGACGCGTGGAGCTGGTACCGCCGCGCAACGTCATCGGCAAGTCGACCGTCGAGTCGATCCAGTCCGGAGTGCTGTACGGATTCAGCGGCCAGGTGGATGCGCTGGTCGCACGGTTCTCAGAAGAGCTGGGTGAATGCACCGTTGTTGCCACCGGCGGTCTCGCCGAGCTGATCATCCCGTTCTCTCATACGATCCAACACCACGAGCCATGGCTCACGCTGCAAGGATTGCGAATCATCTTCGAGCGAAACCAGGCGTAACGCACGCCGTCTTGGCCAGCGGTTCAAGCCGGTTGCGATTGCCGCCGTCAATTCCGGGGTAATACTTCTGGGTCGGTCGGCGCGGCTGCTCCGAGGCGAGCACGTTGAAGGCCGTCGGTCGGAATGATGTTCGAAAGGAACCGCCATGCGAGTGCTGATTACGGGGATGGGTGGTGAACTCGGCACTCGAGTTGCCCAGCTCCTCGAAGCACGGAGCGACGTCACCGAGATCGTGGGGGTCGACTTCGTCCCGCCGCGCCGCCGGCTCCGGCGGAGTGAGTTCCATCGCATCGACCCCCTTGATCGTGAGAAGTTGACCGGGTTCGTCACCGAGTTCGCGCCGGAGGCGGTCGCCCACTTCGGGATCTACGAGCCGGGTTCGCGCCTGAGTCCCAACGCGGCGTCGCGCTATACCCGCGCGTGCGCGATCGCCGCGCTTGGTGGCGCGGCCCGCGCCGGCCGGCTGCAGCGGATCGCACTACGCAGCGGGCTCCAGGTCTACGGCCGCGGCCGCGGTCGGCCCGGTGTCCCCGATGAAGATGCACCGGTCGCGCCCACCACTCCATTCGGTCGCAGCCTGCTGGCCGTCGAGACATTGGCGGTTGACCTCGGCCGTCGCTATGACCTACCCGTCGCCGCGCTGCGGATGGCGACCATCGCGGGTTCGCACATGCCGAGCCCCCTCGGGCGGGTCTTGCGCCTTCCTGCAGTTCCAGTCCCGGCGTTGGCGGATCCCGCCTTTCAGCTGTTGCATCAGGACGATGCTGCTCGCGCGATGGTGGCTTCGTTGCTGCTCGATGTTGACGGTCCGATCAACGTCGTCGGTCCTGGCGCAGCGAGTGTGTGGCAAGCGGTCCGCCTTGGCGGTCGCATACCAGTGCCCGTCGCGGGGCCGCTGTGGTCCGCGGCCGCGCATGCAGTGGAGCTCGCCGGAGCACCGGCACCAAAGCACGTGATTGAGCTGCTGACACGGGGCAGCGCCGGCGACGGATCCAAGGCAGGTGATGTGCTCGGCCTCGGCGACCTTCGGTCCACACTCGATGTGTGTACTGAGCTCTATGAATGGGCGACGGTGACCGCTCTGCGTCCCGACGTTCCGAATGTGGAGGCCGTCCGTGGGTGACGTGACCGCATTGCCGAGGGTTGGCGTCACCGGTGGCGGGGCGGATCCGTTCGCGACCGGTGGATTTCAAGTAGACCTCGACCGCGCCCAGACCGTTCGTTGCGCGGAAGTGGTGCGGCGCCGCTTCGATGGCCGCTTCGCGATCGACGCGTTCGGGGCCGACCCTCAGCTCCAGGATTTGCTCGCGCCGATCGTGCACGGTGTGGTGCGGGTGAGTGTCACCGGGGCAGAGCACATTCCGACCGACGGTCCGGGGCTCTTCGTTTCCAACCGTGGACTCGGCGTGCTCGAACCCGCTGCGCTCTCCGTGGCAGTTCGCAACGAATCCTGTCGACGGCTCCGGGTGATCGGAGCCACGGATCTCCCAATCCTGGGAGACCTGGCTCGGAAGTTCGGTAGCTTCGCCGCGTATCCGGGAGACCTGGCCGCGCTGCTGCGCGCGGGACATCTGGCCGCGCTTCCGCTCGCGTCCACGTGGCTGCGTTCGGGGGGCGGGGTGCCTCCAACCGAGCTATTGGTCGCGGTGCTGGGCTATCCGGTCATCCCAGTCGCGATTCGGCCGGGCGGGCCATTCGGGCTGCCGATCATGCCGTGGCGGGTCACGTTCGGCACACCGATCGTGGTCGGTGAGCTCCGCGAACGGGATCCACTCTCTGCCGCGGAACTCGCGGAAGCGGTGCGAGCTGCGGTACAGAATCTGGCGTAAACCGCGTCGGTGATCAGCCTCGGTCTGGGGGGCGTCTCGATGATGGGTAGCCTCGATGCTCGCAGTCGCGAGCATTCCGCCGCGCGACGGCTTGGGTCGCCTGGGGAGGTTGTGTGTCCGAGGTTGTCGTTGAAGACGGCATGACCATTCACTACGACGTCTTCGGGCGTCGTGATGGTGTGCCGCTCCTCATGATCCAAGGCCTTGGCACCGACTCGCGTGGCTGGGCGCTCCAACGGCTTGCCCTCGGGCGCCGCTATCGGTGCATCACGATCGACAACCGGGGCGTTGGTCGCACCGGGCCCGCACCCGAGCCGTATTCACTGGAACGGATGGCGCTCGATGCCATCGCGGTGCTCGACGCCGAGCACGTGGACCGGGCGCACGTGATGGGTGCGTCGATGGGTGGAGTCATCACTCAGATCATCGGAGTGCTGCATCCTGAGCGGACACGATCACTTGTGCTCGCGTGCACTGCGTGTCGCCATCATGAGTGGCGGCGCGAACTCCTCGCCGAGTGGGCCGATGCAGTTGCAGTTGGCGGGATGGCTGCGTTGGGCGACGAAGCGTTGCAGTGGCTGGTCGGGCATCGTCTGCGCCGTCGGTTCGGTATCTGGCTCAACCTGGTCGCTCGTGTGGTGTTGCAACAGCCGCCGGAACCGTTTATTGCGCAGATCCATGCGATCTTGGACGCACCAGACAGCCTGCGCCAGGAACTCAGCTCGGTGAAGGTCCCGGTACTGGTGATCACCGGATCGCAGGACGCGCTCACGCCGGTGGGTGATGCGGAGGAACTGGCGGAGCTGATTCCGCACGCTCGCCTCGAGGTGATCTCGGGCGCGGCGCACGGCCTGATGGCCGAAGCTCCGAACGGGTTCAACGCGGCGGTGCTGCGCTTCCTCGGCGAAGTCGACGCCGGCGAACCCGCCGTCGAGTTGCGTACCGAGTCTGCCTAATGGGGGTCGACTGTCCTGGCCTCTTGGGGCGAGGATGGTTTCCGAGCCGCCGGCTGGTCAGCACTCCTTCGCCCTGGACTTCGAGTCCTAGAGTTAGATCGTGCGCCGGTCGGTCGGTGAGGTCGGCCTTGGATA
>JANPBJ010000158.1:0-7997 GCA_031430375.1 Acidimicrobiia bacterium
CCGCGATCCGGACGGTAGAAGCCGGTGATC
Source organism: Acidimicrobiia bacterium (assembly GCA_031430375.1). Classification (GTDB taxonomy): domain Bacteria; phylum Actinomycetota; class Acidimicrobiia; order IMCC26256; family JAENVU01; genus JAENVU01. The sequence goes on from JANPBJ010000158.1 coordinate 31, forward strand.
ACGTTGAAGGCCGTGGTCTTGCCGGCGCCGTTCGGCCCGATGATGCCGACGATCTCCCATTCCCCGACCGAGATGTTCACGTCGGTATTCGCGTAGACCCCGCCGAAGCGAACGCTGATACCCCTGGTCTCAAGCACGGACATCGCTGATCTGCACCTCCTTCGGACCGCGGTCGTGCCGGTCGAAGCGTCCGCCCCGCAACCACGCCTGGATCGGACGGATCTGCTGTCCGATGCCGCCCGGGAAGAGCGTGAGGGTGAGGAGCAGGAGGATGGGTCCGATCACCAGGGGTGCGATCTCGGTGCTGAGGTCCGGGGCACCCGGGATCGCGTTGATGCCGTCCTGGAGGAACGAGAACTTCTCGAGCAGATACCCGAGCAACGCGAAGAACGCGGATCCGATCACGACGCCGGCGCGGCTGCGGAGACCGCCGACGACGGTCATGATCACGAACACGAGCGCGAGGTTGAAACTCCACGTCTCGGGAGAGACGAACGTGTCGTTGAACGCCAGGAGCGCACCACCGAGCCCGGCGAAGGCGCCCGAAACGACGAATGCGAACAAGGTCAGGACCTTCACGTTGACACCGAACGTGGCCGCGACCTTCGGGTTCTCACGCAACGCGAGGAGGGCGCGGCCGGCCTTCGTGCGCATCATGCGCCAGTCGATCCACAGGACGATGGCGAGGAACGCCAGGCAGAGGTAGTAGTACCGCCAATCGGTGGCGAAGCCTTCCGGCTTCGGTGCGGGCTGACCCTGGCCGCCGCCGGTGAGCTCCTCGATCTGGAAGATGTTCTTCTCCGCGACCAGACCGTAGGACAGCGTGACGAGTGCGAAGTAGAGGCCCGTGATCCGCAGCGATACGCCGCCGAGTACGAGGGCTTGGAGACCTCCGATCGCAACCGCGGCCGCCACGCCGAGCCAGAACGACTGGGTCTGGACCGACACCACGTAGGCGGCGGTGAACGCGCCGATGCCGACGAACGCCTGATGGCCGAGTGAGATCTGCCCGACGTATCCGAGCAGCACGTTGAGCGAGAGGCCGATGATCCCGAAGATCACCGCCTCCGAGTACTGCTGGACCTCGAACGCCTCGCGTCCCAGGGGAAACACCAGCACGAGCCATCCCAGCGCGATCCAGACGATGCCGCGCGCGACCCAACCGGGTAACGACGGACGGAACGGCCGCGCCGCGCGGGAGGCCTTGGTCTCCGCGGTGGGAGTCGCCGCGGTGGGGGTCGGCGGTGTGGTGATGGCCATCGTCAGCGCCCCTTCTGCCCGAGGAGGCCTTGGGGTCTGACGATGAGTACGGCCAGCAGCACGACGAACACGAGCAGTGTGCCGGGCGATCCCGGGATGCCGTCGAAGACCGCCGCGCTGGTGCCGACCGCTTCGACCACGCCGACCATGATCCCCCCGAGAAACGCGCCGGGGAGGCTGGTCATGCCGCCGAGGACCGCCGCGGTGAACGCGGGAATGAGGAAGGCCACGGTCAACGCACCCGGCGCGAACGCCCCGCTCTCCGGGACGGCGAGAACCCCGGCGAGCCCACCCAGCAACGCCGCGATCGCCCAGGTGAGGGTCGAGAGCCGGCGGACACTGATGCCCATCAGCTCGGTGGCGGTCGGCTCCTGGCTCGCGCCGAGGATCGCGAGACCGAGGTTGGTCTTCCGGAAGAACAGCGCGAGCAACAACGCGAGCACCACGAGTGCACCGAGCAGCAACAGGCGCTGATCGGAGATCTGCACGCCCAGCACCGTGACCCGGTTGAGGGTGGGCAGTGCGCGTGCGATGGGCCGGGCCGTCGCCTCACCGAACCAAATCTCGACCGCAGTGGCCAGCAGCGCGACACCAGCGGTCGCGACGAGCAACGTGACCCGGGGCGCGTGAAACAGCGGTCGAACCACCAGGCGCTCCACCAACACGCCCATGAGGACTGCAGCCGCGAGCGCACCCATGATCGCGACGCCGTAGGGCACCTCGAAGTGCAGCAGGTAGAGGACGTACACCGCGACGGTGCCGAACTCGCCCTGCGCGAAGTTAAAGATCCCGCTCGACTTGTAGATGAGCACCAGACCCAGCGCGAGCAGTCCGTACGCAGATCCCGCGATCAACCCGATGACGAGGGACTCCTTCTCCCCCGCGGCGACGAGCACCACTACAAGCACCACCACGATCGCGGCCGTGATGACGAGCACCTGGCGTTCGCGAATCCAGGACACGTCGCTAGTTGCCCGATCCCAGCTCGACGAACTGCGCGGCCGTCGTGAACTGCTTCGCGGCGCAATCGGCCTTCAGCCGCTGCGCACCGGTTCCGCCGAAGTGCTGCTTCGGGGTATAGGCGACCGGCGGGTAGACGTCGGAGGCGAAGCCCTTGGCCTTCTCGATCGTGTCCATGAGCGCCGCACGACCGAGCTTGGGGGTTGCTTCGAACATCAGGGCGATCGTCTTGTTGAGTCCCCAGAGCGCGATTCCGATGTCGTCGGCCTTGGCCCCGCTGCCGAAACTTGCGTAGGCCCGGAGATAATCGGGATCAAGCTGGTCGATCACGTCGAGTCCCGGGAACGGGGAAAAGAACTGCGAGTTGCCGACCGCGGGGCAGCCGAACGTCATGACCGCGTTCAGACCGCTCGTAATCCCGGGGCCCACGAAGGTCGGGTCGTAGTTCTGGTTGCGGGCCGAGCTCGCGAGCCCGAGGAACACCAGCGGCGAGCTGAGCAGGAAGACCACATCGGCGCCGGCCTGCTTGAGCTTGTTGATCTCGGACAGCGCCTCGGCTTCACTCGCCGTCTTGTTGATCGAGTCGTCGGAGACGAGGTCGAGCCGGGCGCGTTTCGCTGCGGCCACGAACGCGTCGTGCGCGTCCTTGAACGACGGCGTGTCGGTCACAACGGCCGCGACCTTCTGCGCGCCGAGCTGCTTGATCAGGTCGATGAGGAGCGGGACCTGCTGGGCGTAGGTCAGGGACACTGCGAAGTACGTCGAGAGGTCGGTCAACCCCGCCTCGTTCACGCCGGCCGAGAAGTACGGCACTCCGGCCTGGCTCGCGTACTTGGCGCACGCCGTGATCTGGTCCGCGCCGCCTCCGCCGACGAGCACGAATGCCTTCTCGTTCTCCACCATCTCGCGACAGACCTGGACCGCGCGGCTGGGGTTGAACTCGTCGTCGCGGAACACGACGCGCACCTTCCGACCGCCGAGCGCCTTGGGCGCGCTCTGCGCGAGGAACTTCCAGTAGATGTCCTTGCCGATGTCGAACGTCGTCTGTGGAATCGGCGACGCGCCCGTGACCGGCGCGTGGATCCCGATGACGATCTCGTCCTCGGTGATCCCCGAGGTGTCGTCGGGACCGGCCTTGCGCGCAGCGGGGGCGACCGGGCGACCGCCACCGACCGTGGGTTGCGCGGTGAGGCCGTCGCCGCCCGTCTCCGATCCGGCGACCCCGCTCTTCTGCCCACACGCGACGCCGAGCATCGCGACCACGAGGACAGGAACGACGAGACGAAGGCGTGTGGCCATAGGAGTGACTCCTCAGTCCGACCGACGGGGGTTATCGGCGGCGCGGCGAAGCGCTCGCGTCACCCCTCCGGATCGCCGCGTCGGTGGGCGCGGTTCCGCTGCCGATCCGAGCGAGAGCGACGTGAGGAGTGCGCAGCCGAGCACGAGCGGGATCAGCAGGTAGACGCTCCACGGCAAGTTGCCGGCGAGATCACCCAGCATTAGCGGATCGCAAGCGTCGCACGCGCCGGATCATAGGTGGGCTTGTGCCGCTCGGCGAGGGGCCGCTACATGGCGGGCGCGGTGGCAGGACCAGCAGCGCAGGTGGAGTTCGTCGACGACGGTCCGGCGGCTGGTCTCGAAGTCGGGGTCGTGGTCATATTCGAGGAACTCGGTACTGCCACACCCGATACATCGCTGATCACGTTCGCGGACCACGCGCTTCTGGCGGGCCGACGGATGGCGGTGTCGGCTGGAAGCGTTGATCGGACGGCCTTCCGCGTCGTGAATCAACACCCGCACGAACGCTTCCGGCGCGATGCGTTCCAACAACGTCCACGGGATCGGCGTCCCGTCATCGAACTTGGTACCGTCGCCCCGCACGTGCACCACGATCTCGGTCACGACCCGAGCACCGCCGCCTGCGATCAGCCCGATGAAGGCATCCGCGCGCTGTTGTGAAATCGACGGCCACGCGTCCGCGGACGCGTCGACTGCCTCCCGCCGGCCCCGCACGAGCTCCCCATCGATCGCCTCAGTCAGGCGCTTCGCATCCGCCGGCGGCAACCGGAACGTGCCACTAGTCATCCCGTCGGGATCGGTACGCCACGACACGCCACGCGACTGGTGATGGCGGGCCTCGGTCTCCTCCGGCAGTTCGCGTGCACTCAACCATCCCGCGATCGCGACCCCCAACCGTCCCGCGGGAGTCGCATGCGCGATGTCCAGCAGCTCGACCTCATTCTCGGCCGTCGCGACCCGAGTCAACGTCCGTACCTTGCTGTACGAGAGCAGCCCGTCCTCGAACGCCGAATCAGTCATCGGCAACACCATCAACGCTCGACCGATTCGCAACCACTCCCGAGCCGTGCACACCTCCACATCAAGCGCCTGGCCAACCCAATGGGCACACGAGACCGCCCCATCCGCAGTCCACTCGCCCGACTCGTCCAAGGTCGCGACCAGCGAGACCAGCTCGTACTGGGCCAACGACCAACTGGTCCCCACCGCTACGACCCGCTGCCGCAACGTTTCCGGTTTGCCTTCTCGGCCTGCGTCTCTGCGCGTCTCGACCATCGACATGACCACTCCCGTGCCCGTGAGCTCAGCCCTCTTCGGGGAGCTCGCCTCCTGGATGGTCGGCCATCACGGCTGGCCTGACGCGCCGTACCAATCACGGTACAGATGGGGTGAGACCATCGATCTCGCCGCCTCCGCCACGCGTCCGCGGACGCGTGGCGCGAATTTCGCGACACCCCACACGCGGCTCAGATTCGCAACGTCGACATTCCCAATCATGGTGATGACCACGCGTCCGCGGACGCGTGGTCATGCAGATATTGCATGCCGAGCACCGCTCTGCCGGAGGGCGCGATGCGCCGGTCGGCCGGCCAGCGAGTTGTGCGCTCAACGGCCGGCCGTCGGGTATGACGCCCAACGGCCGTGTCGATCACGAGGTTGCTGAAGTCACTCGTGCTCAGTGACGCCCGATGCAACCAACTCGTTTTCGAGCGAACCCTTCACACCGAGTTCCCCAGCCCATCGCCGGAGGTAGGGCACGACCAACGCGGCACCTTGGATCCGGATCATCGCGGCGACGTCGCGAAGTTGGCGTTCTGATTCGCTTTCACGTGCCCTCTCCAACTTCGCCAGGATCGTGTCCTCGACCGTTGCCACCGCGGTCACCACTCCGAGGATTTCCACCTGCTCTCGACCCTCGAATTCCGACACACCAAAAGGCCGGTCCTTCCACATCACCAAGTCAGCCTTGAACGCGGTGGCGGGCTCGATCACGTTGAACATGGAGCGACCCGCGACAGCTCGACGGGGACGAGATGCGGGCGATCGCTGAGCGCTCAGCACCGTGCTCGGTCTCGACGGATCACAATTCGCGTCGTTTGTTTCGCACCTATCGCTAGCCAACGCGATCCCAGGAGCCACAGCCCTTCGTCTGGAAGAACTGGCCTGGCGAGATCTGCGCGTAGGCGACACCGTCACCGAAGTCGTTCTCGACGATGTCGCTGCCGTTGGGATCAGGGCTGATCTGCCAATAGCAGCCGGTCGGTGAGCCCGTCGTCTTGTACCGGCCCGGGTTCTTGTCGGTGCCGATCGCGTAGACGCCGTCCCCATCGATCTTGTTGCGGAGAGCCTCCGCGGCCGCCGCCTGCGCCTGTTGCGCTGCCGCCTCATCGGCCAGGCGCTTCTGCTCCGCCAGCGCGTCGTCAACCTCCTTTCGGTCCGCAGCCTCCTGCTTCGCCGCCGCCGCGGCGGTTGCCGCTTCCTCGGCGCGCTGCTTGCTGTTTCGGTCGTTCACGCGTCGAAGGGCGGCATCCCGTTCCTGTCTGACCGTTCGCAACTCTCTGCTTGTTGAGGCAAGCCTGCGGTTGACATCGTCGATCTTCGACTGGTCGGTTCCGGCCGCTGCGCCAATGCCGACACCGGCGAACAGAGCCACCACCGCCACGACCGGCCAGACCCATCGCCGACCAGAGGTCGGCGCGGAAATTGTTCCAGGCATACCGAACGACCCGTTCGCTTCCGCCTGGGCGAGTTGCTCGACCGTTACTGAAGGACCCCCGTCGGGGGTAGCGGTGTCCCGCGGTTCGGCAACTACGGGTCTGGTGGGATCTTCGGCTCGACCATCGACAGGATCCAACGCTTGCTCACCGCCGCGAGCTACGTGGTCGGTCCAATCCGAGCCGTCCCAATAGCGATGATCGCTACGACCCGTTGGATCCGCGTACCACCCGGCGCTCACTTCATCGTTCATTCGATGGCACTCCTTCTATGCACGAGGCGTACCGGAACCTCATCCAGCGCGCGTGAGTCGTTCGGCAGCACGTTGATGCGAGCATTGCCGCAGGCGTTCGTAATCGGACGGCGGGCCCCGCCGTCAACAATCCAGATCTGGCGCCGACCATCCAGCTTGAGCAGCGTCCCCGTCTTCGGAACACGGGGCGCACCATCAAACCCGTGGGAAGGGATCTCGATCGGGTTCTCGACGTCGATCCCGAACGCGCGGAGCGCCTCGCGGTCGGAGACCAGGTACACCGCCCCACCGGCCGAGAAATAGAAGCGCCCAGGACCATCCTCGAAAGCCCGCTCTTGAAACAACAGCCCGTCACGGGGGGCGAGGTCGATTGCGGTGTAGTCCTCTGCGGACACCGGCACGTATGACGTGAACCCCATCGCGGCGAACTCCTTTGCGCTCGGGAACCCGACCCGCGCGCCACCGCGGATAATGGCGACTTCGGGGAGCTCGGTGACGCCGATCAGCGCTCCATCCGCATAGGGCGAGAACTTCTGCTGCCAACGGGTGCCCGTTTCGCACGGCCCGGTTGTCGCCGGTCCCGGTTTGGACTCAGGGCTGTCGTCCGACCTCTGCATCAACACGAGTACCAGTGCCACGATCCCGATCCCGATCCCGATGCCGGCGACCGCTACCGCCACCCAAGGCCATCGGCGCCGATTCGGCGCCTTGATGACCTGCGGGGCCGCAGAGCCCGGTGGCGGTGGCGTTAACGGAGGTGTTGGTCGAGGCAGAACCGGTGCTGCCGGCGGTGTCCCCTCCGGTGGGGGGAGTTCAACGGGCGGTGTGCTCGGCGGCGGCAGCGCGCCCGATGCGGGGACGTGATCCGTCATCCGAACCGCGGGTTCTGATCTCGGCACCCTCGCGCAGATTGCGGAAGCCAACGGCTATTCACGCGCGAACCCATCGACACCTGCCCCTCAGCACACCATTCAGGCCGACTGGCCTGCGGACAGTAAGGCTAGGAAGTCCAAGCCCTTCGTCCTAGGGCCAATCGGCCCAGAAGCCAACATGTCCTCGACTGACCCGTCGCCCCAGCCCGCGCCCTCGGGTACGCGGCCCGACGACGTCAAGGACGCGACGTCAGGCCAACGAAGTCCCCTATCACGCGAGAAACTCTGATAATCTGATTAACATGCCTGATGTCACTGCTACGGACGCCGCTCGGAACTTCGCCGATCTCCTCGACGCGATCGAGCATCGCGGCGAGCACTTCACCATCGTCCGCCGAGGGAAAGCCATCGCCCAGCTCGAGCCGATGCACGACGGTCTTGGCACGGACGTCAAAGCACTGTTGCGTCGACACCGACCTGATCCGAACTGGGCGAACGAACTTGACGAGGTCCGTGCACTCCTCGAGATCGACCACCGATCGTGACGCGTCTCCTGTTCGACACCACCTTCCTCATCGACGCCGAACGGACCAGGGACGACCTTGACG